>NZ_JBQSXT010000023.1:0-61999 GCF_052378605.1 Halomonas sp. AOP27-A1-41
TTAACGAAGAACCCAGCCAATCGGCTGGGTTTTTTGTATGCGTGGAAGAAAATAAAGCACACGTGTTAATGGTATGATGCGTCCCCAGCGACTATATCAACCGGCTGTCACTTTGGGTGATAGACGCAATTTGAGGTGAAGTGGTGAGTAAAACGGTACCGACATCGTGGTTAGTTTACTGCCGCCCTGGTTTTGAACATGATGCGTTGTCAGAAATGCAGCACCATGCAAAGCACCAAGGGGTACCCTGTGAACCTGCTTATGGGGAAGGGTGGGTCAGCCTAACGCGAACAGACGATGAACCCGTTAATGACTTGCACCGGCGGGCGGCTTTTAAAAGACTTATTTTCGCTCGTCAAAGCCTGGCGGCCTTACCAGCACTCACCTTGTCACGAGATGATCGATTAACCGCTATTTTAGAGCAGGTTAAAGCTAGCGGCTGGAGTTTTGAAGAAATCTGGCATGAAACGCCCGATACTAATGATGGTAAGGCGCTGGTTGGCCTGATCAAAGCCCTTACCAAGCCGTTGCAAAGCATGTTGAAAAAACGCGGTGCGCTACGCGGCAAGGCAGGTGGGCGTCGGTTACATATTTTTTGGACCGATGGTGATCGCGCCCAGCTAGGCATAAGTTTTCCCGGTAATCGTAGCGAGCTGCTTAACGGTATTCGTCGGTTGCGCTTCCCTTCGCGTGCACCAAGCCGCTCTACGCTTAAACTGGAAGAAGCATGGCATGAGTTTATCCCACGCGAAGAGTGGGAGGAGCGCTTGAGTGCGCATATGCAGGCAGCAGATCTAGGAGCCGCGCCCGGTGGATGGACATGGCAGTTGGTGCAGCGGGGCATGTACGTTTATGCCATTGATAATGGGCCAATGGATAAGCAGCTAATGGCCTCTGGGCAAATTGACCACCTTAAAGAAGATGGCTTTACCTGGGAGCCGCCTCAGCGTTTGGATTGGCTGGTATGTGACATCGTAGATAAGCCCGTACGGGTGCTGGCGATGGTCGAGCGTTGGCTAACGCGTAAATGGTGTAGAGAGGCTATTTTTAACCTCAAACTACCTATGAAGAAACGTTGGGATGAAGTAACGCGCTGTTTGGAAACATTGGAAGAAGCGCTTAAAAACGCGGGTGTTGGTGCCCACATAAACTGCAGGCACCTTTATCACGACCGGGAAGAAGTGACTGTGCACGTAAGGCTAACCCACTAAGGTGTTAATAGCCCGCTTCATAGATGCGGATCGTCTCGTCTTCTGTTAATAGCGGTAAAATACGTTGCATCGCAGTGGCACGCGCATCGCTGGCGTGCCATTCTTTCCAGGCGCGTAAATCGCGCCATTTGGTAATCATCAAGCGTCGATCCGTATGGCCTTGTTGTGCCAGCGTTTCACCGCTGACAAAGCCTCTGACACCGAGCGAAACACGCATGACTTCGCGTGCGGCCTGTTCATACTCATCTTCAAGGCCAGGCATAATACGCCGTTCGATGATAACTTTAATCATGCTATCTAGTTCCTAAACCGAGGATATGAATGGCTGACACGACTGATGCCTCACCCCACTACGACACTGTTCTGGACACCACAGGGCTTTATTGTCCTGAGCCTATCATGCTGATGCACAACAAAGTGCGTGATATGAGTTCAGGTCAAGTGCTTAAAGTTGTGGCAACGGACCCTGCTACCACGCGTGATGTACCTAAATTTTGTCAATTTTTGGGTCATGAGCTTGTCGACCGCAGTGAATCAGCAGAAAGCTACGTTTACTTTATACGCTTAGCGTAAAGATGTGCAGCCGTGCGCGGCAAAAATCGACTAATGGTGAATAGCCTCGCACGGTGCGCATAATTAAACAGGTGTACCGCCTCGTACGTTAATCGCCTGGCACGACCATCATGGCTAATGTCTCAAGAGTAGCGGGATCTTCCTCAAGAATACGGTTAGCGATATGGCGCTGAAAGTAATAAACGCTCGGGTGACAGGAGCGTGCACTGTAGAGGCACTTATCACCCAACAGAATGGGTGTCATTGTGGCCTTTTCTTCATCAGCAAGTAAGGCATCAATAGAGCCATCGCTGTACAAGCGCCATCCGTAAACGGGTTTCATATGCCACGGTGCATTGGGGTGATTCATGCACAACGCATGAGTGCCCAGGGTATCGGGAATTTGCTGGATGAGCGTAACGTCTCCCGACGCTTCATACTCAAAATAGTCAGCGGCAGCCGTTAGCTCGTAATATTTGTGATCGGGCGGTGACTCAAAGATCTCTTCTGTTTCTGGATCGCGATAGCCAACAAAATAGCCGTTTTCCTGGCTATCCACCTCTTGGCAGGCGGTTAGTGTTTCCATCCAGGGCACCAACCCAACAACATGGCCATCGGCTCTTAAGCCCCAGGCCAGAATGGGCATGCCAAAATAGGAATCGGGGCTCGCAGCGAGCTGGTATACCATTTCCAACCCGTCTAACTCGGGCGCTAAACGAACCAAACTTTTTTGCGCCTGCTGACGCAGGCGCACGGTATCCAGGTCGATGACCTGGGCAGAGCGGGGTGACTGGGATACGCCCATGATGTCCCTCCTAATGCTGCGTGGCCACGACATTGGTAAGCAAGAAATGCTTACCGCATCCTTCACCAATAGCACAGGTTGCCCATAAGGTTAAGAGGGAGGCGAATATTTAATCGCTTAAACAGACTGAGTGCATTTCTCTAAGCGATAAGTGGTGCGTTTTGGCCTGCTGATACTGCTGCCAAGGCGCTTGTGCGTTATCAAGTGAGAGCCATTGCGTTTGGTAAACACGTACCGCTTCTGGCAAGGCAACGCTTTGGCTGTTTATCAGCTTGTTGATAGCGAGTAGCCACTGTTGCGCGTTAGCTTCAAGGAGGTTCAGTGCTTCAGTGTCCCACGCTGTTAAACACGCTTCATGGTGAGGATCATGCTGGCTTAAGTGCTCGCTGGCGTCTTGCAAACGTTGTTCGGAAAGTAGCAGTGTGCGGAGTATCTCGGCGGTTAAGGGGCGTTCTTGAAGGTGCTTGAGGTGGTTTTCAAGCTGAGAGGAGTCTTGCTGCCATGCTTGGCTAAACTGGCTATCTACCATTTGTTGCAAATAATCGACAGCGGCAAGCTGCTGCGCAATCGCTGGAAAATCACTCATCGCTAGCGGTTGGCTTGCCCGAGAGAAGCTTTTTACCCACTCATCAGAATCGAAAATAGCATTCCAGCTAACAGCGGGTAGTTGTGCTGTTTTCAGAGCAGTAAGCTGTTCAAGGCGCTCTTTATCGCGCTCGCTTAACCGGTCTGGGACATCGCTTTCCTGGCATGCCGCCAAGCGTTGCCATAACTCACGCTCGTAAAGCCAGTGCTGGCTGGGCGGCGCAACCCGGCCAAGCTGATTGTTGCGGGCTGCAATCAGCGATGTGATGTGACACTCGCGCAACGCGTAAATATTGAGTATGCCATCGCGGGTTTCAGATACCTCAATCAGCCTTTCTTGGCGTTCTGGAAATGCCCCTATGTTGGATACTTCTGTGCGCTCGAGCGGAGGCGAGGACAGGTCTTCGGCCAACTGATGATGATAGGCGACCCATGGCTGCTCTGCCTCATGATCGCTGCAACCTGTCAAAACCGACATTGCCGTGAACATAACGAAGAGAAGCCACAGGTTTGTCACTTTTCACCCCTGTCGGCTAATCCATTTTAAACGCCAGGCCAACAACAGTGCGGCGGTGCTAAGCCCTGCAATCAAGCCTATCCAGTACCCATGAACACCTAAAGGCTCGGTTAAACCGCTTGCACCATGCACACCTAACCAGTAACCGCCTCCAAGGCCTACAAGCCAGTAGGACAGCACTGTAATGACCATGACGATGCGGGTGTCCTTATACCCTCGTAGCGCGCCTGCCAGGTTCACCTGAAGCGAATCAGAGAGCTGGAAGATGACCGCAAGGGCAATGAGGGTAAGGGTCAGCGCCTGTATCTCAGGGTTCGAGGTATACAAGGCAATCACCGGCTTGGCAGTTAGCCACAAAAAGAGGCTATTAAACGCCGCAATCAGTATGCTCACCACCACACCATTCCATGCAACCTGGCGAGCCAGTGTCAGGCGATGTTGGCCGAGGGTATTACCCACGCGTACCGTTAATGCCATGCTCAATGAAAGCGGCAGCATAAACAGAATAGAGGTAAAGCTGAGCGCGATTTGGTGAGCACCTACGGTTATCTCGCCCAGGCTGGCAACAAACAGGGCGATCAAGGTGAACAGGGTCACCTCAACAAAAATAGCCACGCCAATCGGCATGCCTACAAAAATCAGCTCTTTAATACCCGCCAGCTGTGGAGGCGTAAAACGGTGCCATAGCGACACGTTTTGGTAAGCACGCCCTCGGCGAGTGTACAGCAGCATGATTAACATCATGGTCCACATGGAGATAGCCGTCGCGATCCCACAGCCAAAGGCACCCATGGCCGGAATTTGTTGCAGAATATCGGGAACGCCGCTACCCAACAAATTGACCAGCCCGTCGCCGCCGTAGATCAGCAGGTAGTTGGCCGGAATATTCACGAGCAAACCGATGACACTGATCCACAATGATGGCCGCGTATGGTTCATGCCATCCGAAAACGCGCGTAATGCTTGAAAGAGGGCAATACCGGGCATACCGAACGCCACCGCTGAAAGATAAGCAGCTGATTCTTGAGCGACTTGAGCCGGTACATCCATTAATTCGAAAATGGGCATGACGCTGGTTCTAAGCAGAATCGCGGCGATAATGCCTAGAACCAAGGCCACCCATAATCCTTGATGAACCGCAGGGCGAATGGCATTGCTTCGCTGTCCGCCGAGGTGATAAGCGACAATAGGGGTAAGCCCCATGAGCGTGCCCGTCATAAAGAGCATCAAGGGCGCCCATAAACTGGTACCTACTGAGACCGCTGCCAGCGACGTAGCGTTAAAGCGTCCCGTCATCATGACATCGACTACCCCCATGCCTGCCTGGGCAAGCTGCGCGCCACAAATAGGCAGCGCCAATAAAATTAAGGCACGGGTTTCTGGCCAATAGGTGGTTTTGATATCGTCAGCAAAGCGGGCCAAGGAAAGGCTCTCCGTTAGTAAAGTAATCTATAAAACGCCGCTAGATTAGCAGGAGTCGCTGGTTTTTGCCGTTTAGACTTCAGCCTACCTAACGAGGGCCGTTATACTAGGCAAAAAGGCCTTAAATAACGAGGATATTGTGGTTCACACAGATAACAAATGGTTACTTGAGGATATTACGGCACTCTTTGACGGCATTTTTATGCCGCGCTATCAAACCCGATTAGTGCGGGGTGAAGATGAGCCGCTTTATCGACCGGCAAGCAAGGAAGCGCCTTATCATCAGATTATCTTTGCCCGTGGGTTTTATGCCAGCGCCCTGCATGAAATTAGCCACTGGTGTATTGCTGGTGCCAAGCGCCGTCAGTTGGAAGACTATGGCTACTGGTATTTGCCCGATGGGCGTAATGCCCAGGAGCAGAGCGCTTTTGAGCAAGCCGAAATTGCCCCTCAGGCGTTGGAGTCACTGTTTGCTGACGCGTGTGGACGCATCTTTCATGTCAGCGTGGACAACCTGGGGGGCGATGTTGACGTCGATCGTGACGCATTTGCGGAGAAGGTAAACGCCCGAAAGCAGCGCTATTTACAAGAAGGCCTGCCCACGCGCGCCAACGCCCTTTATGTGGCGTTGACGTCGTTTTATCAGCGCAAAGAGCCACTAGCCGCTGCGATTACCCAAGGCCAAGCGGTCTTGGGTCAAGCGCCTGTGGCTGCTAATGCTTAATCCGTTTCGGTTAAGCGCTGGTGCAAGGACAGCATGACCTCAAGCTCATGTTCGGGGCGCATGGGCTCCAGGCCCAGCTCGCTGAATGTCTCACGTCGCTGGCGGTGCCATTCACCCGGTGTGATAGACGGGTAGAGCACCGATGCCGGCGCCAGTTCTACAAAAGGGTCCAACCCATACGTATCAAATAGACGCGCCAGCGCCGCCTCATCCTCACCATTGTCGCTGGTATAGAGAGTGGCGGAGAAGTAATCGTTTTCCAGCTCGCGAATCACCTCAAGGGGGCTAACGCCCAGGCTCTCAAGTTCCTCGATGCTGTAAGCGCCCATGGCATTGGTATCTTCCTTGATCCAGCTATCGTCTGGTTGGATCAAGGTTTCCTTAACGCGTCCATCGGGCAATGACCAGGCTATGGCAAGGGGGAGGCCATCTTCTTCGCCCGTTTCAATGGCAATAAATCCTGGGTAATCGGCCACGCTCGTACTCCTTTCAAGATTCTGTAGGCAGGCGGAAAAAGCGCTGTGCAGTTTGCGTCGTGGCGCTACCTAGTTCAGCTTCGCTGATGCCGCGCCACTGGGCAATTTCTTTTACGATCCACGGCAGAAGCGCTGGCTCATGGCGGCGCCCTTTGAGTTTAGCGGGTAGATTGCGGGGCAGCAGGTAAGGGCAGTCGGTCTCCACCATCAAGCGCTCCAGCGGAATATCGTTAACCAGCGGGCGCAAGTGATGGCCGCGACGCTCATCGCAAATCCAGCCGGTCAGGCCAATATGTATATCCAGGTCCAGATAGCCGTGCAGCGTATCGCGGTCAGCGGTAAAGCAGTGCACAACCGCGTCGCTGATATCATCGCGCCAAGCGGCCAATATTTCACGCATTCGTACGCCTGCATCGCGCTCATGTAGAAAAAGCGGCAGGCCGCTTTCAGCAGCTAGTGCCAACTGCGCTTCAAACGCATGCTCTTGCTCGGCAGGCGTCGAAAAATTGCGATTGAAATCCAGCCCGCATTCGCCAACGGCGACTACCTTCGGATGTGCGTGCAAGGCTTTCATCTTGTTGGCTAGGTCTGCATTCCAGCAACTGGCATCATGCGGGTGAATGCCCGCCGTTGCGAAAAGGCCGGGATATTGCCCGGAAAGGGCTATCGCCTGCTCGGCGTGCGCCAGGTCCGTGCCCGTGACAATCATTGTATTAACATGAGCAGCATGAGCCCGCGCGATGACGTCATCAAGATCACGATCAAAGCTTTCGTGCGTCAAATTAGCGCCAATATCGACCAACGGAGACGTAGGGCGAAATTGAAGCGCTTCAGGTAAAACGTTATCGACTGCCGATGAAGCCAAGCGTTACTCCTTCGTCGAAAATAGCAAACCAGTATTGTAACGCTAAGCACACGTATCGACTAATGCGCGAAGCTTCCCCTCTACTGCTGTCCATGCGTTACACTGTGCGCCTCACGACGATGGAGGATACTGCGTGACCTTGTTACGACTCGAACAGCTGCAACTTGCCTACGGCACCCAAGTACTGTTGAACCGCGCTGACCTTACGGTCGAAAAAGGCGAGCGGCTGGCGCTGGTCGGGCGCAACGGCACCGGTAAATCTACGCTTTTAAAATTAGTGGCGGGTGATATTCAGGCTGATGACGGCTCGGTTTGGCGAGCGCCTGGCTTGAAAATTGGAGTGTTGGCTCAGGAGTTACCTGAGTCATCGGGCATGACTATTTTCGACATGGTCGCACAGGGTCTGCCTGAAGCGGGCGAGCTGCTGTCTGAATATCAGCACTTGATCAACGATCCCGACCCGGACATGAATCGCATGGCGACGTTGCAAACCCGCATCGAAGCGATTGATGGCTGGTCGTTCCATCAGCGTATTGATGTTGTGCTAACGCGGCTGGGACTTCCTCCTGAAACTGAGATGAGTTCTCTTTCAGGCGGCTGGCGTCGCCGGGTCGCGTTAGCGCGAGCGCTGGTGTCTGAGCCTGATTTACTTCTGCTTGATGAACCGACCAACCATTTGGACCTGGACACCATTGCATGGCTTGAAGAGCAGCTTCTGGCTTTTAATGGTGCGGTGCTGTTGATTACCCATGACCGGGCGTTTCTTTCCAGGCTGGCGACTAATATTCTTGAGCTTGATCGTGGCAAGCTGGGCCGCTACCCGGGCAAATACGAAGAGTTTCAGGCGCGCAAGCAGCACGAGCTTGAAGTTGAGGCGCGGGAAAATGCCGAGTTCGACAAAAAGCTGGCGCAGGAAGAGACCTGGATACGCCAAGGGGTTAAAGCGCGCCGTACCCGTAATGAGGGGCGGGTACGTGCTCTTGAAGCCATGCGCGACGAGCGCAGCCAGCGCCGTGAACGCCAAGGCACTGCTAACCTGACCGTTGATAGTGGTGAACGTACCGGTAAGCGGGTAGTCGAGCTTAAAGGGGTGACTCAGCGCTTTGGTAACGACGTTATTCTGCGTAATGTGAACCTGGAAGTCGTGCGCGGCGACCGTATCGGTTTTCTCGGGCGCAATGGCGCGGGCAAAACAACACTACTTAAAATTCTGTTGGGTGAGCTAGCACCGACCGAAGGCAGTGTACAGCTAGGCACGAACCTTAAAGTGGCCTATTTTGACCAGCTGCGCGCAGGACTTGAACTGGAAAAAACGGTTTATGACAACGTGGCTCAAGGCAGTGACCGAGTCAGCGTCGGTGGCAAGGATCGCCATGTCATGAGCTACCTGCAGGATTTCCTGTTTACGCCTGACCGCGTGCGTCAGCCTGTAAAAGCACTGTCGGGCGGGGAGTCTAATCGTCTGCTCTTGGCCAAGCTGTTTACCCAGCCTGCCAATGTGTTGGTGCTTGATGAGCCGACCAACGACCTGGATATGGAAACCCTGGAGCTGCTTGAAGAGCTGTTGCTGGACTTTGACGGTACGCTGTTACTGGTTTCCCACGACCGAACCTTTATGGACAACGTGGTGACCAGCATGCTGGCTTTTGAAGGCGAAGGCGTTGTCCGTGAATACGTGGGCGGTTACACCGACTGGATACGTCAGGGCGGTAAGCTACCGCCTGCCCCTTGGGAAGGCGCGGCGCGTCAACAAACCGAGCCCACCAGCGCGGCGGTAGAAAAAGCACCTGAGAAGGCACCTGAAGAACCCGCTAAAAAAACCGTCAAGCTCTCCTATAAGTTTCAGCGCGAACTGGATGCATTGCCTGCCGACATCGAGCGGCTTGAAGCCAATGTCGAAGCGCTGGAGCAAGTGGTAGGCGATCCCGCGTTTTATCAGCAGGAGGCCAGCGCGGTAACAGCGAAACTACAAGAGCTAGAGCATGCTCAGCAGGCGCTTGAAGCCGCCATGGAACGCTGGATGGAGCTTGAAGCCATGGCCAACGGCGCATAGCGGAAACTCAAGTGTATGTTCCCAAAGGCGCCTGGTCGGTGCCTTTGGGGATAGTAGCTTTTTGAACAGAAGCGTTCGATATGCAAGTCAGGCGCCGAGAATAAGCGCGTATATTTATTCGTCGCTGCTCTCGCCCTTTTTGCCAACCCGTACGGCGAGCACATCACACTGCGCGCCGTGCAGCACGCCTGTTGACGTTGAACCCAGTAGCAGGGCAAAGCCGTGTCTTCCGTGGGAGCCAACCACAATCAAATCAACGTTATGTTCATCCGCGAAGCGATGAATTTCCGTGTCGGGCATGCCCACCACTACGTGCTGGTCGGCCTTGTCGATATGAGGGGTCGCAATTTCAGCCAGGCGCTGCTTGGCATGATCATCCAATTGGTCTTGAATGCTGGTAAGGTCCATCGGGATATCACCTCCATAGGCGAAACCCAAAGGCTCAAGGGTATGCATAATGGAGATTTTGGCACCATTGTTGCGCTCAGCGATAACGATCGCGCGCTCTAGTACCTTGTGAGAATCTTTTGTTAGGTCAACGGCAACCAGAATATGGTGATAGCTCATGGCTTATCTCCTTGGCGATAATTAACAAAGAAGCAAACTTTGTTAGATAACCTTTACTTTAAGCTGCATGGACAATCTTAACAACGATCTGCGTCATGGTTTTTTAAACGTGTTAACAGCGTACGACTGAAATAGGGTGGAAGCAGTTATGGTATGGTTAATTATCATTTTTGTATTGTTATTTGTGATGGCGCCGGTCATGTGGCTCAAGCCAAGCCCGCGTCAGGTAAGGCAAATGGCGTTGCGTAACGGTGCTAAGCAACAAGGGGTCAGTGTTAAAATGGAAAAACCCCCGCTGCACCATTTTAGGGGCACCATGCCCGCTTATCGTTGGCACTATCCTCAGGATGCGCCAGGCCCGGACTTTGTGCTGCTACGGGACAGCAATGCCAGTGCCGCACTAGAGCCCTATTATGCTGGCTGGCGTTGGCGTATTGCACCGTTGCGCGATTTACCTGAAAGTGCCAGTGCGCCGTTAAAAGCACTCTTGGAGCGGTTGCCTCAGGATGCACTAGTGATTGAATCGACGCCTTATGCGCTAACGCTTTGGTGGTGGGAGTCGCAAACCGCCGAGCGTTTCTCCACTTATCTTGCAGACGTAAAGCAATTAAAGGGCGCGCTAAGCGGTTTGTCGGACCAGCCGCTAGGCAAGCCGTTGGATAATCGAGACGGTGCGCATCACCGCTAGGTGAGCATCTAAGCAGTAGGGGGGTCTTGCTCGCGCGCTTGAATGGCTAGCCCGTTTGATTCAATTATTGACAGCCATTCATTGAGCTGTTCAAGCTCACGCTCACCAAGCCCGACAAAGAACTCTTCACGGACTTGGGTAGCCACCGCATCAATTTTTTCTAAAAGCGGCATTGCTGCTGGCGTAAGGTAAATACGCTTGCTGCGCCGGTCACTATCACAAGCGCGTCGCTCAACCAGACCCTGCTCCTCAAGTTGACCCAGTGTACGAACAAGTGAAGGGGCCTCAACACCAATCACTCGCGCCAGGTCGCACTGGGGATGTCCCTCACCCAAGCGCCAGATATGATAAAGCGTGACCCAGCGCGTTTGGGTAAGCCCCAAAGGAGCGAGCCTACGATCCAAAATTGAGCGCCACAAATGCGGCAGGCGTGCAAGACGAAAACCAATCGATGAAGCCATGGGCAACTCGCTACCAAAAAGTGGGAGGATAGATTGTCATTAGCTATGGCTTGGATTGCAAGCCATAGGCGGACTTAGTCGCTTGTCGGCGTGTCAGAGCGTTCACTGCTTCCTGGCACAAAACGACGCAAATCAAGTCTGCTTAAACCGCTGGCGCGAATAGCGCTATCGGCTTTAGAGGCCTTTTGTAAGTCTTCCGATACCGTAAAACGAATCAGCCCCACGCGTTGACCACTATCAGTCATGATATCTATTCGCCAGTCACCTGATGGGTCAGCAGGAAAGTTAAGCTTATGACTCCATGCCCGATAACCCTGTTCACGCCCACCACTAATGTCCAGCCGGACGGTATCTAACGGTTCACCGTTGTGACGCCAGGCGTGGTAAATAGTTTCGCTTAATCCTCGTGGGGCACGGATCGCGGTATACACATAAAGGCCGTTTTCACGAATAGCATCTGGCGTCAGCGCAATGGAACCCTGCGGTTCTCGCTGCTGAATATCAAGCGAAGGGGAGAGCGCACTGCTGGTCAACCAAAGGCTTGCGGGCGGCACCCAAATACGGCCTATCCAGGCAGCATACGCAAGTGCAAGCGTTAGCCCTAGAAATAGGCACCAGCGTTTTAACGAGCGCTGCTTGAGTAAATGCCAAAAGCTGGGAAGCGCTACCAGTACCATCAAAGACATCGCTAACAAAAGGCTTTGTCCGGTCGTGAGATGGAGCATGATCGGTAGCGTTACCAGCATCACCAAAAAAACGCACAGCGCATGGAAAATAAAATAGAGACTGCGCCAGCGGCCAGCTACCTTGTAATAAAGCGGGTCGATAATTGATAACAGCGCCATGCCAATGACCAGGAGAGCAAATAGCGTTTGTCCGCTATTCCATACCGTCGTAATTAAAATGAACGGAAGGGTAAAAAACAGCGTCTCCTGGTGAATCATTTGGGCAATAAACGTAGTGGCGCCACGGTGCAGGGTAGGGTGGCCACGCTTGGCCAGCCAGCGGCCAATTAAACTTTCAGAAAGCAGCAGCGTCCAGGTAAATAACAGCCCCAGCGCTAGCGCCGCACCTAGCCACTGCTGACGGTCGACCAGAAAAAAACTGCCTACTCCCGCTGAAAATGCCATGGGCGGCCATAGCCAGCTCCAGGGTTTAATGCGCTCCACTAAGCGCTCGGTAAAGTGCTGAATGGCTTTTATGCGCGTCGGTGTTAACAGGGCGCCCATGAATATATGACCCATAGTGAAAAAAATCATGATCCATGGGTTTCTGAAAAAAGTCGATGCCCAGCAGGTAATCGTCTTAATGTGTCCTTAATAACGGAATATTTAGGTGATGAGAAAGTGTACTTCCTGGCAGGGATTAGCCAAAAGTCAGGGCTTGACGTTGTTGGATAACTCAACCAAGCTAACGCTATCAAACGACCGTATGAAATGCTGACGAACCAGCCAGGGACTTGTCGCTAAAACTTGCTGCAAGAGTCTGCTGACAGGAGCGCCAGTTCAAACCTGTGGAGAGAGCACGGATGATCTATCAAGGCAATGCCATCACGGTGGAGCGTCGTGACACCCTGAGTGGCCATCACATCGCGCGGCTTATTTTTGATTTAAAAGATGAGTCCGTTAATAAGCTTTCCAGCGCTGTTGTTACCGAACTGGGAGAGGCTGTTAGCGCTCTTCAGGCGGTAGATGACTTGCAGGGCTTGATGATTGGCAGCGGCAAAGACGCATTCATTGTCGGGGCGGATATCACCGAGTTTCACAGCCTGTTCACTAAAGGTGAAGCGTACCTTGAGGAGATGAACCTCAAGGTGCACGAGATATTTAATGCGATTGAAGATCTCCCTTTTCCAACCGTTGCCGCCATTAATGGCCTTGCCTTGGGTGGCGGGTGCGAAGTGCTGCTCACCACTGATTTTCGCGTGATGAGCGAAAAAGCTAAAATTGGACTTCCCGAAACCAAACTGGGCATTTTGCCGGGCTGGGGTGGTTGTGTACGCTTGCCACGCTTGATTGGCGCTGACAATGCGATTGAATGGATTGCCGGTGGCACTGAAAACCGCGCCGATGCGGCGCTAAAAGTCGGCGCTGTCGATGCCGTGGTCACGCCCGAGCAGCTAGAGGAGGCGGCGCTAGACATACTTGACCGCGCTAACGCTGGCGAGCTTGATTACCAGGCGCGTCGCGCAGAGAAAAAAGGCCCCTTAAAGCTCAATGCTATCGAACAAATGATGGCGTTTGAGACGGCCAAAGGGTATGTCGCCGGCAAAGCGGGCCCTCACTATCCAGCGCCTATTGAAGCTATCAAGGTTATTCAAAAAGGTGCGGGTGAAGAGCACAGTCGCGCCCAGGCCATTGAGGCGAAAGCCTTTGCCAAGCTTGCGCTAAGCAGCGTGGCATTTAACCTGGTCGGTCTGTTTATGAACGATCAGGTCGTCAAAAAGAAAGCCAGCAAGTATGAAAAGCAGGCGCAGCCTGTTAAGCAAACGGCCGTGTTGGGCGCCGGTATAATGGGCGGTGGTATTGCTTACCAAAGCGCCTCTAAAGGCACGCCTATCTTGATGAAAGACATCAAGGATGAAGCCATTGAACTGGGCCTGAAAGAGTCCCGTAAACTATTCGCCAAGCAGGTTGAGCGTAAAAAACTCACCAATGAGCAAATGGCGGAAAAGCTGACCAATATTCGCCCCACGCTCTCCTACGGCGACTTCGGCAATGTTGATTTGGTGGTTGAAGCGGTTGTTGAAAATCCCAAGGTAAAAGGTGCGGTGCTCAGCGAAGTCGAAGAGATGGTAGGAGAGAATACGGTCCTGACCTCCAACACATCGACCATTTCGATTAACCGCTTGGCTCAGAACCTGAAGCGCCCTGAAAATTTCTGTGGCATGCACTTTTTTAACCCTGTGCATCGCATGCCGCTGGTTGAAGTTATTCGCGGTGAAACAACCTCTGACGCAGCAGTTGCGGCGACGGTGGCTTACGCTCGCGCCATGGGGAAAACGCCCATTGTGGTGAATGACTGCCCCGGCTTTTTAGTAAACCGTGTGCTGTTCCCCTATTTCGGCGGCTTCAGCTTCCTGGTCGAGCAGGGTGCCGACTTCCAGCGTGTTGATAAGGTCATGGAGAAGTTTGGCTGGCCGATGGGGCCTGCTTACCTGCTGGATGTGGTCGGTATGGATACGGCGGTTCACGCTAATGACGTCATGGCGGAAGGCTTCCCGGACCGCATGGCGCGTGAAGGCAAAACGGCAATCCAGGTGATGTACGAAAACGAGCGCCTGGGCCAGAAAAACGCCAAGGGTTTTTATGCCTATGAAGAGGATAAAAAAGGCAAGCCCAAAAAAGTAACGGATGAGCAGGCCTACGCGTTAATCGAGGAAGTGGTTAGCGACAAAAAAGAGTTCTCCGACGAGGATATTATTGCCCGCATGATGGTGCCGCTCTGCATGGAGACGGTTCGTTGTCTGGAAGACAATATTGTTGATACGCCTGCCGAAGCGGATATGGCGCTGATTTACGGTATTGGTTTCCCGCCTTTCCGCGGTGGCGCGCTGCGCTATATCGACGCCATGGGCGTGGCGGAGTTCGTCAAACTGGCGGAAGGATTGGCTGAAGAGCTCGGCCCGCTGTACGCGCCGACTGAAAAGCTGCGCCAAATGGCGAAGAACAATGAGCAGTTTTATCCCGCCCCCGGTCAGGCCTAAGTCACCGCGAACAGGAGAAATAAGATGAGTTTGAATCCCAGAGATATCGTGGTGGTCGACGGTGTACGTACCGCCATGGCAAAAGCCAAGCATGGCGCATTTCGTAACGTTCGTGCGGAAAACCTGTCCGCTGCTGTCATGCAGGCGTTGTTTACCCGTAATCCCAATCTAGACCCTTCTGAAGTAGATGATGTGATTTGGGGCTGCGTTAACCAGACCCTTGAACAAGCCATGAACATTGCTCGCAATGCGGCGATCATGACCGGCATTCCACGCTCGGTACCGGCGCAAACCGTTAACCGTCTGTGTGGCTCCTCCATGACTGCGCTGCATATTGCGGCGGCGAATATCAAAGCGGGCATGGGCGATTTCTACATCATTGGTGGTGTAGAGCACATGGAACATGTGCCCATGGCGCATGGGGTTGATGTAAACCCTGCGATTAGTAAATACGCCGCTAAAGCCTCCATGATGATGGGGCTGACCGCCGAGCTACTAGGTAAGATGCACGGTATTACGCGGGAAGACCAGGACCGGTTTGGCGTGCGTTCGCACCAGCGTGCTCAGGCAGCAATGGAGAAAGGCTACTTCGATAACGAGATTGTCGGTGTTGAAGGCCATGACCAGCGCGGCTTTAAAGTGCTGTTCAAGAGCGATGAAGTGATCCGCTCTGATGCAAGCTTTGAGTCCATGGCCCAGCTTAAGCCGGTGTTTGATCCGCGTAGCGGCACCGTCTCGGCAGGCACGTCGTCCGCGCTTTCCGTGGGTGCTTCCGCCATGGCGATCATGAGCTACGAGCGCGCCCAAGCGTTGGGGCTTGAGCCTATCGCTAAAGTGCTTTCTACCGGTGTAGCAGGTTGTGATGCATCGATTATGGGCTATGGCCCGGTGCCGGCTTCTAAAAAGGCGCTGAAAGCCGCAGGCCTTTCGTCGGATGATATCCAGACTGTCGAGCTTAACGAAGCCTTTGCAGCGCAAAGCTTGCCGGTATTAAAAGACCTGGGCTTTTTGGAGGCCATGGACGAAAAGGTTAACTTAAACGGCGGTGCGATTGCCTTGGGCCACCCACTAGGTTGTTCCGGTTCACGCATCAGCACCACGCTGCTTAACGTTATGCAACAGCGCGACACCACGTTGGGCCTGGCCACCATGTGTATTGGTATGGGGCAAGGGGTTGCGACGGTATTTGAGCGCTTGAAGTAACCAGCCTTATGCACTGATAAACGGCACCTATCAAGGTGTCGTTTTTTTTCGCCTTAAATAATCCCAGCCTCCAGGCTGGCAGCCACGGATAGCCCCAGCTCCTCGCATTGCTCGATAAAACCTGCCTGAAAGTCGCCTCGGCAAATAAGTGGCTCTTGTATGAGTCGCCAGCGCAGCCCGGTGGTAATGCTCTCAATGCCACGCTGAGTGCCGGTGCCATCGTGGCCTGCCCGAATATAAAACGCGAACGGTAAACCTTCGGTTTTATCAAGGCAGGCGTAGTAGCATCGATCAAATACGTCCTTCACTAACCCTGCCATATAGCCCAGGTTTTCAGTGGTGCCGAGAATAATCGCATCGGCTGAAAGAATATCGTCCGGTTGTGTTTCAAGCGGGGTGAGCGATGTTACCACCACCTTTTCTACGTCAGGGTGGGACGCGCCGTGCACCACAGCCTCCAGCATCTTTTGTGTGTTCTCGGAAGGTGCATGTGCAATGATCAGCAGTTTTTTGCATTCCGCCATGGCAGCCTCTTGTCTAATGAAGTAAGGACACGCAAAGGCAAACAGCCATTCTTTAAAGTGGCGCGTTTACCGGATGCTAGGGTAGCAACCTGGCTCTTATGTGTCGTCACAGGTGAATACTTAGCGCTATGAGTGAGTACATCTACACTTAAGGTTAAGTGAACCAAATTCTGATAGGGATGGGGAATGATAGGGGGGAGAATGATAGAGGTGGAAAACAATAGGAGTGAAGAATGGCTAAGCGCTTCAAGGTGGGCGATCACGTAAAATGGAACTCAGAGGCTGGCTATGTAAGCGGGCATATCACTCGCGTACATACGCAGGATACGACCTACAAAGGTCATCACCGTTATGCCAATGAGGAGGAGCCGCAGTATGAAATCAAAAGCGACAAAACCGATCATGTTGCGATGCATAAAGACGCCGCGCTTACTCTGATGGATCACTAGCATTGCGTCGTGCCACCGACGTGCCACACTTACCCCCTCAATGTCCGCTCCGAGTATTATATGCCCACTGACAACACAATTAAGGTCTATTACGATGCGGTTTGTCCCCGCTGCCGCAAAGACAGGCAGCGTTATGAGCATTGGGCAGGCGAGGGGGCAAGCGATATTCGTTGGTGTGATGTCAGTGAGCACCGGCATACACTGCAAGAGAAGGGTATAGAACCTGACACTGCGTTAAAGTCGCTGCATGTTGAGCGGGCTGATGGGGATATAGTAGAAGGCATTGATGCCTATCGCCTGTTAATGACTCGGGTTGTCTTTTTACACCCGGTTGCGTGGTTGATCGGTCTGCCGGTGATTAAACCACGGTTAAGGAAGCTCTATGATGGCTGGGTAAAACGACGCTTAAAGCAGCAGGGTCGCTGGTCTTAAAAATGATGGTGGTAATTTGCATGGGGAGCCCATAGGAAACATGAAAATAAAGCAAAACATGTTATGTGTCCTGCTACTTGGGAGTGTGCTATTGGCAGGGTGTGCAGGCAAGCAACACAGGACGACATCGACCACATCTCAAACGAATGATGAGCCTGTTCAGGCAGCACCCGTTGCAAGTTCCAGCAGTGTATCGGCGACTGACTGGGTGCCGCCGCTGTACATGAGCCCTGAAGAAGAGGCCGCTTACTATGTGAGCAGGCTTTCTGATCGCCGCTTCGTTTCCTATTACGGCGACCAGGACAACCGCCGGACCTTTTATATTGCCGCTGAGCGGTTAGGTGATATTGGCTTACCCGCAGTGCCACTTTTGTATGCGCGCTTGAATACCCAGGATGAGTACGAACAAATGCTGGTGCTTTACGCGCTTCAACTGGCAACACAAGATCCGCTGTTAACGTCTAAAACCGGTGGGAATTATGTGCAGCTATCCTCCGTGCTAAGCCCCGAGAGCAACGCAGAAAATGTGGTAATTGCGCAGCAGTGGTGGCAACGCAACGCGGGTTATCTGAATTAACGTTGATGCCTTGGATATTTACTACCACTCTGTAGACATAGTGATTGGCTAACCAGGGAGAAACTTATGGCATTTGCTCTGTCATCAATGGAAGTCACCAGCACCGCTTTTGAGCAGCATCAGGCGATTCCTGCCCGCTATACCGGGGAAGGCGATGATCTATCGCCTCCTCTTGAGTGGCATAACGTACCTGAAGGTACAAAAGGGTTTGCGGTTATTTGCCACGACCCCGATGCGCCGCTGTTAAAAGATGGCCGCTACGGGTTTGTTCACTGGACCCTTTATAACCTGCCCGGCGATATTGCCGGGCAGGATGAAAACACTCAGCTGGGCACTTGTGGCAATAACGACTTCGACAAGCAGGGCTACGGCGGTCCTATGCCCCCAGAAGGGCATGGTAAGCACCTTTACTACTTTTTAGTGCTTGCTTTGGATCAGTCAATGGATCTGCCAAAAGGTCTAAGTGTCGCGGCGCTATTTGAGAAGGTAGAGCCGCACGTATTGGGGATTGACCGGCTTGTAGGCACCTACCAGCGGGGCTAATGCCCTCTTGGACTGGAGCATTTTGCCTAACCGGTGTAGGCTCCATCGCTTTGCTGGTTTTTGTGATGGAGCCATTGATGAACGAATTACCTAATTGTCCTGCCTGCGCCTCAACGTTCACTTACGATGACGGCTTGCAGTACGTCTGCCCGGAATGTGGTAATGAGTGGTCGAAAACGGCGGATGCCGATGCCTCTGACGATATTCCCAGCGTACGCGATGCGAACGGCAATCCCCTTTTTGACGGCGATAGTGTGACCGTCATTAAAGACTTAAAGGTCAAAGGCAGCTCGTTGGTTGTTAAGGTCGGCACGAAGGTTAAGAGTATTCGTATTGTTGAAGGTGATCATGATATCGACTGTAAAGTTGATGGCATTGGCCCCATGAAGCTTAAATCTGAATTCGTTAAAAAAGCTTGATGCTCAGTTAATCAGGTGCTGAGCCATAACAAGCCTATCCCTGGTGGATAGGCTTTTTTGTGGGATAGCCAATAAAATTCTCAAATGATAATGATTGTTGTTTTTGATGGTAACGGCGGCGAACGTGCCAGAACTTGACGCAATTTGCCAAGGATTGGGCAATAGGGCTTCACATCGATTTTATACAGGACTAAAATGGTACCCAATTAACACGCAAGCCAGCCTGATGATTTGCTGGCTAACGGGAGTCGCTATGCTCAAGCTTTCTCGGCTGACAGATTACGCCGCTGTTGTGATGGCACAAATTGCGCGTCACCCAGAGGCATCGCATACGGCTGCAGACTTGGCGGAAGACGTACAGCTACCGCACCCAACGGTAAGCAAAACGCTTAAGATGTTGGTCCGAGCGGGGCTTTTAGCGTCACAGCGAGGGGCGCAAGGCGGTTACCGGCTTGCCAGGCCCGCGTCACAAATTACCGCAGCGGATATTATTGCGGCGATTGAAGGCCCTGTCGCGATGACCGAGTGTAGCCATGCCCAAGGAGAGTGCGAGTTGGTCGCAACGTGTGGTGTGGCCGACAATTGGCAGCGTGTATCGCTCGCGATTAGTACCCTGCTTGAAAGCGTAACGTTAGCCCATTTGGCGGCATCATCGCCTCTCAAGCTACCCGTACAATTACCAATTCAAAGTATCAATCTATCGGCGGTATCTGCATAGCTCTGGATATACAGGGTTCTGAACATACGCAAATTCCGATAAGCGTTGATACGCATTTATTTATAATTGACGGCGAGCGGTGCTCGCCACCAACTGCCCAGAGGGTAACACCATGGCAACCGAAGAAATGGAACAGTTGGTTCGTCGCGAATACAAAGATGGCTTTGTAACCGATATTGAAAGCGACACGCTTCCACCCGGTCTAGACGAAAATACCATCGCGTTTATCTCCAAGAAGAAGGGTGAGCCGGAGTGGATGCTTGAGTGGCGTCTTGACGCTTACCGCCAGTGGTTGGTCATGAAAGAGCCTTCCTGGGCGCATCTTGATTATCCGCCTATCGACTACCAGGCGATTTCCTACTTCAGTGCGCCCAAGCGCCCCGAAGATGGCCCGCAAAGCCTCGACGAAGTAGATCCCAAGCTGCTGGAAACCTACGAAAAACTGGGTATTCCACTACACGAGCGGGCGGCGCTTGCCGGCGTTGCAGTTGATGCGGTATTCGATTCAGTATCCGTAACGACGACCTTTAAAAAGGAACTGGCTGAAGCCGGTGTTATCTTCTGCTCCATTTCTGAGGCAATCCGCGATTATCCCGAGCTGATCAAGCAGTATTTGGGTACCGTCGTGCCGGTGGCCGATAACTACTTTGCCGCGCTTAACTC
Source organism: Halomonas sp. AOP27-A1-41 (assembly GCF_052378605.1). Classification (NCBI taxonomy): domain Bacteria; kingdom Pseudomonadati; phylum Pseudomonadota; class Gammaproteobacteria; order Oceanospirillales; family Halomonadaceae; genus Halomonas; species Halomonas sp. AOP27-A1-41. The sequence continues at coordinate 20,161 of NZ_JBQSXT010000023.1, forward strand.
AGCCGTGTTTACCGACGGCTCGTTCGTATTTGTTCCTGAAGGCGTTACCTGCCCGATGGAGCTATCGACGTACTTCCGTATCAATGCGGCCAATACCGGTCAGTTTGAGCGTACGCTGATCATTTGCGAAAACCGTGCTCAGGTCTCTTATCTGGAAGGTTGCACCGCGCCGATGCGCGATGAGAACCAGCTGCACGCGGCCGTTGTTGAGCTTGTCGCATTAGATGATGCGTACATCAAATACTCTACCGTTCAGAACTGGTACCCCGGTGATGAGAACGGTAAGGGCGGCATCTATAACTTCGTGACTAAACGTGGCGACTGCCGTGGCGCACGTTCACGTATTAGCTGGACCCAAGTCGAAACCGGCTCGGCCATTACCTGGAAATATCCTTCCTGCGTGCTGCGCGGTAAAGACAGCATTGGCGAGTTCTACTCCGTTGCCGTTACTAACGGGCGTCAGCAGGCCGATACCGGCACCAAGATGATTCATATTGGTGAAGGCACGCGCTCCTATATCGTGGCCAAAGGTATTTCGGCAGGTAAGAGCGACCAGTCCTATCGCGGCCTGGTGAAAATTGGCCCGCGTGCCAAGGGCGCGCGTAACTTCACGCAGTGTGATTCGCTGCTGATTGGCGACAAGTGTGGCGCTCACACCTTCCCGTATCAGGAAATCGGTAACAGCACGGCAACGATTGAGCATGAAGCCACCACCTCTAAAATTGGTGAAGATCAGCTGTTCTACTGCCGGAGCCGGGGTATTTCCGAGGAAGATGCGGTCAGTATGATTGTTAACGGTTTCTGTAAAGATGTTTTCCAGGAGCTACCGATGGAGTTCGCGGTAGAGGCTGAAGCGCTCTTGAACGTGACATTGGAAGGCGCGGTAGGCTAATCGTTTAGCCGGATTGCCGTACACATTACTTTGATACGCGTCGCGCCAGCGACTCGCCAGAATTAGAAGGTTTATGACTATGTTGCAAGTAACTGATTTACACGTCACCGTTGAAGACAAGCAGATCCTTAAAGGGCTTACCTTGACCATCAACGCCGGTGAAGTACACGCCATCATGGGGCCTAACGGCGCGGGTAAATCAACCCTGTCAGCGGTGATTGCAGGTAAAGATGGCTATGAAGTCACCCAAGGCAGCATCACCTTTGAAGGTAAAGACGTACTTGAGATGGAAATTGAAGAGCGCGCCCAGGCAGGCCTGCTGTTGGGTTTCCAGTACCCGGTTGAGATCCCGGGGGTAAAGAATATTTACCTGTTGAAGTCAGCGCTGAATGCCCAGCGCAAGGCGCGCGGTGAAGAAGATATGCCAGCGCCTGAGTTTATGAAGCTGGTAAAAGAGAAGCTTGGCTCTATGAAAATGGACGCCAGCTTCCTGCAGCGCGCGGTTAACGAAGGCTTCTCTGGCGGCGAGAAAAAGCGCAACGAAATTCTCCAAATGCTGGTTCTCCAGCCTAAACTCGCCATGCTGGATGAGATCGACTCCGGCCTTGATATCGACGCCATGAAAGTGGTCGCCGACGGTGTTAACAGCCTGCGTGCCGAAGAGCGCGCGATTCTGTTGGTAACCCACTATCAGCGCCTGCTTGACTATATCGTTCCTGATAAAGTCCACGTCCTGGTTGACGGCCGTATTGTTAAAACCGGTGATGCCGAGCTTGCCAAAGAGCTAGAGGCTAACGGATACGAAGGTATTGAGGAGTCTGTGGCATGAGCGATACGCAAACCTTTCTGGACACGCTAAAAGCGCGTAGCCAGCAGCGCGAAACGGAGCCGTCGTGGATTGCCGCGCGTCGCCAAGCGGGCGCTGCTCGCTTTGAAGCGCTGGGCTTTCCCACGCGCCGTGACGAAGAGTGGAAATATACCGATGTTCGCACCATCGCTCAGGGTAACTTTACACTGGCCGATAATGGCGACTACTCACCCGCTCAGGCAGCAGCATTAACGCTACCTCTCGCGGCTTATCGGTTAACGTTTGTTGATGGTGTTTACGCCCCAGCGCTGTCGGATATCGACGCACTGCCCCAGAGCGTTCATGTTATGCCACTGTCAAAAGCGCTTGCTGAAAATCACGAAGCGGTGGGTGGCCCACTTGGCCGCTTAACAGGCGTGGATTTCTCTCCCTTCGCAGCCTTGAATACCGCGTTTATGGAAGAGGGCGCTGTGGTGCGTATCGCGCCGGGTACGGTGGTCGATAAGCCTATCGTGCTGCAGTTTCTCTCCAAGGCGAGCAGTGCGCCGGTGATGAGCCATCCACGTATTCTGGTTGAGGCGGGTGGTCGCAGTGAAGCCACGTTGATTGAGCACTATTGTGGCGATCAGGACGCAGCCAACTTCACCAACATTGTGGGCGAATTTATGTTGGACCGCGGCGCTATCCTGAACCACTACAAGCTTCAGGAAGCACCGCTTAACGACATGCATATTGCCAGCATGCATGTTGAGCAGGGGCGCGATAGCCGTTACACCTCGTATAACCTGAATCTAGGTGGTGCGCTGGTGCGTAACGACCTGATCAGTGACCTTAATGGTCAGGGGGCCGAAACCAACTTCTTTGGCCTGTTCTTCGGTCAGGGTCGTCAACACGTGGACAACCACACCAAGGTCAATCATAACGCGCCCTTGACGTTCTCCAATGAGAACTACAAAGGCATCCTGGATGACCGTGCGCATGGCGTGTTTAACGGCAAGGTGTACGTTAAGCGCGATAGCCAGAAGATCGAAGGCTTTCAGAGCAACCAGAACCTGCTGCTGTCTGACCGCGCCCAGATTGATGCCAAGCCTGAACTTGAAATTTATGCCGACGATGTGAAGTGCTCTCACGGCACCACGACCGGTCAGCTAGATGAAGAGGCTATTTACGCGCTGCGTACGCGTGGTATCGATGAGGCGACGGCGCGGGGGCTGTTGACCCTGGCCTTTGCCGGTGAAGTGCTGGATAAAGTGATGCTGGATGAAGTCGCTGAGCGCGTAGAGCTTGCGGTTGCCGGTAAATTGCCGGAACGCTTTAACCTGGCTGGCCTGGTAGAAACGGCCGTCGCGCTCAACGACTAAGTTCTACGGCCTACTAAGGAGTGATGAATGTCGTCTACGGTACTTGAGAAAGCGACAGCGAATGGCCAGGCACCTTTTGACGTTCTGGCACTACGCAATGACTTCCCGATCCTTCGTCGGGAAGTGCATGGTAAGCCGCTGGTCTATTTGGATAACGCTGCCACCAGCCAGACGCCTCAGCAGGTAATAGACGTGTTTAGCGATTACTACTCGCGCTATAACGCGAATATTCACCGTGGCCTGCATACGCTGGCCGATGAGGCGACGGTGGCGTATGAAAACACACGCCAGCGTGTTAAAGCGTTTCTCAATGCTGAAGAGGCGCGCCAGATTATCTTCACGCGTGGCACGTCGGAAGCCATTAATCTGGTGGCTCAATCATGGGGTCGTACCCACCTGGCAGCAGGTGATGAAGTATTGATCTCACTGCTTGAGCATCACTCCAATATTGTACCGTGGCAGCTATTGGCGGCTGAGCGTGGTTTTACCATTAAAGTGATTCCGGTGGATGAAGCGGGGGCACTGGATATGGCGGCTTACCGTGCGCTGTTAAGCGAGCGCACTAAATTGGTCGCCGTGAACCATGTGTCTAACGCACTGGGAACCATTAATCCGGTAAAAGAGATGGCGGCACTTGCCCACCAGCATGGTGCGGTCATTCTAATTGACGGCGCGCAGGCGGCACCTCATCAGGAAGTGGATGTACAAGCGATTGATGCCGATTTTTACGCCTTCTCTGGCCACAAGGTTTACGGGCCAACAGGCGTCGGCGTACTTTACGGTAAGCAGGCACTGCTTGAATCCATGCCGCCCTGGCAAGGCGGTGGTGAGATGATCAAGACGGTCTCCTTTGACGTTGGCACTACCTTTGCAGATATTCCGCATAAGTTTGAGGCAGGCACCCCCGCCATTGCTGAAGTCATTGCCTTGGGCCGCGCACTTGAGTGGGTCGAAGGTGTTGGCGTCGCGGCGATTGGAGAGTGGGAAGGGGTGTTGCTTGAACATGCCACTCAAGGCGTAAAGCGCATTGATGGATTGCGGATTGTGGGAACCGCGCCGCACAAGGCCGGGGTGCTATCGTTTGTCGTTGACGGTGCACACTCCCAGGATATTGGTCTGTTGATCGATCAGTTAGGCGTCGCCATACGTACCGGTAATCACTGTGCGCAGCCGCTGCTTCAACACTTTGGCGTGGATGCTACGTGCCGAGCATCGTTTGCGGCGTATAATACCCTCGAAGAAGTGGAGGTGTTTATTGCCGCTCTCAATCGCGTTATTGGCATGGTGCGTTAAGGCAATCTATGAGTAACGAGAAAGCTATGGACATCGAGCAAATCGCGAGCCTTGAGCGGGGCCAGAAATTGCCACTTCAGCGTGACGTGGAAGCTATTGCGATTCCCTTTGGGAAAACGGATATCCTGGCGGAAGATAGCGTTGTTAGCGTGATGCAAGCCAAGGGCAGCTCGGTCAGTGTTGGCTTTGAAGGGCGCCTCTATCTCATAGAGGGGCGCAATTTAGATGCCTTGGGGCTTGAGGCGTTACCGCGCCCGACACTGCACGAAAATGCCAGCGAGGAAGAAATAGAGCAGTTTGTATGGGGCCAACTACGGACCTGCTTTGATCCGGAAATCCCGGTTAATATCGTGGATCTCGGGCTGGTGTATGGGTGCCGTATTGAGCGGCTGATTACGGGCGAACAGGTCGTGACGATCCGCATGACGCTGACCGCTCCTGGCTGTGGGATGGGGGATGTCATTGCGGCAGATGCACGTAATAAAATTCTCGGAGCGCCCCAGATTAGCAAGGTCCATACCGAGATTGTGTTCAGCCCTTCCTGGAACCGTGACATGATGAGCGACGAGGCGAAACTTGAGCTTGGCATGTTCTAAGCGCCTCAGGATAGCCGGATGCACAGCGTCTTGCTAAGGTGGATCAAACGCCTGCTAATGTCGCTAGGAGCTTTATTGCTGCTGGCGGCATTGCTATTTGTAGGCGGTAATTTATGGGTAGTAGGTAGCACGGCACGCTACATCGAAAGCCAAGTGCTTGAGTGTCGCCCTGCGGATGTAGGGATTGTATTTGGCACCTCCCACTGGACTCGCAGTGGTCTACGTAACCCGCATTTTCATGCCCGCATGCGTACGTCAGCCCTGCTTGCCAATGAGCAGCGCGTGTCTCATTTGTTGCTGTCGGGGGATAATCGTACCCAAGCATATAACGAGCCGCGTGCCATGTGGCGTGATTTGCATCGACGAGGCGTACCTGCCGAGCAGCTCACCATGGATTTTGCGGGGTTTAGTACCTACGATACGCTGGCGCGAGCCCGCGACGTTTTTCAGCTTGAGCAGGCGCTTTTGGTGACCCAAAGCTGGCATTTGCCGCGCGCGATATTTATTGGTCGCGCACTTGGGTTGGATGTAACGGGATGCGTTGCAGAAGAGAACCCTGCAGCCGATGAGTGGCGTTTGAGAGCGCGCGAATGGTTGGCGCGAGTTGCGACGCTGGGCGATATCTATATATGGAATCGGCAGCCTTACTTTCTGGGCCCACCCGAACCCATTGAGCTTCAAAACGTCGTGCCATTCACTGCGCCGACGCTTGATAGGCTGGAACCAGAACAAGTTTTATAGAGCTTAGCGCTTTGCTTTACGTTTTTGCAGCGTATAAAGCTCGCGAATAAGCTTACGGCACCCCTGCATGCACTCATCCACCACCGGCTCAATGGGGTCGGGTAGGGGATGGGTAAACAGGGTAGATAGTGCCTGCATCAAAACTCGCTCTTGCTCTAACAGCTCGTTGATTAATACCTGGCTATCGTTGCCCACAAAGCTTTTTAGACGGCTCCATAGCCATAAAAAATCATCGCGTTCAACGTCAGCATCTCGCGGCAGCATCTTTAAATGTGCCCGTGCAAGTTCCTGGAGAGAGCGCATCTGCTTTAAGCGCGCTGTATAGTGCGGCTTCAGCGCATCACGCAGCGAGGGGCGCAGGCGTTCGATATTGTCCTGGAAATAATCAATGCTGTCGGCCAGCGCTTCTAACACACTGTCCATCGCCACTTGGCGATTGTCGAGAAACATGAGCGTCTACCTCCTTCGGTGACGCAGATTGTGGGGGGGGCAGCAAATATTTGCCACCCCTCATACGGATTATTTTTGGTTTTTTCCCTTAACCTTTAGGCTTGGGCGGCGCTTTACGATTTGGAGAGGCATTTTTTTCAATATGTTCAATGATCAAGCCTGCAATATCTTTACCGGTTGAGTTCTCAATACCCTGAAGGCCTGGTGAGGAATTGACTTCCATAATGACCGGCCCGTGGTTAGAGCGTAAAAGATCGACCCCCGCAACGCGTAGGCCCATGGCTTTGGCTGCCCGAATGGCCGTTGAGCGCTCTTCCGGCGTAATCCGAATAACACTGGCCGTGCCGCCCCGGTGTAAATTAGAACGGAACTCGCCTTCTGCTGCCTGACGCTTCATGGAAGCGACGACTTTATCACCAATAACAAAGCAGCGTATATCCGCGCCGCGAGCTTCCTTGATGTACTCCTGAACCATGATGTTGGCCTTCATGCCCATGAACGCTTGAATCACCGATTCAGCGGCCTGGTTGGTTTCAGCCAATACAACGCCGATGCCTTGCGTGCCTTCCAGCAGTTTGATGACCAGTGGGGCGCCTTTAACCATGGTAATCAGGTCCGGAATATCATCCGGCGAATGGGCAAAGCCGGTAATCGGCAGCCCAAGTCCCTTGCGCGAAAGCAACTGGAGCGAGCGCAGCTTGTCACGGGAACGAGTAATGGCAACGGAGTCATTAATAACGTAGGTGCCCATCATTTCAAACTGACGCAGTACCGCACAGCCATAGAACGTTACTGAGGCGCCAATGCGCGGAATGACAGCATCGAACGGCTCAATTTCCTGCCCCTTGTAGTGAATAGAAGGGTGGTGAGATGCAATACTCATGTAGCAGCGCAACGTATCAACAACGCGGGCCGAGTGCCCACGCTGCTCAGCAGCCTCGATGAGGCGACGTGTCGAGTACAAATTGCGATTACGTGACAGTAGTGCGATATGCATTCAGGACTCCGGGCCAAATAAAGGGCTAATCGTCATTAATTTAAGGCTCGCCATGTAAAAATGCAGCGCCCGGGGCCACTAGCAGGCGGCGCATGGCGCGGCGCCCTAATAGCATGGCGTGACGCATATTGCTGCGATCTGTCAATGTCAATTCAACAGGAAAGCTCAGTTGACCCATTTCCATCATCGTACGAACAACATATCGCCATTCACTATGCCCATTTGAGCTGGTCACCCGGCGTCTATCATGCAGATGCATTTTTAGGCGATGGGCGGGCGTTTCTGGCCCACCGCTATGGGTGATAAAGCTAATCCATAGCTGCCCATGCTCATCTTCATGTGTTTCAATTTCCTCGGCATGCAGTGCTGATGTACGTGCCCCGGTATCTGCCTTACAGCATAGGTGAAGCCCCAGCTCAGGCAACGTCACCATCTCGCGGCGGCCAATAACCGCTTTAGCCTGGTAGGGTAGTTCCTTCACGGCTGACTCCTTGAAATTCGTTAATAGCGCTGCCCATTTAACGGCTAGCCGCTGATGTCATGGCCGCCATACGTCGCTGTATGGCCGAACCGTTAGGGGCATCTCGTAACGCTACCATTATTGGTAGCCGTAAACGCGGTATTAAAGCAAGGTCGCGCACGACCGCAGAAAAGTTGGTCCGTTCATCCTCCGCCAAGCGGCTCAGGAAAAGCGGTAAACGATGCGCGTCTTCCAGTAAGAGCCAACCGCGACCAGCCATCGCAGCCAGTACATCGGGTCCACACGCATGAGCGTCTTCCAGCAAGCTTGTATACCAGTCGCCTACGCTTGGTTGGCATGTGCTACCCACCGCACGAATACAGGCGCAGAGCGTTTCAACATCGCCTTCACTCGCCGCTTTTTCACCTATTTCACGTAGCGCCAATACTATCGACGCCGCTAGAGGCTGATGCTCTAAACAGTAGCAGAGTGAGTGCACAACGCTAGTGGGTAGCGTGGCGAGCCGGGGGGCCAGGGTGTTGGCTTGGGAATCATCCATGCGTGCCGTGAAATCGGCGATTCCTTGAAGCCCCAGTGCTTGCCAGTCAATGGTTTGCTGGCCGGTCAGGTAGGCTTCAACAGGCTCGAAATGTTGGCTGGCGGGCAGTTCACGCTCTTGCGTTGCGAAGGCGTTGAGCACTGCCTGGAAGGTTACGTTAGGCGTAAAGGCGAGCGGATTATCCGTCATTAAATGATCCACGTCTTTAGCGTTCTGGCCTACGTATGCAACATTTTTCCCCAGGGTTTCCATCAGGCGATTTAAAAATCCATCGCGCTGAGCGGGGGAGAGCAGCCCCTGCTCGTCAAGAGGAAGCGCTAAAAACCATATCGCCGGTTCGGGCATGTCGCCTAGCCGAAATATGGCCGCGAAGCGTGCCTGACCTTGCCAGGGCTCGGGCCAGGCACATTGGCCACGCTCAAAGCGACTCAGTGTCTCACGCGAGCAGGCACTCACGCGTCGGCCCATATAATAGAGCGAAACCTCGGCGCCACTACGTGTAAAAAAATCATCAATGGTCTGAATCGGTTGCATGATGTCCTTCCGCTTTGCAAGTCTGCACTCTACCTTGACCGCTGCACAGTGTCAGCCGTAACGGTCGATAAATTGGTGCTTTTTTATACGGATGATCAAAAAATGAACAACTTCCTGCAAGCCTCTTGAGAGTAGCGTTAGCGAGACCTTTCCATAGTTTATCCACAGCCTCTTGCAGGTTTTCTGTGAATCGGTGAATAACCCAAGTTGGCGGGGGATAAAGTGGTAACTCGTGAACAGAGTTGGGATAATGGGCATTAACCAAACTGATTTGACCAAGGTGTATATGAGCGTCCATCAACAGCTTCAAACCGCGCTTCTTGAGCTTGAAGCCGCCATGAAGGCCGCCAATTTATGGCGCGTCCCCACGCCGGATGTAACGGCGTTCGCAAGCCAGGAACCCTTCTGTATTGATACGATGTCGCTGCCCCAATGGGTGCGTTTTGTATTCGTGGCGCGGCTGAATGCGCTCGCCGAAGCGAAAGCGCCAATGCCTGCGAAATGCGAGGTAGCCCCGGCAATGGCCGCCTATCTTATTCAGGAAAAAGTACGCCCCAGCGACCAATGGTTGGTCGTGCGTGCTTTTGAGAAAGTCGACCAGCTGGTTACCGAGAATTAATTGGTAGTACGTCGCCTTGTATGCGTTGCGTCAGAATCCTTTGGTGACGCATCCAAAAGCGATGACCGACGGCGGTGACCGATCAGTTGCGCGTTTGTTAGTACCGTTGTGCAATACGAAAAGGCCACCTCGCGGTGGCCCTAGTAACGCTCTATTGATCTACTGCGGTTAAGACTCAATACGCTGATATTCACCGGCATCAGCGGTCATGCTACTTACCACCATAATGGCGATGAAAGAAGCGATGAAGCCGGGGATGATTTCATAGATGCCGGGGCCACCCATAAACTCGCCGTTCCAACCCAGGGCGATCCAGATAATAACGGTGAGAGCACCTACCACCATGCCTGCAATGGCACCCGCGCCGTTGGTGCGTGGCCACATGAGTGACAGAATGATTAAGGGACCGAAAGCGGCACCAAAACCTGCCCACGCGTTACTCACCAGGCCAAGTACCTGTGACTCTGGATCAGAGGCGATAATGGCGGCTATCAGGCCTACCAGCACGACACAAATCCGGCCAACGGTAACGGTCTGCTTTTCCGATGCTTGTTTGTTCAGGAACAGCCGGTAGATATCCTCAGTCAGTGATGAAGACGCCACCAGAAGCTGGCTGGAAATAGTACTCATCACTGCCGCCAGAAGGGCCGCAAAAAGGAAGCCGGTCACCAGCGGATGGAATAAAAGCTCTGCCAGGATAATAAAGATAGTTTCGGGATCCTGAATTTCCAGGCCATTACGAATAGCGTAAGCCCGGCCAAAAATACCGAGCGAGATGGCGCCAATCAGGGAAATAGCCATCCAACCCATACCAATATTACGGGCGGTAGGCACATCTTTCAGATGCCGGATAGCCATAAAGCGCACGATAATATGCGGCTGACCGAAATAACCCAGCCCCCAGGTCACCGCCGAGAGCCAGCCAATAAAGGTCAAGCCCTCTGTCCACGACAGTAGCGTTGGATCGACTTCATTAAGGGTCTGGGTTGCTTGGCTGAAGCCCCCACCGCCTTCGCCGAACAGCACCACTGCGGGCATGATAATTAGCGCCAGCATCATAATGCAGCCTTGTACAAAGTCCGTCAGGCTCACGGCCAAAAAGCCGCCCACTACGGTGTAGACAAGTACCACGCCCAGCGTGATGATGATGCCGGTTGCGTAATCGCTTAGGCCACCAACATTCACCAAGCCAGAAAACGCACTTTCGAATAGCTTACCGCCAGCCACCAAGCCTGACGCGGTGTAGACCGCGAAGAAGATGACGATGACTATCGCCGAGACCGTTTTCAGCGACATTGCCCGGGTCGGGAATCGGTTAGCCAAAAAGGCGGGGATGGTGATTGCATTGCCATAGTGAACGGTCTGTTCACGCAGGCGGGGTGCAACCAGAAGCCAGTTGAAGAAGGCCCCGACGAACAGACCGATGCCGATCCAGGCAGAGCCCAGGCCCGATACAAACATCGCGCCAGGTAAACCCAGCAGCAGCCAGCCACTCATGTCTGAGGCACCCGCTGAAAGAGCGGCTACTTTAGGACTTAAGGTACGGCCGCCTAGCACGTAATCTTCAGAGGTGGATGTCGATGTGCGCATCGCATAAAGCCCGATGCCGATCATCAGCGCAAAGTAAGCAAAAAGGCTGATCCAAACGCCAATAGCCATGAAATTCTCCCGTTTATCAAGTCGGATAGCACCGACCGGTGAGTGCGCTTACCGAGCCATGCTTGGTAATAGCACAGACTTATTGTTGTTAACCCTATTTCTTGTTAACCCAGCCTTTTGTTCACGCTGTAACCTGCAAACATTTGGCGAAGGTACCGTCAAAAAGAGGTTTCAAGCGTTTATTTGCCATATTCCCTGTGCCTAATGCCCCCCTTCTGTGGAGGGGGCATGTAAAGGCCGTTACGCTTTTATTTTCAACCATGAGAGATCCTTTTTGAGGAGTTCAGGTTTTCCATTTAGATGAGCTATTTACTCATCGCCTAGCGCCAGCAAGGACGCATTCCCGCCTAAAGCGGCCGTATTGTTAGTAATTGTCTTTTCAGTGATAAAACGCTGCAGGTAATTCGGCCCGCCTGCTTTAGGGCCTGTACCTGAAAGCCCTTGTCCACCAAAGGGTTGAACGCCTACTACGGCCCCAATGATATTACGATTAATGTACACATTGCCCGCACGAATTTTCTGTGCAATGCCCGCAGCAAAGGATTCATTACGGCTATGGACACCAAACGTTAGCCCGTAACCCCGGCTATTGATATCGCTGATCACCTGGTCAAGCTCGCTGGCCTTATAGCGCACAATGTGCAGTACAGGGCCGAATTGTTCGCGGGTTAACGCATTGATACTGTCGATAGTAAAGGCCACGGGGGCCACGAAGGTACCGTTTTCGGTGTGCTCGGCTGACATGGGCGTTTCGGCGACCAGGCGATCTTCCCCTTTAAGTTTTTCGATATGCTCAAGCAGGCCCTTGCGCGCCTCCTCGTCGATCACCGGGCCAACGTCAGTACCCAAATCGCGCGGATCACCGATACGCAGCTCGTTCATTGCGCCTTTTAAAATCGTGATGACGCGGTCGGCAACGTCGTCTTGCAGGTAAAGAACTCGCAATGCCGAGCAGCGTTGACCAGCGCTTTGGAACGCAGACTGGATAACATCCACCACGACCTGCTCGGGAAGCGCGGTAGAGTCGACGATCATGGCGTTCATGCCGCCGGTTTCAGCAATCAGCGTGGGCAGCGGCGCATTTTCACGCGCAGCCAAGGCACGGTTGATGATCTGCGCCGTGTCGGTGCCGCCGGTAAATACCACGCCAGTAATGCGTGGGTCAGAGGTCAGCACGCTGCCCACGGTCGGGCCATCGCCTGGCAGCAACTGAACCACATCGCGTGGCAAGCCCGCTTCATAAAGCAGCTCGATCACCCGGTGGGCGACAATTGACGTTTGCTCGGCAGGCTTGGCCAGCACGGTATTGCCCGCAACCGCCGCCGCAACAATCTGCCCGCAGAAAATCGCCACCGGGAAGTTCCACGGACTGATCGCGGCAAACACGCCTTTACCGCCCATGATTAGCTGGTTGGATTCACCGGTCGGGCCAGGCAACTCAATCGGCTCGCCGAAGGAGTCTTCCGCGCGCATGGCGTAATAGCGGCAGAAATCGACGGCTTCTTTGATCTCGTCCACACCGTCTGTTAAGAGCTTGCCGCCTTCGCGTGAGCAAAGGGTCATAAGCTCCGGCATGTGCTCTTCCATCAGGTCAGCCAAACGGCGCAGCACGGCAGCGCGTTCGGTAACCGGCGTGGTTTCCCAGCGCGGGAAGGCATCCCAGGCAGCGTCAAGCGCCTTGGTGGCCTGTTCTTTAGTTGTCCACTGAACGCTGCCTACGCTTTGACGGCGATCAAAGGGGCAGGTCACGTTGTGGGTATTGGCAGCATCGTCCGCCACATCGAACGCCAGCAGCGGTTTGACCGGGTACTGCTTATCCATAAAAACGGCCATCTTATCCATTAACGGATAGAAGTGGCTGCGGATATTCAGGTTGACGCCTCGCGAGTTGCGCCGCTTGGACCCATAAATATCCTTGGGTAGCGGAATCTGCGTATTGGCTAAGGATGTCTGCTTACGCAGAGCCTCTATGGGGTGCTGGCAAAGCCATTCCACCGGTACTTCGGGGTCGACCAATTGGTGAACAAACGACGAATTCGCGCCGTTTTCCAGCAAGCGGCGAACCAGATAGGGTAGCAGGTCTTTGTGCGCGCCGACTGGCGCGTAGATGCGGCAGTACGTACCTTGGGGAGCGCGCTTCAGGGCAGCTTCATAAAGGGCTTCGCCCATGCCGTGCAAACGCTGGAACTCAAACGGACGACTATCGTGATTGGCTAATTCAAGAATAGTCGTAACCGTATGCGCGTTATGGGTCGCAAACTGGGGGAAAATGCGCCCGAGGGTGTCGTTTGACAGCAGGAACTGAGCACAGGCCAGGTAGGCAACATCCGTGCACGCCTTGCGGGTATAGACGGGATAGCCGTCGACACCCAGCTGTTGAGACTCCTTGATTTCGCTATCCCAGTAAGCGCCTTTCACTAAACGCAGCGGAATTTCATCACCTTGCTCATCCGCTAAGCGGTTAATGTAGTGCAGGACCGGCAGGGCGCGCTTGGAGTACGCCTGCACGACCAGTCCAAAGTGTCCCCAGCCTTTGACCGCATCGCTTGAGTAAACGTCGCGGAAAACTTCCAACGAAAGCTCCAGACGGTCAACTTCTTCGGCATCAATGGTGACTGCCACATCCAGCTCGCGAGCTTTGGTGACCAGCTTGATAAGTGTATCAACCAGCTCTGCCAGCACCTGTTCGCGACGACCAAACTCATAGCGGGGATGCAGCGCTGAGAGTTTGATCGATACCGAAGGCTTGGGCGTTTTATCACTTAAGTGCTGGGACGTTTTACCCACCTGCTCTATGGCGCGGGCGTAGTCGTCAAAGTAGCGTTTGGCATCATCGTGGGTGCGTGCGGCTTCACCCAGCATGTCGTAGGAGTAGGTGTAACCTTTATTGAATAGCGGCTTGGAGCGTTTTAACGCTTCGTTAATATCACGGCCCAATACGAACTGCTTGCCCATGATTTTCATCGCTTCAACCATCGCGCGACGAATCACAGGCTCACCCATACGATTAACCATGCGGTTAATAAACGTCGCAGGCTGGCCATCTTTAGGGTGATCAAGCTTCAGGACACGGCCGGTCATTAACAGGCCCCATGTGGAGGCGTTTACCATCCACGACTCACTTTTGCCGGCATAAGATTGCCAGTCAGCGGGGCCAAGCTTATCTTCAATCAGCGCATCAGCGGTGGCTTTGTCGGGAATACGCAGCATCGCTTCAGCCAGACACATCAGCATTAGCCCTTCGTGGGTATCCAGGCTGTACTGCTGTAGGAGCTCATCAATGGTGTCTACCGCCGTGTCCATCTCACGAACATCGTGGATGAGCGCTGCGGTATTGGCTTCAATGCGGGAAAAATCGTCGCGATCCGTATCCAGCCACGTGATTAATTCGCTGACGTAGGTTTCTTCGTCCACAAGGTAGTGGTCGCTCACCTGAGCCATCAGCGTATCAAGGTCCGTTTGCCAAGTGGCAGAGTCACGCATGTTTTTAGCGTTGAGCATTGAGGCCCCCGTAAATTTACATAAAACGAGTAGGTGGTAGGGCATTTCGCCCAAGCTGCGCTCGAATGTAGAGTGGTCTGTGTTTCCGTGTATGTCGTTTTCTCGGTAAAACGTGTCAATTTCGCGGCAAGCAGGGCTACTTTGCGACCTTAGTAGTGTGTGCTTGATGCTGCCAGTGGTTTTTTGAGCATAGTGGAGGATGCTGTCGTTAGCGAAACCGGTGCCTCTTGGCGTAGAGCACGGGGCGATATGCCGTAGCTGCGCCGAAACGCATGAGAGAGTGCGCTCTGGTTGGAAAATCCTGTTTGAATGGCAATGTCGGTTAACGGCAACCGACTTTGCAAAATCAGCTGCCGAGCCGCGTGAAGTCGTCGGCGCTTAACGTATTGCCAGGGCGAAAGTCCTGTCTGATTACGGAAGCACTCTGAAAAGTGGGCTTCACTCAGGCAGGCAAGCCTGGCCAAGTCAGCAACGCGCAGCTCATCGGCCAAGTGGCGGTTAATAAAGCGGTCGATAAGAGAGACATCAATTCTGCGCAGAGAAGCCGATGGGGTATGCCCAAGGCGCGCTTTGAGCGAGCCCAGTAGCGTGGCGGCCAAGCGGTCTTGCTGAAACGAGATAGGAGAGGTATCAAACCCTTGGGCAAGCTCGCTTTCCATAAACGCCAGGTAGTGGCGTAAAGGGTTATCTAACGCAAAAAAGCGCGGCACATCAAACAGGGCGACCAACTCGCGGTGTTCACCTGTCAGGGCGGGCGCATTTTCTGGCAGATCAATAATCAACTGCCGGTTATGCCCATGGCCTGAGTAGTAGTGCTCGTGATTGGCAGGCACGATACAGCCTGAGAACGCATTTACACGCCCGCCGAGCCCCTCAATTTCAAACTCCGAGGAACCACACAACGTAATCACAATTTGGTGAAAGTCATGTGCGTGATGATGGGTTGCGCTCGCCAGCGGTATTTTGCGAATAGTACTGGGCATCAGGTTGTCTCCTCGGCGCTTTCAACCGCATCTACGTTTGACGCAAGGCGGTATGAGCCGCCAGATGATCTCGTAATACTTGTAGCTCCGCTTGCCCTTCCTGATTTAATAGCGGTTTGCCTTGGGCGATTTGCCAGCGTCGCCCATGCAGCTCCATTAAACGCGACGCTCTGCGTCGAATGCCGTCCAGATAGTCATTATGACGTATTGGATAGCCGATAATCGTATCCCACTCGGCTTCGCTCACTTGGCTATCCAGGGCCTTGTCAAACAGTGCCAGCAAATCCTTTGGCTCGGTACGGTAGCGCGGCGTACCTACCGTCATCAGGGCTAATAAAACAGCACCTATCACCAGCAGGCAGACGCCGAGTACCAGTAGGTACAGTGCCATGCATCCACTCCTGTGCTCTTTCATGAATTGAATGCTTAAGTATACGCGCGACCTCTTAAAGACAAAAATTTTAAACGATGGCGAACTTTTTCGGCGCAAGGTGTCTGAAGTAGTACGACAACGTAGCGATAGCAGTCGCTAATAGTGTTGTCCTAGCTATTGTTTCTCGATCCCTTGCTTCCGCTGCCTTTTGGGCAGCGGTTTTTTTATGCGCCACTGTTTTTTCATACGTACATCGTTATCAATGGCGGCGAATGGTTAGCAAGGCCATAAGAATATCGCGCCGGGTCACGATGCCGACGAGTCGCTGTTGTTCAACCACCGGGTAAACCTTGGGTTTGTCTCCGAGCATTTCCTGGGCAAGGTCTGTGATGCTTTTGTTGGGTGTGGTGGTAAGCACCTCTTCGCGCATCAGCTCACCCACCAGTGGGGACTCATGGTCATGGTATAAGCAGTCAAGCACACGGCCTAGCACATCTTTCTCAGAAATATAGCCGATTAATCGATCTGCCATATCGACTACCGGCACACCAGGCAGGCGATGAAGTGCCAGCCCCTGTGACAGCGTGGTAATTGAGGTAGATGGCGAAACGCGGTAACAATCCTTGGACATGATATCGCGGACAATATGCGGGCTTGGGTGTTTCATCTTGGCACTCCTTACGCACACTTTCATTTACCTTACTTGTGTGTGCAGCATTTGGCGAAGGCATCGTGGCTAAGTGCAACGTTTATGATGTTATTCGATAATAGGGTGAGTAACGTTTTAAACGTATTTACTCACTGTAGATGATTTAGGCGTAGTTGATGTAGGTGGACGCCACGCCTATTCAACGCTTTGCTGAACGTGACTCAAAGGAGCTTTACATGGATGCACGCGAATACCTGAACCGCAAAGGCGTCG
The DNA here is from genome assembly GCF_052378605.1 of Halomonas sp. AOP27-A1-41. Taxonomy (NCBI): domain Bacteria; kingdom Pseudomonadati; phylum Pseudomonadota; class Gammaproteobacteria; order Oceanospirillales; family Halomonadaceae; genus Halomonas; species Halomonas sp. AOP27-A1-41. The sequence goes on from NZ_JBQSXT010000023.1 coordinate 36,909, forward strand.
GTGTCGAGCGGGAATCTGACCGCCCCAATACCCTTGAGGAAAAATCCTGGGAGCGAGCCCGCGGGGCAGGGGAGCAGCGGCCCAAGTCGGGTACCCCTCATGATTGGGAGGATTGGGAGCGCTATCACGACGAGCTGGCGAAAGATGCCAGCGAACTAGAGCAAAAAATTGATAAGCAGGCACATCGAAAAGAGACACTTGAGGCAACGCCTGCCGAGCAGGCGCACGAGGCGGTAGAGCACTTTACGCCTCCTAAGCCATCGTCAGCGCCCCATCCGCATGTCGCCAACCCCGATGCGCAAGTTGTAAGGCCTGGCATCACGCTTAGCGAGCCTCACTCAAGTGCTGATCAACCTTCGGCCAGGCGTGCGGATAGCGAGCCAGGCGCACTCAAGGCAGCCTATCTCGCCTTGGCTGTTTTGCTCCCGCCGTTAGCTCTGGGGCTCACCGGCGCGGGAGGCACGCGCCTGCTTATTGGCATTGTGTTAACGCTGCTGGGTTGGCTGCCTGGGGTTATCTATGCACTTGTGTGGCTCCAGCGTCGTTAACTTATTTCTTGGCTGTTGGTTTACCTGTTGGCAGGCCCTAAGAAATCCGTATAATTTGCGTAAACTCTTTCTAAGAAACGAGGTTTACGGTGGGCTATCTAATTAGCGTGACAGCGCTTTGGGCGTTTTCCTTTTCTTTAATCGGGGTTTATCTAGCGGGGCAGGTCGATAGTTATTTCGCGGTGCTTGTGCGGGTAACCCTAGCGATGCTGGTTTTTTTACCCTTTTTGCGCCCCAGCCTGCTACGCGGCAAACAGCGTATTACGCTGATGGCGCTTGGCGCCATTCAACTTGGGGTGATGTACACCTTTCTTTATCAGTCGTTTCTACTGCTTTCAGTGCCAGAAGTGCTGCTCTTCACCATCTTTACGCCGGTGTATATCGCTTTACTGGATGATCTGATGTTTGGCCGTTTCACGCCTATCTACTTACTTACCGCACTATTGGCCGTTGTGGGGGCTGCTGTCATTCGCTATGACGGGATCGACAGCGGCTTCTGGCTCGGTTTTTTTGTGGTCCAGGGGGCCAATCTCTGCTTTGCGCTAGGCCAGGTCGGGTATCGCCGCTTGGCCGCAGACTTGCCGGCTGACCTTGCGTGGCATAACGTTTTTGGATGGTTTTTCATTGGCGCCATGGTCGTTGCACTACCGGCTTATTTACTGTTCGGCAATAGTGCGGCGTTACCCAGCACACCGCTGCAGTGGGGAGTGCTTGCCTGGCTTGGTCTGGCCGCCTCTGGTGTGGGGTATTTTGCCTGGAACCAAGGCGCTACCCGCGTCGATGCCGGTACTTTGGCGATCATGAATAATGCACTCATCCCGGTCGGGTTATTGGTTAATCTTGTCATCTGGAGCCGTGAGGCCGATATCGTTCGACTACTGCTGGGCGCACTGATCATGGCGGCCTCGCTCTGGTTGAATCACTGGTTACTCCAGCGACGTAAGGTAGCGACAGCCTAAGGGTTTCTCTTGATTTGGTTAGGCGTATTTGCCCCATACTCCCGGTATCCCCATAATGTCAGGCTGATGCTAGCGAGAGCCGCCCATGCCTAACACGTCACCACCCACTTCAGCGCCGCTAACCGGCCAAGGAAGCTCACGGCCCTTTAAAACGATTGGCTTAATTGGGCGCTTGGGCAGCGAGAAAGTCATCGACTCGTTGCAGCGGCTCATTAGCTACCTGGTCGAGCATGATTACAGCGTTTTGATTGAAGACCGTACGGCAACGGCGCTTCCCCAGCACGGGCAGCCGGAAGCCAGCCGCCGTATGCTGGGCGAGCTTTGCGACCTTGTTATTGTGATCGGCGGGGACGGTAGCCTGTTAGGCGCCGCCCGCACATTGTGCCGCAGTGGGACACTGATGTTAGGCGTTAACCGTGGCCGCTTAGGGTTTCTTACCGATATCTCGCCTGACGAGCTGGAAAGCCGAGTGGGCGAAGTATTGGCGGGCGAATTTGAAATTGAGCAGCGTTTTTTGCTGGAAGCGGTGCTTTATCGTAATGGCGTTGCGGTCGGCAATGGTGATGCATTAAATGAAGTCGTCGTGCATCCGGGTAAAGCCGTCCGCATGATTGAATTTGAACTGTTTATTGATGGTCAGTTTGTTTACAGCCAGCGCAGCGATGGCTTGATTATCGCAACGCCTACCGGCTCTACCGCGTATGCACTTTCCGGCGGTGGCCCCATCATGCATCCCAAGCTTGATGTCGTGACGCTGGTGCCCATGTTTCCGCATACGCTTTCCAGCCGACCGATTGTGATTGATGCCGCCAGTGAGATTCGAATTCATATTGGTGAAACCAACCAGACCTACCCACACATTAGCTGCGATGGACAAACCCGGGCGGTTGCTAAGCCGGATGATGTACTGGTGATAAAGCGCAAAGCCGAACGTGTGCAGCTTGTGCACCCTATCGGACATAACTTCTATGATGTGCTGCGCAGTAAATTGGGTTGGAGCCACCGGTTAGGGGATTAAGCATGACAGGCTACGACCTGATTGGTGATGTTCACGGCTGCGGTGCCACGCTAGTCACCTTGTTAGAAATGCTGGGTTACCGCGAACAGCGTGGCGTTTATCGCCATCCGCAGCGTAAAGTTATCTTTTTGGGTGACCTGATTGACCGTGGCCCACGTATTCGCCTCGCCGTCACCGTTGCGCGACGCATGGTCGAGGAGGGCGAAGCCTATATTGTGATGGGCAATCACGAACATAATGCACTCGCCTATATGCACCCGGCGCCACCCGGTAGCCATAAGCGTTGGCTGCGTGAGCATACGCCGCGCCATAATCGCATCATGGAAGACACATTGGCGCAGTATCAGGATTACACCAATGAGTGGGATGACACGCTCGCCTGGTTTAAAACACTGCCGCTTTTTTTAGAAATCGATGGTATTCGCGTGGTACATGCCTGTTGGGACGATAGGTTGATCGAGCAGTTAAAACAGCGCCTGCCTGATGGCCGTATGGATACGCGATTTTTGATCGAATCTACTGATCCTGGCACGCAAGCCTATCGCATCATTGACCGCTTAACCCGTGGGGCCAACATTCCCTTGCCTGGCGGTATCGCGATTCATTCAGGCGATGGCTATACACGGCAAAGCTTTCGAGCGCATTTTTGGACCGCTAATCCAACCCGTTGGGGGGATGTGGTTTTTCAACCCGACCACTTGCCTGGCGACCTGGAAACACGCCTATTAACCGAAAACGAGCGCCAGCGTTTGAGTTACTATGGGCCGGAGCAGCCGCCTCTGTTTATAGGCCATTACTGGTGTGAAGGTATTCCTGCGTTACCTGCTCCCAATATTGCGTGTTTGGATTATAGTGCTGTCAAGTATGGTCGTTTGGTCGCCTATCGATGGGACGGCGAAACACCGCTGAATGCAGATAATTTCGTTTGGGTAGAAGTGATTAAAGAAGAGTGTTCCCAAGCCAATTTATATGGAAACGATTTTTATTAACCTATGTTGTCTTAATATACAAGGCTTTACATTTTTTTTATAAAACTGCTGAACTAACTGTGCGGTCGGCCATCAGAGTAGGTGTTCCCTTGAATGATCCCTTGCTTTATCCGGCGGCCCCCTCCGCCGGTTTTTTTTGGCCATGATTTTTTGCTTATGGTATTTGTCTTCATGCAGCAATAGTCGATGAAGGGGTTGGTTTTCAAAGGCGAGGGCCTCAATAGGGAGAGTTTATGCACCCCGTAATGCACTTACCAAGTGATGCTGATACGCAGGAACTGCGTAAAGCACTTTGGCACTATCGAATTGGGCATCGCATTACAGAAGAAGCCGAGGGCCCTCTGCTTTGGATAGCCGACCCACGTCAGCACGCAGAGCTTAAAAGCCTGGTAGCGCGCTGGGAGCGTGGCGAAGCACTTATTGTTGATCAGCCCGCCAATCGCCGCTACGCATCCGGCAATATACTAACCACCTTGCGCCATGTTCCTGTTACCGCTATCGCGATGGCTATTAGTCTTGTGATATTTGCGTTAACGGGGGTGTTGGGTGATAGCGTCGTGATGGCGTTAACCATCGTGCCGATAGAAATTTCGGGCAATCAGTTTGTATATCGCAGCTTAACCGATGGGCTAATAAACGGGCAGGTATGGCGGCTGCTTTCACCGGCATTCCTGCACTTTGGCTGGATGCACTTGATCTTCAACCTTATGTGGTTATGGTACTTTGGGCGCCAGGTGGAGGTGCTACAAGGCAGCCGTACCATGCTGCTTCTGCTTTTAGTTGCGGGTATCGGCGCTAATCTTGCGCAATATTTTACCGGAACCGTGCTGTTTGGCGGTATGTCGGGCGTGGTTTATGCCCTGCTAGGGCATGTTTGGGTGATGTCGCGACGTGCGCCACAACGTGGTTTTTTCGTTCCTCAAATGCTGGTTGTGTTTATGTTGGGGTGGATGGTGTTCACCATGACCGATATGGCCAGTTGGGTAGGTTTTGGCAATGTCGCTAACGAAGCACATTTAGGTGGGCTCCTCGTCGGGCTTATTACTGGCGTGTATTATTCGTCTCGCCGTTTGAAAACAGATTAAGAGATTCGTAATGAGCGATATGACGTTCGATAAAATGATCAACCAAATGACACCTGCGATTTATGAAAGCCTTAAGCAAGCGGTGTCGCTGCGTAAGTGGCCCGACGGTCGCTTTCTTACCGCTGAGCAAACAGAGCTGTGTCTGGAAGCGGTGATGCGCTTTGAGGCTGAAAATAACGTGCCTGAAGAGAAACGCGTGGGTTATCTGGAGCAGCGTACCTGTGGAGCGGCGTCTTCTGGCGCAGGCGTTACGCCAGAAATGGCAGGTTTGGGACGGGATGCAACGCGTGGTTGAACAGGCAGTGCAAGGGTGTTTACGCAAGATGTCGGTCGTATTGCCTGACCGGCCGGGTGACCAGGTGAGTTACCATTTGCGTGCTGGGGATCAGCACATCCCCCTCAATTCGCGCGTAGGCAAGCCGATATCGCTTCATTGGAGCGGCGCTATTGCTTGTACTCACTGTGGTCGAGCGACTAAAAAAAGCTTTGCTCAAGGGCATTGTTATCCGTGCTTCAAGCGCTTGGCGCAGTGCGATACCTGCATCATGAAGCCTGAGACGTGCCACTTTTTTCAAGGCACATGCCGCGAGCCTGAGTGGGGCGAAACGCATTGTTTCCAACCGCATATCGTGTATTTGGCGAACTCATCGGGCTTAAAAGTTGGCATCACCCGTAAAACACAGATGCCGACTCGTTGGATGGACCAGGGCGCTATCCAGGCGCTTCCCATACTTGAGGTCGACACGCGTCAGCAATCAGGGTTCGTCGAGATGCTTTTCAAAGAGCAGGTAAGCGACCGAACCAATTGGCGGGCTATGCTGAAAGGGGAGGTGGAGACGCTTGATTTAATTGCCGAACGTGATCGCCTGTTGGAAACGCTTGATGGCGGTTTGAATCAGCTGCGCGACCAGCATGGCAATGACGCAATTCGTGAGCTGGATGAAACGCCCTACACGTTTGATTACCCGGTGGAGACGTTTCCACGCAAAGTGACTTCCCATAATTTTGACAAACAACCCTTGGTCGAAGGCGTGTTACAAGGCATTAAAGGACAGTATCTCATTCTTGATAGTGGAGTGATTAATCTTCGTAAATTCACGGGTTACGAAATCACCCTAAGGTAAATCGGCTAGCCAGAGTGGCGAGCGTTGACTAAGGTGAGTGGAGTGTTCTTTCACTAAGCCTAACGCAATGCAAGGAAGCCTCAATGCCTTGGCTAAAACTTCTTCATATAGCCTCGCTTGTTGTCTGGTGCGGCTCGCTGCTGTATCTGCCTGCGTTACTCAGCTATACGCTGCAACTTCGTAAAGACGCAGGCTTTGCGCAGGGCTCTCCTCCCATGCCACGGTTTTTTTATATTTCTGTGGCAACACCGGCAGCGCTAATTGCCATATTTTCCGGCACGCTTCTCTTTATCTTGCATGGTTTGGTGGGCGGCTGGCTGGTGCTCAAGTTAGGCGCTGTTGTTGCCATGGTGGCTGCCCACGGCGCCTATGGATGGCTAATTTTACGTCTGGAAATGGGGATTTATAAAGGCGTAAAAACGGCGTTAATACTCGCGTTTTTGGTGGCCCTGGCGGGCATTCTTTGCGTGCTTGGGCTGGTATTAGCCAAGCCGCTGGATTGGAGCTAGCCCGCCATGACTACTATCGCATCACTCTTCAACTTCGACACCGACGGCGTGTTCATACACGAGTTGGCCGCCCAGCCAGCCAGCCAACGCTACCAGTCCGGCGGTTACCACAGAAACCGCAATGCCCCAAGGCAGCACCAACTCCGGTTCGCTAAACCGGATCAGCCAGTTAAGCGAAGCAAGCGAGAGCATGACAACAGCGACAATAGCGTGGCTCCAGCCGGTAATGAGACGGCGAATTTGGCCTACGCTCACCAGGTCAATGATGCCTGCAATACTCGCCAGCCAGCCCCCAAGCGCCCCTATACCCGCCAGCCACAAACCTACGCGCAGCCAGAAAGGATCGTCGGTATACCAGTATCCCAAATCGCAGGCTACCAGGGCCATCAGTGCAGCCACGGGAAAGTGAACCATCAGCGGATGCAGCGGGTGGCCAGAAATAGAAGCGCGACTTTTGATATTACGCCTATTGGAGTTTGCCATTATCACTTCCTGTGGGCAGAAAAAAGGAATAAACAATGAGGGAACGTTACTTATATCACGTCGCCTTGCTGTGTATTCAACGTGCTGTACCGCAGTGGGTCAACCGGTGCATGCTCACCCTGCTGGGCACTCTGACGTTAGGTCTTACAGGCTGCGCGGGTGATAGGTCTATTCTAGACCCCGCTGGGCAAGCTGCACGCGATGTGGTCCTAATCTGGTGGATAATGCTGACATTTGCCACGGTGGTGCTGATTGGCGTGGTGGCGTTATGGCTTTATACCTTCAAACGTAAGTACCAGGAACGTACGCCTCAAGAGGAGCGTAAAATTGCTCGCCGCTGGATTATTGGTGGGGGCATTTTACTGCCTGTTTTGAGCGTTACAGCGTTACTTATTTTTGGGGTGCCGACTGGCAAGCGAATGTTGCCGCTACCGTTGGGCCAGCCCCCTGAAGTGATTGAGGTGATCGGCCATCAATGGTGGTGGGAAGTTCGCTACCCGGGAGCAGAAGGCGGAGAAGTCGTCACCGCGAACCAGCTCATCATGCCTGCGGGGGAACCTGTAGATTTTCACGTTACCTCCGCTGATGTTATTCACTCCTTTTGGGTGCCCAGGCTAGGTGGCAAGATCGATATGTTACCCGGGCGCACCAATGTTATTCGTCTTGAGGCTGATGCGCCGGGCGTCTTTGGTGGTCAGTGCGCGGAGTTTTGCGGTGCTCAGCATGCGAATATGGAGTTTTACGTTGAAGCTGTAGAACGTGAAGCGTATGACGCGTGGCTCGCTGAACGGCAGGAAGAGCGCTTGGCCGAACGGGCACTTGCAAATGATGACTTTGCCCAAGCGCGGGATGAGTTTGCATCTACCTGTGCCAGCTGCCATAGCGTTGCTGGGCTCTCTGCCTCCACTATTGGGCCTGATCTTTCTGATATTGGTGCGCGCTATACCCTGGGCGCGGGCACGCTCCCCATGGAGGAGGGCGCCATTCACTACTGGTTGGAAAATCACCAAACGCTTAAGCCGAGTAACAAAATGCCATCTCATAACCATATGGATACTGCCACCTTGGAGTCCCTGGGTGCTTGGCTGGAGACCTTGACCCCATGACAACGATTGATCGCGACGCAACTGGCCCTGAAGATCTTCAAAAGTTACACAATGACCTTGCAGAGGTATGGGCAAATCCTCCTGGTTTAAAAGCGTTAACCATTGTTAACCACACCACGCTTGGCCTTCGATTTATGGTCACCGGGATGGCCTTCTTTCTGTTTGGCGGCATTTTGGCGATGCTGATTCGCACGCAGATTGCGACACCCGATCAAGGCTTTTTAACGCCCGAAATCTATAGTCAAGTCACCACCATGCACGGCACGGTGATGATGTTTTTGTTCGCCATTCCCATTTTGGAAGGCTTGGCGATCTATATGATCCCCAAGATGATTGGCGCGCGTGACCTGGTGTGCCCGCGGTTAACCGCGCTGGGCTACTGGTGTTATCTGTTTGGCGGCATCATTCTTTCTTTCAGCATGGTGCTGGAAATGGCGCCGGACAGCGGCTGGTTTATGTACACGCCGCTTAGCAGTAGCGAGTATTCGCCAGGCCTCGGTTCCGATTTCTGGCTGTTGGGGATCACCTTCGTTGAGATTTCGGCGCTTTCAGCCGGGGTAGAGTTGGTGGTTTCCATTCTACGAACCCGTACTCAAGGGATGGCGCTGCACAAGATGCCGCTGTTTGCGTGGTACATTTTGGCCATGGCGCTGATGATTGTGGTGGGGTTTCCGCCCCTTATTCTGGGCAGTATCTTGCTGGAGCTTGAGCGTGCTGTAGGCATGCCATTTTTCGACATCGCAGGCGGCGGCGACCCGGTACTCTGGCAGCACCTGTTCTGGCTATTTGGCCACCCAGAGGTTTACATCATCTTTCTGCCGGCTGCTGGTATTGTCTCAACGCTGATTCCCGTCTTCGCCGGTCGGCCTATCGTAGGCTACGGCTGGGTTGTATTCGCCATTACCGTGATGGGATTTATTAGCTTTGGGCTATGGGTCCACCACATGTTTACGGTGGGCATCCCCCAACTGGCTCAGGCATTTTTCTCAGCTGCCAGTATGCTGGTGGCGATACCTACCGGTATTCAAATCTTTGCCTGGTTGGCCACACTGTGGCTTGGTAAACCCAAAATGAAGCTCCCGATGCTATGGATCGTCGGATTTTTGGTCATTTTTGTGTGCGGTGGTTTAACCGGCGTTATGTTGGCGCTAGTGCCCTTTAACTGGCAGGTGCATGACACGCACTTTGTCGTGGCGCATATGCACTATGTACTGGTAGGCGGCATGCTTTTCCCGTTAATGGCCGGGCTTTACTACTGGTTGCCGCTTTTTTCAGGGCGGATGCCCTCTGAAACGATTGGCAAGTGGGGCTTCTGGCTGGTGTTTATTGGCTTCAATGCCACCTTTTTGGTTATGCACTGGACAGGTCTTTTGGGAATGCCCCGGCGGGTTTATACCTATGACACGGGATTGGGCTGGGATATTTTTAACTTGTTGTCTTCCATCGGCGGGTTTGTGATGTCGGCAGGGGTCGCCATGGTGCTGATTGATATCGCGCTGCACTTTCGCTACGGCAAACCCGCCAAAACCAATCCATGGAATGCGGATACACTGGAGTGGGCCAATAAACTGCCACCGACTCCCTATAACTTTGTCAGCTTGCCTCCTATTGAAACACGCCACCCGCTTTGGGAGCATCCTGAGTTGCCGCAGGAGATGGAAGAAGGCAAATACGGCCTGGCCTCAGCAGACCACGGCCGCCGCGAGATGTGGGGCACCGACCCGCTAACCGGTAAAGTGCGTGAAGTTATTCATGTGCCCAGTAACTCCTGGTGGCCGCTTTTTGCTGCTATGGCGCTGGCGATAGTGTGTATCAGCCTGTTATTGCGCTGGTACCCGTTGGCCGGTTTGGGGGCAGTGGTGGCGGTCGTTTTCCTGCTGCGCTGGTCGTGGGAGAACGGGGCCCATCCTAAAGCGGCACCTAACGCTAATGTTACGCCTGGCGACCCACCGCTGCACTCCCGAACCATGGATGGCCCCGGCGTTTGGGCCATGACAACCGCAATGATCGCCAATGGATCTTTTTTCCTGTCTTATCTATTTGGCTGGTTCTATCTATGGACGATATCGCCTGAATGGCGGATGCCCGAGACATCGCCGCTTTCCTTAATAGCGCTTGTCATCGCGGGTGGCGCATTACTGGGTGGTGCGGCGTTAATGGAGAAGAGCGTACGAGGACTGCGTAAGCAACAAGAGCGTGGCTTGGCATTTAACTTTTACGGCGCCGCGCTATTGGGCGGCGTTCAGTTTGCGCTGATTTTATGGGTAATGGTGCGCGCTAACCTGGCGGTTACTGAAACGTCGCATGATGCAATTCTGATGGTAGGCCTCTACTACGCGCTGCTGCATAGCGCCTTGGGGGCGGTACTTTCCCTGCTCCAGGGCTTACGTGTTGGTTATCGCTATGTGGGATTGCATGCGCCGTTTGAACCGGTAGTCGTCGCTTATTTCTGGCGCTATAACGTGGTGGTGTTCTGGATATTGGTTATTGCGCTGGCCGTGTTACCGCGCGTGATTGGAGGCTAAGCGATGAAAGCAATCGTGCAGCGATTAAATCTTACTCATCCGGGCCATTTTGTAGGTGGGTTGACGCTTTGGAGCATCTGGTTTGTCGCCATTTACGGCGGGCTATCGGTTGCCTGCGCCGTGGTGCCGCCAGAGCCTGACTTGGGTGCATTTAACCATATCAATATCACTCTGTTGTTGCTGAGCCTGGTAACCGCCGTGCTATTGGCCGGGCTTGCCTGGGGGTGTTTTCAAGAAGCTAAACAGCATAAAGGGCGGCAGCACTTTAATGCCTTTGTGTCCGCATGGCTATACGTGTTTTCTGCCTTGGGCGTGGTGTTTGTCGCCGGGCCGATGGTTGGCTTACCGCCTTGTCTGTAAGCGGTAAAGAGCCACCGATGCAGGCGCAGGGGGAGCCAAGCGCCAAAGAAGCGCTGTACACGCTAAACGGCATGTGGTGCACCAGTTGTGCGCTCGCCGTGGAGGGTGTGCTTAGCCACCGAAAGGGGATTGAGAGCATCAGCGTTCACTACCCAACCGCCACGCTATGGGTAAAAGGAGCTGCTGAGGCTATCTCGCTCGACACGTTGGCCCCTGGAGTAAAGCGCCTGGGCTACCGATTAACCGAGCTGGAAGCTGGTGCAGACGCGCATGCGCGCCTTGAACAGGAAAGCCGCTATTTGAGTTTACGCCTGCTGGTGGGGTCCGTGTTTGGCATGTGGACCATGCTGGCATCTCTTTTGATTTACGCAGGAGCGTTGCCCAACCCAACGATTGAGTGGGTCGTCGCTTGGGTATCGGGGGCGTTTTCTATTCCCGTTGTGGCCTTTGCCGGGTGGCCGTTTTATCGGGCGGGCCTGCGCACGCTGCGTGCCAAACGTCCGGGCATGGACGTGCTGGTGACTCTCGGCGTTTGGTCTGCGGTCGTGGTGTCGTTCGGGCTTTTGTGGCGCGGCTCTGCCGAGGTGTATTTCGATACAGCTGTCATGCTCATTGTACTTTTGCTAGGCGGGCGGCTAGTGGAAACACTGTGTCGTCATCGCGGGTTAAAAGCCCTTGATGTCCTGCCCCAACCAAAGGGTGAGGCGCTGGTGTGGGAGGGCGCCAAGTGGCAGGTGAAACCCTTGGCTGAGGTGCTACCGAGTGCCAGGGTAATGCTCACGCCGGGTGAGCTTATTGCGCTGGACGGCATTTTAGAAGAGGTCGCGTGGGTGGATACCGCATCGCTGACGGGGGAGAGTACGCCTCGCCACTTTCCTAAAGGCGAGCCAATTTATGCCGGCTGTCGGTTACTAGGCAGCGATGATGTCAGTATGACGGTCACTCATGCCTTTGGCGAACGGCGTCTGGATCGTCTTCGCGACCAAATGCGCCATTACCAGACGCAAAAGGGCGAGCTGCAAAAACTCGCCGACCGCTTTGCTGCCTGGTTAAGCCCCGTGGCGTTGATACTGGGGTTAGCTACTCTGCCGGTGGGGCTATTATTGGGGCTTGGCCTTGAAGATGCCGCCGTTCGAGCGCTTTCAGTTCTGGTCGTTGCATGCCCCTGTGCCGTAGGTTTGGCCGTGCCATTGGCAAGCCTGGCGGGGAGCGGCCGACTGCTAAACCAGGGGGTCGCCTTGCGCGACCCGGCAGCGCTTGAAACGCTGGCGAGAGTAAAAACCATTGCGCTGGATAAAACCGGCACGTTAACGCAGGGCGAACCGGTGCTAGTGCATTGGGCAAACCGTGAAGGGGTGACCGAGCCAGCGGTTAAAGCCACGTTGTATCAAGCGGCAGCCAACAGCCAGCATCCCTTGGCCCAAGCGCTCACGCGTTGGGCGGGTTCTGACCCGACATACGTGCCTCGGCAATCCCAGGTGATAGAAGAGGTGCCTGGGCAAGGGGTGCACCTTCACTTGCCTGAACATGGCGATATTTGGCTGGGCAGCCAACGCTTTTTAACTCGCCAAGGTATTGAGCTACCAGAAGCAGATACCTTACTTGCCGCCTCTGAAGTGATACTGGCGGATGCTCAAGGCTGGTTAGGGAGCTTCTATCTTGAAGATACGCCGTATAAGGATGCCGCGCCGAGTATTCAATCACTGCAAGCCGATTACTGGGTGGTCATGCTGAGTGGAGATAGGCCTGGCGCCGTTGAGGCGGTGGCTGAGCGTCTAGGGCTGGCGCCTAATGCATGTTTTGCAGAGTGTTCGCCGGAGGCGAAAGCCCGCTTGGTTCAGGGGCTGCCAGGGCCTACGCTGTTTGTGGGCGATGGGGTTAATGACACCTTAAGCCTAGCGGCCGCCGATATTGGGGCAGCCCCTTTCAACGCCAGTGATGCCGCCCGTGAAGGTGCAGCTGCGCATTTACTGAAACCGGGCGTTGCTAGCCTGGTTGAGGGGCTTGCCACTGCTCAGGCAACTCGGCGTGTCATGTTGCAGAATTTAACCCTGTCGGCCGTCTATAATACGCTAGCACTGGGCTTGGTGATCGTGATGGCCATTCCCCCGCTGGTGGCGGTGCTGGCCATGGTCGCCAGTTCATTAAGCGTTACGCTGAATGCCGCCCGGCTTGCCTGGCGTGATTGAGCATCTGAACCAACAGGCAATCAAAACGAGAGCGAGGGATAATCCAGTGCCTCGGCCAGCCGTTTTGCCTGATTTTTGACCCAGGAAGGGTCAATTGGCCCCCAACTGATAATCCGGTATTCACCACTGTTATGGCGCTCGCCTTGGGTTGGTTGAAATTGGCATTCAATGTCCAGTTCGGCAAGTGACGCAATCGTATCCTGAGCCGTACGACGCGGCATGCCACAGGCGCTCACGAGCGCAGGTACGCTAGCGACGCCCTGGTCGATCAGGTAAGCCACGTAAAGACGTCGATAAAAGCTGGATTTTGTCTTGCTGAGAGAGTCGGTCATAAAATCTACTGTGTGAATGTCTTATAAATGAGCGCGGACTAAAGCATACTGAACGTCCTCTGCCACAGCCACCGTTTAATACGTATGCCTACTCTCTTTAAAGACGCCATGCCGCATGCGTTAACGCAGACGATTGATGCGCTGCACACGGTGAGCTTCACCTCACAGCTGACGGCGCTTATCAAAACCATTATCCACTTTGACTGTGCGGTGATCATTGGGTACCGGCCTGACAAACACCCTATCTACCTGTTCGATTCCATTCCCGAGCGCCGTGAGCTGCTTTTTCAGCGCTACTTGCTACAGGATTACCAGCAGGACCCTTTTCTGGTAGCGCTCGACCAGGCACCGCGCCAAGGTGTGCTGTGTATGGCCGATGTGGTACCGCCTGCCGGGTATAACGAGTATGCCAGCAACTTCTATCAGCGAACCGGCTGGCAGGATGAACTTTGTCTCGCCATTCGTCTGGATGACGCCCGCTGGATAGTTATCTACCTGGGATTGTTGGCGGAGAGTGGCGGGTTTTCTTCCTCCGATGCCCACTACCTTGAGCTGTATATTGAGCTGCTGGCCGCGCTGTGCCGCAAACAGTGGGGCAATAATCCGCTGTATCTTTCTGAGCCTTTGCAGCCCGATCAGCCGATTAGCCAGCACATTCACCAGGCCATTGGCAGCTTTGGGCAGGCGCATTTAACCCACCGTGAACAGCAGGTGGCTGCCTTGATGGTGCAGGGCCTGGATTCCGAAGAGATTGCCGAGCGCCTGCAGATCACCCAAGGTACGGTCAAGAATCACCGCAAACGTATTTACGCCCAGCTGGGTGTGGCGTCGTTAAGCGAGCTCTTTGGCCTGTTTATCAATCATGCCATTACCTCACTGCCCGTCACCCAATCCTGATTTCTATCCCTTTAGGGATATCGCGGATTGCGCCGCCAACTTTTAGCCTATGACCATCTTCTCTAATGGCTAAAAAGGCGAGCATGATGACTGTACAGGGATTGCTTCACGACCTTGAACGGCGTGGTTTGATTGCGCAGACAACTCACCTGGATGAGCTTCAGGCTCTGCTCGAATCACCGCAGACCGTTTACTGCGGTTTTGACCCCACGGCGGGCAGCCTGCATATCGGGCACTTGGTGCCCTTATTGATGCTCAAACGCTTTCAGGATGCCGGCCACCAAGGTGTGGCGTTGGTCGGGGGGGCCACCGGCTTGATTGGTGACCCCAGCTTCAAGGCGGCGGAGCGTTCGCTTAACTCTCCCGAAACGGTTGAGGGCTGGGTTAACGCCTTAAGCGAACAGATTTATTGGTTGATGGCCCCACACCTCGACGCGCCTTTGAAAGCCGTTAATAACGCAGAGTGGATTGGCCATATTAACGTGATCGACTTCTTTCGCGATGTGGGCAAACACTTCTCGATGAATGCGATGGTTAACCGTGAATCCGTTCGTCAGCGTCTTGAACGGCCTGACCAGGGCATGTCGTTTACTGAATTCAGCTATGCGCTGCTGCAATCCTATGACTTTGCCCACCTCAACAAGATGTTGGGCTGCCGGTTACAAGTGGGTGGCAACGACCAGTGGGGCAATATCGTCAGTGGTATCGACCTCACACGCCGCCTGAACGGCGAGCAGGTGTTCGGTATGACGCTGCCGTTGATCACCAAATCCGACGGTACCAAATTCGGTAAAACGGAAAGTGGTACGGTATGGCTCGGCCCGGAACAGACCTCGCCTTACCAGTTTTACCAGTTCTGGTTGAATACGGATGATGCTGACGTTTACCGTTTTTTACGCTATTACACGTTCATGGATTGCGATCACATCGACGCAATCGAAGCAGAAGACAAGCAGGCCGCTGGCAAGCCCCAAGCGCAGCGTGTACTTGCTGAAACCATTACCCGCTTTGTGCATGGCGAGGAGGGGCTGGCTGCTGCTCAGCGTATTTCCCAGGCACTGTTCAGTGGTGAAGTAGCTGCGCTCTCATGTAGTGAGCTACAGCAACTTGAACTTGATGGGCTACGCTGCCAAGACGTAGCGTTTGGACAGACGCTGGAAGAAGCTATGGTGGCAAGCGAACTCGCCTCATCCAGGCGGCAAGCCCGTGAATTGATTGACCAGAACGCTGTACGTATCAACGGCGAGCGCGCCGAGCAAGGGCAGCTAAGTCAAGCATTCGCGCTTTTTGACCAATACTGGATCGTACAAAAAGGGAAAAAGCACTTTCGATTGTTCAAGCGTGGGTAACTTACATGGGGTGCCGCTTCCAGGAAGTAGCGGTATTCGCTTGATGTTGCCCACTGTGAACAATCTCTCTTCGCTCCAACACCGTTCGCTCTAACACGATAGTGCCACGCCGTTGTCACGCCTATGTCACTTATAGACGCCACTCTTTGCAGGAGTGGGTGGGTTATACGTGCGTTCTTCCTTCCAAGAGGGTGTGGCAATGGCCGAAAATATCAATAGTGCTGTGCAAGAGGTCTTACCAAGCCAGGGTAGAAGAATAAAAGTCCGGCGCAAGGGCACGCTAAGGCAGTGGCTCACGCTTGCATTGCTGGTGTATTTCCTAATCTGTGCCGTATCCATCATAGGTAATGGCTTTAAGATTGCCGCGGGCGGCCATGCCGCTCAGTTGTTTGAATTTGCCACCAACCCCTTTGTTGGTTTGATGATTGGGATTGTCGCGACGGCCCTGATACAGTCATCTTCAACCGTTACTTCCGTTATCGTGGCGTTTGTGGCGGGTGGCCTGCCTGTCGCTACGGCGGTGCCCATGATCATGGGCGCCAATATTGGTACTACTGTCACCAATACATTGGTAAGCCTTGGCCATGTACGTGATAAAGCCGAGTTTAGGCGCGCGTTCTCTGCCGCAACAGTGCATGACTTTTTTAACTTGCTGGCCGTGGCGATTTTTCTGCCCATTGAGCTTATTTTTCATCCGCTTGAAAAGCTGTCGAACGCTACGGCGTTTCTGTTTTACGGTGATGCCGATCTTTCCATGGGTAGTATTAATATTGTTGGGATGGCAACAAAGCCGATTACCTCTTCGGTTGAAAGTGTCGCCATGAACCTGCCCACGATTGCCGGTGGCGTTGCCATGATTATTTTTGGCATTGCCGTGATCTTTTTAGCGATTCGTTATATCGGCGCACTGCTGAGAGTACTGATGGTAGGGCAGGCAAAAAACATTATGCATAACGCCATTGGACGTGGCCCCGTCGCCGGTATTGCTTCTGGTGCTGTGGTGACGTTTTTAGTCCAGTCTTCCTCTACCACCACAAGCTTAATGGTGCCGTTAGCTGGGTCAGGCGCATTCTCTTTACGTCAGATTTACCCTTTCACATTAGGCACCAATATTGGCACGACGTTTACCGCGCTACTTGCGGCCACCGCAATCACTGGGGCAACTGCCATACTGGCACTGGAAATCGCACTGGTTCACCTCTTCTTTAATTTATTTGCGGTTGTGGTGATTTTTGGCCTACCGTTTTTAAGACCACTGCCTGTTAAAGGTGCCGAGTGGCTAGGCCGTGTCGCCTCAGAAAGAAAAGCACTCGCCGCTGCTTGGGTATTAGGCGTATTTATCGCCGTGCCAGCTATCCTGATTGCGCTCACCACGCTGTTTTGAGGAAACGACCATGACCCATCAACACGAGCTAGTGTCAACATCGACCGCTGAGCTCAAGGCTATGCTGGATGACTCTTCCGAGCTCATTGAAGAAATAAGAGAAGAAATTGCACAAAGAGAAGCGCAAGAGCGCGAACTAGAACCTTTCGATACGCTGATTAAAGAAGCACGACCCAAAATGAACGAAATTCGTAGTTTCTTTACGTTAGTGCTTAATGAGCTACGCCACCGGCCTAAATAAGCGTTACGAATAGCGAAAGCAACAAGGCTACTCCTTTAGGTATTTGTTTGACACTTTCAGTAAGCTGAGAGTATGTCAGGCAAATGCCTTTTTATGGGACCTGTTAGGTGTTGCTTGTTGAATATTTATCTTTCTAATTCTTGGTCGAGTCACCCAGTATTCATTAAATGATGGCTGGATAAAATACCTTTTTCACTCATGATGCCTTATTGTAAAACAGTGGCTTAAGTTGTTTTTATTGAGTGGTCATATCGTGCTATGGCCTTGAAGATAATCCTATACCGTTGTGTAGATTAATATGGGAGCCATTGTTTGGATGTTTGTAGCGTCAAGGTTTTTAATCTATTGATGAGTTGGTATATTTTCTTATACTCGTTATTAAACCACTTTTCTACCCGTTGGGTGCTATGAGAAAGAGATGTCACGCCTTGGTTGGTAATATTTTTAGCATTTTCAAATGGATAGACGTTTGCTGGCGAAATAATTTTTTAAATCATACTTACGATTTTTCATTTTTAAGATTTTGTCATAGACTAAAAGCACCATCTATGTAGGTATAGTAAATGTTGATGGTTTGGTAGGGTGGTTTTAGCTGATCTTTGAGCAGTAAACGTGATCCATATAAAAAACTGGGGGTAGTACGATGGATGTCAAAGGGTTAAATGCACGTAATGATAATGACGATGTATATGCATCAATTGACTTGGCGACATCGTTGCCGAAATCCGGGTTTCCCGATGAGGAACGGAATCCTCACAATGTATTTAGCGCCATTCGTGACGAATTAATGCTTGATGGAAATTCCCGCCAGAACCTGGCAACATTTTGCCAAACGTGGGTTGATGATGAAATTCGTAATTTGATGGATCTTTCAATCGATAAAAACATGATCGATAAAGATGAATATCCACAAACTGCGGAGATCGAAGCACGCTGCGTTAGGATGTTAGCAGATCTCTGGAACTCACCCTCGCCAGAAACAACCATGGGATGCTCGACGATTGGCTCTTCAGAAGCCGCAATGCTTGGCGGGCTAGCGCTTAAGTGGCAATGGCGGAAAAAACGTGCGGCAGAAGGGTTGCCCACTGATAAACCAAATATGATTTGTGGACCAGTACAAATTTGCTGGCACAAATTTGCCCGTTATTTTGATGTTGAACTGCGTGAAATTCCGCTGGAAGGCGATCGCTTGATTATGAGCCCAGAGGAAGTTATCAAACGCGTTGATGAAAATACGATTGGCGTCATACCAACGCTGGGCGTTACCTTTACTTGCCAATACGAGCCAGTAAAAGCTGTCAGCGATGCGCTGGATCAATTGCAACAAGAAACCGGCCTGGATATTCCTATGCACGTTGACGGTGCCAGTGGGGGCTTCTTGGCTCCGTTCTGCGCGCCAGATCTAGTGTGGGACTTCCAACTCCCGAGAGTAAAGTCCATTAACACGTCTGGCCACAAATTTGGGCTTGCACCTTTGGGAGCTGGCTGGGTGGTCTGGCGTGAAGTAATAGACTTGCCCGAAGAGCTCATTTTTAACGTTAACTATCTCGGCGGTGATATGCCGACATTCGCGCTCAATTTTTCGCGCCCCGGCGGGCAAATCATTGCGCAGTACTACAACTTCCTGCGACTTGGCCGTGAAGGTTACGCCAAAATCCATAATGCCTGTTACGCTACCGCGCAGCATATTGCAGATGAGATTAGTAAACTAGGCCCCTTCGAAATCCTCTTTGATGGGAACAGCAATGAAGGTATTCCTGCGTTGGCATGGAAGCTGAAAGAGGGAGCAAATATTGGCGGTTATACGCTCTATGACCTGGCCGACAAATTACGTTCGCGCGGCTGGCAAGTCCCTGCTTATTCTATGCCAGCTCACCGTGAAGACTTGGTTATCCAGCGTATCCTTGTTCGTCATGGGGTGAGCTACGATCTAGGCTGCTTGTTAATTGAAGATATGAAGCGAGCACTTCAGCATTTTGAAGATCATCCCGTGGTTAATCCACTATCAGAAGATGAAGCCAGCGGCTTTAATCATTCCTGATTTGAGACTCTTTGGTTGTTAGGGCGGCTAGACATCGCCGCTCTAATTAGCAAATAAAAGAATGACGGATTAATAATTCGTTTCTTCGGGGAATAAATATGGATAATACACAATCGACAGCCGCGCCAAAGCAGCTTTCGTTATTGGGTTTCTTCGCGATAACGGCTTCAATGGTAATGGCGGTATATGAATATCCTACCTTTGCAACATCGGGTTTCTCGTTGGTCTTCTTTCTTATTCTTGGTGGGGTTCTGTGGTTTATTCCGGTAGGGCTTTGCGCGGCAGAAATGGCGACGGTTAAAGGCTGGGAAGAGGGCGGAGTTTTTACGTGGGTATCCAAAACGCTAGGTGAACGATGGGGATTTGCGGCAATCTCCTTTGGCTATTTGCAAATTGCTGTCGGCTTTATTCCTATGCTTTACTTCGTGCTAGGCGCACTCTCTTATATTCTTAATTGGCCTGCACTGAATAGCGACCCGATAGTCAAAACGATTGCGGCGTTGATTATATTGTGGGGATTAGCGTTAACTCAGTTTGGCGGTACCAAGAATACGGCGCGGATTGCAAAGCTAGGCTTTTTTGCAGGTATTCTACTGCCCGCTTTTATCTTAATTGGGCTTGCAGTTTTGTATCTTCGCTCAGGTGCGCCGGTCGCTATTGAAATGAGTGCACAGACGTTTTTCCCCACCTTTGGTAGTATGAGTACCTTGGTAGTGTTTGTCGCTTTTATACTGAGTTATATGGGGGTTGAAGCGTCGGCGACTCATGTCAATGAGATGAAAAACCCTGGTCGTGACTATCCTCTCGCCATGTTATTTCTTATGGTTTCTGCCATTCTCTTAAGTTCTCTCGGTGGGTTGACGATTGCATCTGTTATTCCTCACGAGCAAATCAACTTATCTGCGGGCGTGATGCAAACGTTCAGTGTGTTGATTAACCACTTTGGCAGCCATTTTGAATGGGCTATTCGGATTATTGCTGCGCTGCTATTGCTGGGCGTGCTGGCTGAAATAGCCGCATGGATTGTTGGACCATCACGCGGCATGTTGGTAACCGCGCAGCAGGGTATATTGCCGGCGCGTTTTGCTAAAGTAAACAAGAACGGCGTGCCGGTGGCGTTGGTTATTTCTCAGCTAACCATTACAACTATCGCATTGATTATTCTGACGAATACGGGGGGAGGAAATAATATGTCCTTCCTGATTGCACTAGCGCTAACCGTCGTTATCTATCTGTGCAGCTACTTTATGCTATTCTTGGCTTACATTACCCTTGTTCGAAAACAGCCTGAAAATCAACGTACCTTCAATATCCCTGGCGGTAACAAAATAAAAATTGCCGTTGCAGTAGTGGGGTTACTTACTTCTTTAGTTGCTTTTGTCGTCTCCTTCTTCCCTCCCACGGGGTTGCCAGGAAAAGAGTCTAACGAAGTGTATACCGGTTTGCTGATCGGCTGTTTCCTTGTAGTGCTATCGATTCCGTTTATTATTTATGGAGTGCATAATAAAAGCGCTGCGCCAAAAAACCTTAAACTACACCATATCAAGCCCCATACCGCGCCCGAAGGTCACTACTTTATTCATCCCAAAGCCCGCAGTACGCATCACATCACTGTTGATGGAGAAAAGCTGCATTGATGAACCATGGGAGGGTGTTTAGAAAGGTCGTCCATTAGATTTTAAGCAGAGCTATGACGAATAGCGAAAAACAGAAGTAGTAATCACTCAGGCATTTGTTTGGCACTTTCAGTAAGCTGAGAGTATGTCAGGCAAATGCCTTTTTCATGGGCTTTAATAAAAAAGCTCACCCTGAGCGTTGGGCGGGCGAAAGTCTCGGGTATTCAGCCCTTGCTCGGAACGAGATTGAAAGTTCCACTGGCGGCTGGCGCGATTAAAGCGTTGTGCAATCATATCGGCAAAAATACCTTCGCCGCGAAAGCGCTTACCGAACTGAGCATCGTAGGCCTTGCCGCCCCGGCATTGGCGAATCAGGCTCATTACCTTGGCCGCACGCTCTGGGTAATGGGCTTCCAGCCAGGCTTCAAAGAGTGGAGCGACTTCATGGGGCAAGCGCAGCAGCATCCAGGACGCCGTTCGTGCGCCAGCACGGCTGGCGGCCTCAAGAATCCGCTCCATTTCATGATCTGTTAATCCGGGGATGACCGGAGACACAAGCGTCCCGACGGGAATGCCAGCAGTATTCAGCTCACGGATAACTTTTAAACGCGCTTGAGGAGAGGCCGCACGAGGTTCCAGCGTGCGTTTCATATTGGCGTCCAGGCTGGTCAGGCTAATAAATACGCGCACCAGGCGGTGTTCGGCCATCTCAGCCAGCAGATCCATATCCCGTAACACTAACGTGCTTTTGGTCACAATAGTGACTGGATGGCGGCAAGCCAATAATAGCTCAAGCAACTGACGCGTTAATTGGCGCTTGGCTTCTAGTGGCTGGTAACAATCGGTATTACCAGAGAGATTGATTGGTCGGCAGACGTATCCAGGCTTGCAAAACTCCTCACTTAATCGCTCAACCAGGCCATTTTTGGCAATCAGCCTGGTTTCAAAATCAAGTCCCGGCGACAGATCCCAATAGGCATGAGAAGGGCGGGCATAGCAGTAAACACAGCCATGTTCGCAACCTCGGTAAGGGTTCAATGAGCGATCAAAAGGCAAGTCTGGCGACCGGTTCCAGGAAAGCGCACTCTTACTGGTTTCTTCGCGTACTTCAGTTGCCCGTGTGGGGGAAGTCTCTTCGCGCCACCATCCGTCGTCTTCTGCCACGCTATGGGTTGGGGCAAAGCGGTTGTGCGGGTCATAGGTTGCCCCGCGGCCTTTGTGCACGGTGGTCCGTATTGGTGATTTGCCGAGAGACGCCATACGCCTGCCTTTTTCTAGATTGGTGTATATATATACAGTATATGTGTTGTGACCAAGCGTGCAAGCGTTACTCAGGCAAAACCCACAATGAACAGTTTTACGGATCGGCTGCTGATTGCGATTCATGTTTATTAGAAATAATTGACTTACCTTCATTGATGTTCATGAAAATGACATTTTTAGGCGCTACGATTTGTTGGATATCGAATTAGCTAAATTTATTTTAGGGATGAAAATGAAGAACTTTACGCGCAATGCACTCACGTTGGCACTGGCATCGGTCATGGTTACGCCGGTATTAGCGCAGGAAAACACAGCTAAGAACGTTATTTTGATGATCACCGACGGTACCGGTATCGAGACGTTCCGTGCGGCAAGCTACTTCCGTCACGGCGCGCTGGGCCATGAAGTTTATGATGAGTTTGACACACAGCTTTTCATGGCAACGCATCCGTTAAACACCTCTACCACACCCACCAAGAGTGATGACGGTACGGTTACATTTGAACCAGCCGAGCTCTGGAACGACGAGGCGGTAGATACCGTTTACGAAGGTAGCCTGGGTAACTACAAGGGCTACTTTGCCGGTTACGACTACGCTCGGGCTGATTACACCGACAGCGCTGCAGCGGCAACGGCGCTGGCTTCAGGCCATAAGTCCTATAACAGCGCCATCAACTGGTCCAACGATGATGAGCCGCTTAAGCATATTGGCGAATACACTGTTGATAGCGGCCGCGCTCTGGGTGTTGTCTCATCGGTGCAGGTCTCCCACGCGACGCCTGCCGGTTTCATGGCCCATAACGTAAGCCGCAACGACTATAGAGCCATTGGCCGCGAAATTGTCGATTCTGGCCTTGCCACTGTCGCCATCGGTACCGGGCACCCCTATTACGATGCAGCCGGCGAGCATGTCGATAACCCCGGTGAGAGCGATTTCCGCTTTATCGGTGGCGAAGAGACCTACCAGCGCTTGGTAGGCGGCGAAACGGATTACGCCTTTATCGAAAGCAAGGACGATTTTGAAGCTCTGGCTGCGGGTGAGTTGGATCTTCCCAAGGACAAAGTACTGGGCCTGGTGCAGAACATTCAGACGCTGCAATACAGCCGCCCCGGCGTAACCGGCGGTAATCTACTGGATACGTCACCAAGCCTTGCCACACTGACGAGCGGCGCTTTGAACGTGCTCAACGCCAGTGAAAACGGCAACGAAAATGGCTTTTTCCTGATGGTTGAGGGTGGCGCTGTGGATTGGGCTGCTCACGCTAACAACCTGCCGCGTATTATCGAAGAGCAAATCGACTTCAACGAAGCTGTGGAAGCGGCCGTTGAGTGGGTAGAAAACAACAGTTCCTGGGACGATACCTTGATCATTGTAACGACTGATCACGGTAACGGTTTGCTTCAAGGCCCTGACTCTGATGTAAATGCCTATAGCCCGATCGTTAATCAGGGGGCTGGCGCGCTACCCTTGGTACGTTGGCATTCCGATACCCACACGCGTGAGCTGGTACCGCTGTATGCCCACGGCGCGGGCGCTGAGTTCTTCTTCGACATCGCTCAGGCAGAAGACGGTCTTTCCCGCTATGAAGTAGACGAAGACAGCCACTACTGGATCGACAACACCGACGTATTCCGCGCGGGCCTAAACGCTTTCGGTATCGAAGCTGATTAAGTAGACAAGTATAGCAAGTACAGCAGAGCCGCCTTCGGGCGGCTCTGTTCCGTTGGTAACCACTGACTGATATCACTTCGCCAACGACCACTCCACTCACTACCCCGAAAAGAGCCAGATATGAAGCTTCGTAACACGCTTTCACTGCTGTTAATGACAACACTAGCCAGCACGTCAGCATTTGCACTTAATGCTGAGCGCGCGCCCACCGCCAGTGGTCACGCCTACGCTGAGCCTTATAAAGCCGTTCGCAAAGAGGGCGTTTTACATATTGAAGTACGTTTCGTGACGGACTACCCAGGTTACTCTGGCGAGATCATTTATGAAGATATCCCGCTAGATCGAATTGACGGGCAGATCTACGCCGAGTTCGGCGACCAGTCGTTCTCGCTGCTGCGTGAGGATGGAGGTGTGGTCGCGCCAGACAACTTGCGCCTGAGCTTTAACTACGAACCAGACAAGAACCCACGCGTAGGCACCTGGAAAGCCGATTTTGTCGCCCCTATGCACGACGTTAACGAAGTCATGCTGTTCATGCCTAATGTTGCGCCCATTGGTCCGATTGTCATTCGGGATCGTTAAACAACCGGTTCTACATTTGTGCGTTATACAGAGTGTAACCGTACTGCTTCATTGCCTTGGTAAGAAATTACCAAGGCAATGTTGTATCGGGTACCATGTTTTTGGGCCAAATTTGGCTTATGCTGGAGGTTTAAATGTAAGGTAAGCCTATGAAACCTTTCTCCATTCTTTTGATTCGATTACTCGCTATTTACCTCGCCATTACGCCTTTGCTAAGCGTATCGCCGCTGCTGTTTAGTCCAGGCTACGATGCGGAGCTAGCCCAGTGGCTGCCATGGCTCGCAGCCACTGCTGTTATTCCTATCATCGCGGGTATCGTACTGTGGTTTTCTGCGGTAACGCTGGCCAATAAATTTCTTGGAGAAGAGCGTGCTGAGCCTGCTTTAACGATTGCCGAGGAGGGCCTGGTACGCGCAGGCAGCTTCTTGATCGGTGTGTATCTTTTCGTTCAGCATTTGAGCACAGCGATTGGCCAATGGGCGTGGGGAGGCATAGTGGCCTACGGCTCGCTAGCAGCGGTGGTGCTCAGCATTGGCCTAATAGTTGGCGCTCGCTTTCTAGCCAAGCTGTATAGGCGGTTAAAGTATTTCGAGTAATTTTGGGAAGGGGCTGGCTAGTAACGCACAGCTTTCACGTAAGCACTTGGATTTACGCCTGATCCAAGAAGCCTATAAAAGAGGATGTTGGATTGGTAACGAGTAATCAACCTGTCGCCCTGATGATCATCGATATGCAGCGGGGTATGAGCGATCCTGCCGCTGGCGAGCGCAATAACCCTAATGCGGAAGAAAATATCCAGCGCCTGCTTACAAAGTGGCG
>NZ_JBQSXT010000024.1:0-60801 GCF_052378605.1 Halomonas sp. AOP27-A1-41
CTAGCACATACCTATGGCTAGGCGTATGGGAAAATAACCAACAAGCGATAGCATTTTACAAGTCACGAGGATTTGTCGTCATTGGTACACATGACTTCCTGATGGGTGATATTTGCGATACGGACTTCATAATGAAGCTAGAACTAACCAGTTGATATCTGATATCCAGAGCTTATCTTTTTCCTTAATCTTTAGACCTCAGGTGGTTCAAGCTCCAACACTTCGATGGCGGCCTATAGACACATCATCCATGCCAGATCAACCATTCCGCCAAAGGAAGGCGCTTTTGAATATTACCCACCTTGAGCACACGATTATCGCGCTGATCTTTCAAGGCTTGCTATGGCCGTTTGTTGGCCGCTGGGTGGCGGGTTGTTTGGTGGTGGCCATCTTTTTAGGCCGCGAGATAGCCCAGCATGAATATGCGGGTGGCGGGCCCAACGAGGTGTGGTACCTCTATGGTTTATTCAACCACTGGACGTTGGACTCGTTTTTGGACGTTGCAGCGCCCGCAGCAGCCTGCTGCTTTATCGCGTTAATACTGCCTGGTGGCGGGCTGTGGAAATATGTCAGAGCACGGCGTTAAAAAACCACTTCATACGCATAAAACAGCCATAAAAAAACCGGCGCTCTAATTGATAGAGGCCGGTTTTTGGCTATGAACAGCTAACTACGTAGACTTACGCCGCGATAGCATCGCCCATTTTTTGGCGCAGCTTTTTCATCGCGTTTTTCTCAAGCTGGCGAATACGTTCAGCGCTAACGCCGTACACATCGGCCAAATCATGCAGGGTCGCTTTATTATCGGTCAGCCAGCGGCGCTGCAAAATGTCCCGCGAACGCTCATCCAGACCTTTCAAAGCAAGCTGCAGACGGCGCGTTGAGTCTTCCTCAAAATCACTGTCTTCAAGCTTGGTCGCCGGGTCAGCAGAGGCGTCATCCAAAAAGTAAGCGGGCGCCTGATACGTGCTCTCTTCGTCATCGCTCGGTGAAGCATCATAGCCTGCATCATAAGCGGAAAGGCGGCCTTCCATATCCCGCACGACTTCCGGCTTAACGTCGAGGTCTTTAGCGATGGCATCTACTTCATCGTTGTTCAACCAGGCAAGGCGCTTCTTGGCGCTGCGCAGGTTAAAGAACAGCTTACGCTGAGCTTTCGTCGTGGCGATTTTAACAATCCGCCAGTTACGCAGTACAAATTCGTGTATCTCAGCCTTGATCCAATGAACCGCAAACGATACTAGGCGTACCCCCTGGTTAGGATCAAAACGCTTTACGGCTTTCATCAAGCCGACGTTACCTTCCTGAATCAGGTCTGCCTGGGGCAACCCATAGCCTGAATAACTGCGAGCAATATGCACAACAAAGCGCAAGTGCGAGAGAACCAAGCGGCGCGCAGCCTCTAAATCAGCTTCATCATAAAGACGAAAAGCAAGTTCGCGCTCTTCCTCAACGCTCAGCACCGAAATGCCGTTAACTGCTCGAATGTAGCCGCCCAAGTCGTGACCTGGAGAAAGCTGTCCCACCGGTAGAAGACTAGTGCTCATGTGCAGGTGGTCTCCCTTATCATCTATCGTGATTGACGTACGTAGTTGTAATGACGTCGTTGTATTTACGTCCGCACGCCTCAATTAACCATTAAGACCTTGCCTAAGCGGCAAAGTTCACTTGTTTCTGCTGCCTGTTTTGCCGAAATGTGCTATCGGCTTAAGCCAGATTGCGTCGGCGCTAGCCAGAGTAATAAAACATTATTACCGTTCGCAGACAGCGCCACACACGCTTAGCGGGGGCGGATACTGGAAAGATGACGGGTCACTGCCAGCCAAGCGCCCAACCAACCTAATAGTGTACTGCAGGATAGCAAAATTGTAGAGCCTGTGATATCCAGCTGCGGCAACGAAAAGCTTGCACCATAGCTAGCCGCTAACGCGGCGACCGGCAGCGACAGCCAGTGATTCCCCAAGCCCAGCAAACCCAGCGACAATATACCGCCCCCAAGACCATACCACGCCCCGCTGTATAAAAACGGGCGACGTACAAAAGCGTGCGTGGCACCAATCAGCATGACCACCTCGATTTCGCGGCGTCGGCTTTCAACGGCCAAGCGAATCGTATTACCGACCACCAAGAGCACCCCTAATCCAAACAGCAGACCTAGCGCTAACGCAACGCGTCGGCCAAGTGCAGCCAAATGGCGTAAGCGCTCCACCCAGGCCAAATCCACCCGAACCTCATCAACGCCTGTCAGAGAGGCTAACGAAACAGACAGTTGCTCCATGGATGCCAGCTCCACGCTTTGTGGACGCACCACGATGCTCGCGGGAAGCGGATTAGCATCCAGCCCCGCCAGCGCATCGTCCAGCCCCAGCGACTCTTGAAACTCGACCATACCCTGCTCGGCACTGATCAAGCGCGTCTCTAGCACCGCCTGCTCAGCGCTTACCGCCTCATCAATCCGCGCCGCTTGAGCCGGGTCAACGGTGGTTTCTAAGTACACCGTGAGGGTTGCGCTCTCATCCAGCTCGGCATCCAGCAATCGAGCACTATCCAGCGTCAGCCACAGCGCAGCCGGAAGCACGAGGGCAATAGCAATCGCGAGCATTGTCAGCAGGCTGCCGACGGGGTGGCGCAACAGCCGATAAAAGCTGTCCCAACTCATCGCCCGATGGTGGCGCCCCCAGGCACGTAAACGGCTTGAAAAACGCGTTTGCTGCGAATTGGCTCCGCGCCGTTTGGGAGGTGGGGCTTCCTGACGCTGGGTAGATACTTTGCGCCCCGCTTTCGGTGCAGCGCCTTTTGCGCGACGCGGTGTTGCCGATGGTTTCATACTGCGCCCTCATCAGCCACTAAGCGCCCATCACGCAAGCGCAAAATACGGTGGCGCAAACGAGCAATCAGCGCGAGGTCGTGACTTGCGATCATTACCGTGGTGCCGATGCGATTGAAGTCTTCAAAAAGCGCCATGATATCGGCGGAAAGCTGGGGGTCCAGGTTACCGGTTGGCTCATCGGCCAGGAGAAGCGCGGGCTTATTAACCACCGCTCGGGCAATGCCGACACGCTGCTGCTCACCACCGGAAAGCTCAACGGGCAGCGCCTTCTCACGGTGTAAAAGCCCCACTTTATCGAGCGCGGCGCGCACGCGGCGCGCCGACTCCCGCGGCTCAATGCCTTGAATATCCAGCGGCAGCGAGACGTTATGAAACACGCTTCTATCAAACAGCAGTTGGTGATCCTGAAACACCACCCCAATCTGGCGCCGATAAAAAGGCACCTGGCTTGCATGAAGCTGGGCAATATTGTGCCCCGCCACGATCACACGCCCACGGCTAGGCTTTTCAAGTCGCATAATCAGGCGCAGCAAAGAGCTTTTACCCGCGCCCGAGTGACCGGTCAAAAACACCATTTCACCGCGGGCCACACGAAAGTCCAGATGCGCCAGGGCTTCAAAGCGCCCTCCATAGCGCTTGCCGACATGCTCAAAAGCGATCATGCGCTGGCATCGTCCTCTTGGCGGTCAAACAGTGCGCTAACGAAGTCGTCTGCCTCGAAGGGGCGTAAATCGTCCAGCCCTTCGCCTACGCCGATAAAGCGAATGGGCGTCTCGAGCTGTTTGGCCAAGGCAAAAATAATTCCCCCTTTGGCCGTACCGTCCAGCTTGGTTAGCGTAATCCCCGTGATGGGCACGGCTTCGTGGAATGTGCTCGCCTGCGCAATCGCGTTTTGCCCCGTACCTGCATCCAGCACCAGCATCACTTCATGCGGCGCTGTGCTATCCAGCTTTTGCATCACACGATGGACCTTCTTTAACTCTTCCATCAGATGGCTTTTGTTGTGCAAGCGACCTGCCGTATCGGCAATAAGAATATCTACGCCGCGCGCTTTAGCGGCGGCGACTGCATCATAAATGACCGAAGCGCTATCGGCGCCAGTATGTTGAGCGATGACCGGTACGCTATTGCGCTCTCCCCACACCTTAAGCTGCTCAACCGCCGCCGCCCGGAAGGTATCCCCTGCGGCCAGCATGACGCTTTTTCCCTCGCGCTGAAAACGCTGGGTCAGCTTGCCGATCGTCGTGGTTTTACCCACGCCGTTCACCCCTACTACCAAAATCACAAAGGGGCCGTCCGTTTGCTTACTCAAATCAAGCGGCGTTGCCACCTGCCCAAGCATGGCAGCCAGCTCTTCCTGAAGCGCACGATAAAGCGCCTCAGGGTTATTCAACTCTTTACGCGAGACGCGTGCTTCAAGGCGTCCAATAATCTCGCTGGTCGCTTCAATCCCCACATCCGCCATCAGCAGTTGGGTTTCCAAATCCTCTAAAAGCTCATCATCAATCTGCTTTTTTCCCAAAAACAGATCGGCGATGCCGTCGGTTAAGTTAGCGCGCGTTTTGCCCAGGCCTGACTTAATTCGCGCAAACCAGCCCTTCTTCTCGCCACTAGTGGCCACCGGCTTTTCTTGAAGTGCAGGCTTCTGCTCGGGCTGGCCCTCCGGCTGAACGTCAAGCTCAGTCGGTTCCGGGTCGACTTCAGGCTCAGGAACCGGGCTAATGTCGGGCTCACGCGCTGGCTTAATTTCGGGTTCCGGCGATTCCGGCTTCACCTCGGGAGGCGCAGGTGCGGGCTCAACCTCAGGCTCAGCCGGCTCTGGCTTAACTTCAGGAGGCGCTGGCTTAACCTCAGGAGGCGCTGGCGCGGGCTCAACCTCAGGCTCAGGCGGTTCTGGCTTAACGTCAGGTGGCGCTGGCGCAGGCTCGACCTCAGGCTCAGGCGGCTCTGGCTTAACCTCGGGCTCAGGCTCTGTCACTGGCGCGCCATTTTCAACGTCGGCTAGCGGTTCCTGCGGCGGCGCGTCAAGCTGCGCATCATCATTGAGTTCCTGCGGGCGTTGCTCTTGCGGCTCCTGTTGGGAGTCGTGCTTTTTCTTACGTTTGAAAAAACCAAACATGGGAGTCATCCGACTTAAAAGGTGAACATTGTGACCATCCTACCACCGCCAACCAAGACTTTGGATAAGTAGCCCGCTACAATCCCCGATATGACACGACAACGCTCCTCTCGCCCATCCGCTTCCAAAGGCACGCCCACCCGGCAGCCTGGCAAGCTTCGTATTATCGGTGGTGATTTTCGCCGCCGCCAGCTACCTGTGCTTGACCGGCCCGGCTTACGGCCAACGCCAGACAGAGTACGTGAAACGCTGTTTAACTGGCTGGGGCAGCAGCTCTATGGCCAACATGTGCTGGACCTGTTCGCGGGCACCGGCGCACTGGGTATTGAAGCGCTTTCGCGCGGTGCCGCTCACGTTGACTTTATCGAACGTGACAACAGTGTAGCCGCCTACATTACTCAAAACCTGGCCACGCTTGGCGCAACCCAAGGCCAAGTCACTGCATGCGATGCAAACACGTTTTTGAGCCAGCCGCCTAGCCCTTATCACCTGGTATTTCTTGACCCACCCTTTCACAAGGGGCTTGCTACACGTTGCTGTAACGCACTGGAGACTCTTGGCTGGCTCGCGCCCGACGCCATGATTTACCTGGAAACCGAACGCTCATTAGACCCAACGCCTCCTGCTAACTGGCAGCTACACCGCGAAACCCAAGCGGGTGAAAGTACTGCCCGGCTTTATCAACGCCAGACCCCGTAAACAGCGCTTGCCGATGACGCCTACGGGCGTTACGCTCGCTTGATTCAACCTGTTGGCACGCCTGTTGTTTGTTTTTATAACCTGGAGGTTTACATGAGCCTGGAACTGTTCAATCAGCTTGAGCAAAAAGTCACCGATACGGTGGAAGCGTTGGAAATGATGAAGCTGGAAAATGAAGAGCTGCGCGACGAAAACACCAAACTCAAGCAAGAGCGCGAAGAGTGGGAACGCCGTTTGAACAGCTTACTCAGCAAGTTTGAAGGGATCGCTAACTAAGCGTACGCGACATTAGCAGTGCGTCTTCACGCCCGGCAGCACCCTGTACTGCCGGGTAATAGCCTTTACGCTGCCCATCCACCTCAAAATCAAAACGTTGATAAAGGCTAATCGCAGCCTTGTTGCTCGCCCGCACTTCCAGCAGTAAACGCTCACTTTGCCACTCAGCCGCTTTTAACATCACTGCCTGCATTAACCCATACCCCAGCCCTAAATGGCGGTGAGCAGGGTCTACGCCAATGGCTTGAAGCTCAGCATCAAAGGGTAAGCGCGCTACCAGCGCATAGCCTACCAGGACATTTTCTTGAAAACAGCCCACTACGCAGGCATCCGTATCGGTTAATGCCGCATTAAGCTGGCGCTCACTCGCTCCACTTTGGGCCTGCGCTTCAAGAGTGACTAAGCGTAGGCCGTCGCTTGCCTGAAGCTCAGCGATCATTGTCGGGGTCATTGAGTGTTTTCCACTGCTGGCCTAATGCGTGCAGCTGGGGCCAAAGGTCACGCTTGGCAGCGCCATTTTTAACAAGATGTTCAAGCGCTACGCCCTGCCATATCGGCAGTTCCAGCGTATCGCTACGCGCTTGCTGAATATTCAAAACGCTAAGGATATCAGCAGCGCTATCGTCTTCGGGTTGCTCCCCCCACCAGAGTACGCGCTCAAGCGCCCAGCCCTGTCGACTCGCACAGCCTGACATAAACGCAGAGAGCCCTTCTCTGGCTTCTTCAAGAGGGTCTTCTGCAAAGGTATTGGCCATTAACGGCCACTTAAACAGCGTGACGCTGGATAACGCATCCGGCGCGATACCAACGGCCTGCCAAATGTTGGCAAGCAGGCGCTGCGCCTGGGGCGTTATCTCGCCAGGGTGCAAGCTCAACCATCGCTGTCCTATACACACGCAGGAAAGCGAAAATTGCAGCGGTTTAGCTGATACCGCAGGCGTCGAGCCAGGTACGGCTTCAATGGGTACTGATTCAACGGGCATTGGTTCAGTAGGCGGCTT
The DNA here is from genome assembly GCF_052378605.1 of Halomonas sp. AOP27-A1-41. NCBI lineage: Bacteria > Pseudomonadati > Pseudomonadota > Gammaproteobacteria > Oceanospirillales > Halomonadaceae > Halomonas > Halomonas sp. AOP27-A1-41. The sequence goes on from NZ_JBQSXT010000024.1 coordinate 6,926, forward strand.
ATCCGCTGGCGCTTGGCCGAGCAAAGCACGCACTGAAGAAGGCGCTGGCGCAGGCGAGTTAACGCTTGGTGCCTTGGGCTCGCTACGCGGGGTTGGCGCATCGTCAAGCAACGCCTGGAGACGCTCACGCGGGGGCGTTCTTTCCGGCGGCGTCTCATCCCACTCGCAAGCTTCGGTCGGCAGCGCATTGGGCAGTTGATAGCGCGATGCCCAGGCGGTAATGCCCATGGCATCCAGATAGTGGCGCCGGGTAACCTCTGGCGTCACTGGCCGCCGCCACGACAGTTGGGTGAATCAGGACGTTCTCCGCCTCTCGCCTGCCATTCAACCGGCGTATAAAGATGCAAAGCTAGCGCGTGCACCGGGCCGGAAAGCTCATCGGCCAACAGTGCGTAGATTTTCTGGTGACGCTTCACCGGCATCAGGCCATCGAAAATGTCACTAACCAGCGTTACCTTGAAGTGGGTTTCGGAGTTGGCGGGCACGCTGTGCATGTGGCTTTCGTTCTCCACGCGCACTACTTCAGGCACTAGCGCCGCTAACTTCTGTTCAATCTGTGCTTGCACCGTCATTAATGCTCTCCTCGATATTCAACATTTTTATTGTACGCGCTTACTAGCCACCAGACGATGCCCGGCGTTCAACCAGTGCACGCCGGGCAAGCGACACTCTTGAAAGGCTTGCCAAAAGCGCCAGAAACGACGTTGCCGCTCCCAGCCAGAGGGTTATCTGAACCTCAAACCCAAGCGCTAATGCTGCCCCAACTATCGCCACCCCAAACGACTGACCTACCGTGCGAATAGTGCTCATCACGCCTGACACACTGGCACTGCGCTCCGCCGGAAGGCTGCCCATCATTTCGCGGTTATTGGGTGGCTGGAACAGACCAAAACCGATACCGCACAGCGCCGTACGCCATAGGCTTTCCATGACGCCCATGGTTTCATCCACCAGTGCCAGCGCGACCAGACCGATAATGATCAACCCCAGGCCGGTGCTTGAAAGCACGCTTGGATTGATTCGATCCGCCAAACGACCCGCCAACGGCCCTACCAGCATGATCCCAAGCGGCCACGGGGTAAACAGCCAAGCGGTCTCCAGGGGCGAAAGCCCCATTTGCTCCTGATAATAAAACGACAGCGCGACAAAGGTCAGACCCTGACCAATAAACGCAAGGCCTGAGGCGGATACCGCAAGCGTAAAGCGCTTTTCAGCAAACATACTCAGCGGTAGCAAGGGATAAAGCGCGCGACGTTGGCGCATAATAAATCCGGCAGCACTTGCTATGGTAAGCAGTATCCAGGCGCCCAACAGGCCAAACGGTGCTGCGTGCCCCACCGCGTCCATGGCCAGAAAGAAACTCGCCAGCATCAGCATGGACAACAGCGCCCCCAGAACATCAAAACTTCCTTGCCGGGGCTTATCCCGAGGCAGTGCGCGCTTGGCAAACCATAACGAGCACAGCCCCAGGGGCAGATTAAGCGCAAACAACCACGGCCAGTCCGCAAAAGATAAAATAACACCGCTCAGCGTTGGCCCTGCGGCATAACCACCCGCGACAACGAGCGCACTTAACCCTAACGCACTACCCAATAGGCGTGAGGGAAATATCGCCCGGTAAAGCGAAGGGCCAATAGAGAGCGTGGCGGCGGCGCCTAGCCCCTGCAAGGCACGAAACACCAGCAGCGTTTCTAAATTACGTGACAGTGCCGCCCCCAATGCGCCCACCATAAACGTGCCAAGCCCAAACAGATAAATACGCCGCCGCGTTACCAGCTCGCTGACCCCGGCAAACACCAGTAAGAAGGCGGCACACACCACCTGAAACATGTTGGCGATCCACACCGAGCGTGCAGCAGAGGCGTTTAAGTCTGCTGCAATGGTCGGCAGCGCCAAATTAATCATGGTGGTGTCCATCACCGCCATTAGCGTGCCAGTAATCAGGGCCAATACCGCCAAGGCACGCTCCGGCCCGGGCAGGCCGTCGTCTCCAGGACGGGTTTGAAACAGTCGCATGAGTGGGGTATTCCTAAAACGAAACGGCTAACACGTTAAAACCGGCCTAAGCCGGTTTTAACGTGTCTGAGCACAACTGCCCAAGAGCAGAGAAGTGCGTCATGAGTTACGTCATGATGAGATAGCGCCTAACTAGTGCCGAACGTTAATCCTGGTCGCTGTCGAGCAGTAACGCATCATCAACGTCAGAAATTTCAAGCGCTGTCTCATCATCCAGATCGATGGCGAGATAACTGTGCTCAACGCTAAGAAATGACTTGAACAGCGCCCAATCAAGCGGCTCTGGCCATTGGCGCTCATCCTCTTCCCAAGCGCGCAACTCGGTTTCGAGGATTTCTACATAGCGGTCGTGCACGAAGGTTTCGAGCGCTTCCGGGGTATCCATTTCAGGAATCAGGTAAATGGTACTTTCACGTTCGACGTCGTCCAGTGTCAGGTCGTCGTCTCCCATGGTGGGTTCCAGCGCATTGATCCAGTCCACAAAGGGCTGGGTCGGCCTGACGCTCAGAGCGGAGCGGTTTAGCAGTTTCATGGGATTCTCCTCGCCGTCGAAACGTTGACCATTATGGGCGCTAAATCGCGCCCTTACCAACTTTTAGTCTACCTCATTCCATCCAGCGTGCTACTCAGCCTCAGGGCGCATTGCTGGGAACAGCAATACATCACGTATGGACGCGCTGTCGGTAAACAGCATGACCAAACGATCAATCCCGATACCCTCACCGGCGGTAGGCGGCATGCCGTACTCCAGTGCACGCACGTAGTCAGCATCGTAGTACATCGCTTCCAGGTCGCCTGCATCTTTCTCGGCGGCTTGTGCGCGGAAGCGCTCGGCCTGGTCCTCGGCATCGTTTAGCTCCGAGAAGCCGTTGGCAATTTCACGCCCGCCCACAAAGAACTCGAAGCGGTCAGTGACAAACGGATTAGCATCGTTGCGGCGCGCCAGCGGGCTGACTTCAGCCGGGTATTCGGTAATAAACGTCGGCTGGTCGAGCTTATGCTCGGCCACTTCTTCGAAAATTTCCGTTTGGACTTTCCCCAGGCCCCAGCTGTCTTTGACCTTGATGCCCAGCGCCTGAGCGGTCACGCGCGCCGCTTCAAGGCTACCCAGGTCTGCATCGGTAATGCCATCACCGTGATCCAGAATCGACTGTTTAAGCGTCAATCGCTTGAACGGCTGGCCAAAGTCGTAGCTTGCCCCTTGGTACTCAAGCGTGGTGGTGCCCAGCACTTCTTCGGCTGCAGTGCGCAGCATCGCTTCGGTCATATCCATCAGGTCGTTATAGTCGGCATACGCCCAGTAGAATTCGACCATGGTGAATTCAGGATTGTGCCGCGTCGAAAGACCTTCATTACGGAAGTTGCGGTTGATTTCGAAGACTTTCTCGAAACCACCCACCACCAAACGCTTAAGATAAAGCTCAGGCGCGATGCGCAGATACATATCCATATCCAGCGCGTTGTGGTGAGTCACAAACGGACGCGCCGTCGCACCGCCAGGAATCGCCTGAAGCATCGGCGTTTCCACTTCCATAAAGCCACGCGTTTCAAAGAAACGGCGCATGGAGCTGATCACCGCCGCCCGCGTTTCAAACGCTTTGCGCGACTGCGGGTTCATGATCAGATCCACATAGCGCTGGCGATAGCGCGCCTCCTGGTCCGTCAGGCCGTGGAATTTATCCGGCAGCGGGCGCAGGCTCTTGGTCAGAAGCTGGGCATCGACCATCATCACGTACAGGTCGCCCTTACCGGATTTATGCACCGGGCCGCGCGCCGCCACGATGTCACCAATATCCCAGCTCTTGATGTCATCAAGCACATCCGCCGGCAGGCCTTTTTTATCCACGTAAAGCTGGATCTGCCCCGCCACGTCCTGAATCACGATAAACGGACCGCGCTGGCGCATGATGCGCCCCGCCACGGATGCGTGATGGTCAAGCGTTTCCAGCTCGGCTTTTTCCTTCTCGCCCAGCCGTTCCTGCAGCTCAACGGTCAGGCTATCGCGGCGAAAGTCATTCGGGAAAGCACTCTTCCCTTGCTCTGCGGCCAGCTCACGACGCGCGGTGAGCTTGGCGCGACGTTCAGCAATAAGATGATTTTCGTTTTCAGGAGAAGACGCGTCTTGGTTAGCCATGGGGCACCCTATTCATGTTCGAACGCTAAAAAGATTACAAACCCTGCTTGAGACTGGCGACGATAAACTGGTCCAGGTCGCCGTCGAGTACCTTGTCACAGTTGCTGGACTGCACGCCGGTGCGCAAATCCTTGATACGCTGGTCATCAAGCACGTAAGAGCGAATCTGGCTGCCCCAGCCGATATCGGCCTTGGAGTCTTCCGCTTCCTGCTTGGCGGCATTACGCTTTTGCATTTCATGCTCCCAGAGCCTCGCCTTTAACTGCTTCATGGCGAAGTCACGGTTGGCATGCTGGCTACGCTGGTTCTGGCAAGCCACCACAATACCGGTAGGTTCGTGGGTAATCCGCACCGCTGAATCGGTGGTGTTAACGTGCTGACCGCCCGCACCGCTGGAGCGATACGTATCAACGCGCAGGTCCGAAGGGTTAATATCAACCTCGAAACTGTCATCAACTTCCGGGGACATGAATACCGACGCAAACGACGTATGACGACGGCCGCCGGAGTCGAACGGGCTTTTACGCACCAGCCGGTGAACACCGGTTTCAGTACGCAGCCAACCGAACGCATAGTCACCCTGAACATGCAGCGAGGCCGACTTAATACCTGCGACTTCGCCTGCGGAGATTTCGGTTATTTCAGCCTTGAACCCGTGGCTTTCTGCCCAGCGCAGATACATGCGCAGCAGAATATTGGCCCAGTCCTGCGCTTCCGTACCGCCCGAACCGGATTGAATATCCAGGTAGGCGTTATTTTCATCCATTTCGCCGGAGAACATGCGACGAAATTCGAGCTTTTCAAGCGCGACCTGAAGGCCATCAAGCTCTTGGCGCACTTCTTCAACCGTGTCCTCATCCTCTTCCATCTCGGCGAGTTCCAGAAGGTCGCGGCTGTCGCCAAGGCCTTGGTCCAGTTCGTCGATGGTTGCCACAATGGCTTCCAGGGAAGAGCGCTCTTTACCCAGCTTTTGTGCGTAGTCCGGGTCGTTCCAGACATTCGGGTCTTCGAGCTCGCGAGAGACTTCTTCTAGCCGATCTTTACGCTCGGCATAGTCAAAGATACCCCCTAAGAACGTCTGTCCGCTCAGACAGGTCCTTGATCTGGTTATGTATCGGGTTGGTTTCCAACATGGATCGCCCTGGCCTTGGTCAATATGACATGGTTCAAAAGAAAGACGCGCCGCTGTGGCATCTTGGCTTGATGATTCCAAGCCAGCACCACAGCGGCGAAATTCTGAAAACCCATTGTAACGAAACCTGGCGTTTCTCGCATCCACTCGCCATGACGACGAATGCCTGAACCCGGCGAGTGCCGGGTTCAGAAGTAGAGCTACCGATTTAGCGCGTGAGAAACGTATTTCACCAAGACGTCTAAAACATGGGCTTAAAAACGATCAGTTTAAAAACGATAGGTTAGCTGAGCACCGAAACCGTGGGCTTCGTTTTTATAGCCGGCGGAGTAGGTAGATGTAATGGGCGGTGTCTGCTGTCCAGCCACAGTGAAGCTATCCGTCTTTGTTTGATCCACTTGGGTTGAGCGCTCGGTTAGATAAGAGTAAGCGAAATCAAGCGTTAGGTCCGGTGTAGGGCTCCAGCCAGCACCCAGCGAGAAGATACGCCGGTCATCAGAAGGAATACGCACACTGCGTGTCGTATCCTGCGTTGGTGTAAAGTCCAGCGCTACCCCTGCTCGCAACGCCAGTTCAGGTGTCAACTGATACTCGCCGCCGGTGGAGAATGCCCAAGCATTGGAGTAATTTTGCTGTTCGTTAGTGATCTCTTCACGCTCAGTGCCGGTAACAAGGATTTGATCAAAGCGACTCCAGCGAGCCCAGGAAGCCCCAAACATGAGTTTGAGGTTGTCGCTCATTTGCTGGGTTATCGAGAAGTTAACCGTCTCAGGCGTAGTCAAGTCCAGTGCAGCCGTATCCGTTACGGTTCCAATACCTAACTGATCAAGCACAGGGGAGCTTGCGGAAAAGCTACCGTCCAAATTGAAGTCAACTTTTGAGCGATACGTTAAACCAAACGTGGTTTCAGGCACCGGTTGGTAAATCACCCCCAGGTTATATCCCCATGCGTCATCATCACCTTCAACACGTGAATCCACCTCAGTAACGATCGGAGCCCCATTGGCTGCCTGCCCAACCGCAACGGGCACCTGTCGGTGCAGTTCGCCATCAACGCGGTTATAGGTAATCCCCAACCCGACGCCCCACTGCTCGTTAAAGCGGTAGGAGACGGTTGGCTGGGCAGTCATTACCTTCACCTCCGTATAATTCCCCTGGTTACGCCCCTCGAAACCACCTTCATACTCTGTTTTTGAACCAAACGGTGCATATACGCCGAAACCAAACGCTAACTGCTCATTGACCGGTTGTGCATAAAAAGCAAAAGGAACCAGCGTACCGGGCACCATGTCACCTTCATTGGTTCCTTCTACTGACCCCAAAGGCAGTGAGCCCGCAGGCGTTTCCAAAGAACGCCCAGAGGTAGCATTATTGACATCGGTATTGACATGAAGATAGGTGCCCCCCACCGTGATCTGCGCACGATCAAGGAACGACATACCTGCCGGGTTACCGTACACAATAGAGGCATCGTGTACGTTAGAACTGCGCCCAGCATGACCATAGCCTTGGCCGCTAACGCTTTGCTCGTTAATTTGATAACCGCCAGCGTGTGCCTGGCTTGCGAAGACAGCTGCCGAAACCGCAGCTGCTAGAGTGAGCTTATTAAATTTATTATACATGGTTGGCCTCTTGTCCCGATGATCCTGTGGATGGCGACATCCGCTGGTACTGTTTTTATAGCGTAGGCATACACTTCAGTTTTCGCCCAATGTGGCCTTTGGTTCAAGGGCAAACGAGCGTTTTATTTTGTTTTTCGCTCATACATTAGTCGTACGACCGTTTTAAATCATTGTTTTATTCGTTTTAAGCCCTTTTTAGCGAATTATTGAACAGCCCTTCTTGACCTGCGTGTTACCCATAGGTTTTACACTACGTGCATTCCCACCGCTTACTAACAGCGGACAAAAACGTAAGGAGTGCGCGATGAAAGTCAGCGAGCTTGCCAAACAGGGCGGTGTAACGGCAGAGACAGTTCGCCACTACACCCGCGAAGGCTTACTTCTCCCGAGCCGCCAACCAGATAACGGCTATCAGCTTTTCTCAAGCACCGACCTTGAGCGGCTGCACTTTATTCAGCGTGCACGCAAGCTGGGGTTTAGCGTAGCGGAGATACGCGACATTCTCCTGCATGCCGACCAGGGCGACTCGCCCTGCCCGCTGGTGCGCGACCTGCTCGCCTGCCGCCTGCCGCAGATCCGTACACGGATTGCCGAACTTGAAGCGCTGGCCCAGCGAATGGAGCAAGCGCTGGAAAGCTGGGAGCACATGCCAGACGGCACACCTGATGGGCATAGCGTGTGCCGCCTTATTGAAAGCTTTCCCGATGAGTCCTCTTCCAGGGAGGCCTTATGAACGACACAACCACTTCACGTCATACGGTTTTCCGTACGGTAGGTGGCATGAGCTGCCAGGGCTGCGTTAAGCGGATGCGCGAGGCGATTCAGGCAGAAGACCCAGCGGCTGAGGTAGTGGGCACCCCAGCTGAAAAACGCCTTGAAGTTACTACAAGCCTGGACGATAGCCGCCTGAACACGGCGCTGGAAAAAGCCGGCTACCCGGCCAGCAGCGAACCCGCCTCGCCGACAGCGCCTGAAGCACCGCCAGAGGCAGCTGAGATACCGGCCACAGCTGCCAACCTGCGCTTGGCAATTAGCGGCATGACCTGCGCCAGCTGCGTTAAAAGCGTTCAGAATGCACTGAAAAATACCCACGGGGTAGAAGCCGCCAGCGTTAACTTCGCGACCCACACCGCCCAGGTAATGGGCAGTGCCGATACACAAGCCCTTATCAACGCAGTCGCCTCAGCGGGCTACACGGCGGAGCCAATTGTGGATATGCGTGAAGCCGAGCGCGTTCGCACCGAGCAAGATGCCACTACCTATCGGCAGCGGCTGCGGGGTAGCACCATCGCGCTGGCATTGGCCATCCCCCTGATGCTCAGCATGTTTATCTATCATCCCCACGTTATAGGCCTGGGCCGCGTTTACTGGCTGGTGATTGGTATCTTGACCCTGGGCGTGCTTGCCTTTCCCGGGCGCCACTTTTTTGTCAATGCGTGGAAGAATCTCAAACGCCACCAGGCCAATATGGATACATTGGTGGCGATGGGTACGGGCACCGCTTGGCTCTACTCCATGGCGGTGGTGCTGTTTGCACCCTGGTTGCCTGAAATAGCCCAAGGAATCTACTTTGAAGCCTCGGCGATGGTGGTTGGGCTTATCCTGCTGGGTAACGCCATGGAGCTTCGCGCCCGTGGGCGTACCAGCAACGCGCTAAAGCGCCTGCTTGATTTGCAAAGCCGCACGGCACGCGTCATTCGCGACGGCCAAGAGCAGGAAATAGACGTGGATGATGTTCGTGAAGGCGACCAACTCCGCGTGCGCCCCGGCGAGCGCTTACCCGTTGATGGCGAAGTCACCGAAGGCCAGAGCCATATTGATGAGTCCATGTTGACCGGTGAGCCGCTGGCCGTCAGCAAGCAAACCGGCGATGACGTCAGCGCAGGCACGGTCAACGGCCAGGGCGGGCTGGTATATCGCGCGACCCGTGTGGGCCGCGATACCCGGCTTGGGCAAATCACCGAGCAGGTCGCCAGCGCCCAGAATTCGCGCCCGCCAATTGGTGAGCTGGCGGATAAAGTATCGAGCATCTTCGTGCCGTCCGTCATCATTATTGCCGTACTGGCGGCACTTGCGTGGTTTAACGTTGGCCCTGAGCCACGCGTGATTCATATGCTGGTGGCGGCCACCACCGTACTGATTATTGCCTGCCCCTGCGCACTGGGCCTTGCTACCCCCATTTCCACCATGATTGGCGTGGGCAAGGCCGCCGAACAGGGCGTGCTGGTAAGAAGCGGCGAAGCGCTACAAACCGCCAGCAAGCTCACCACGCTGGTGGTGGATAAAACCGGCACGCTCACCGAAGGCAAACCCAGTGTCACCGATGCACAGCTGTTTGGCATGAATCAAACCACTGCGCTGGGCCTGGTTCATGCCCTGGAGCGTGGTTCTGAGCATCCGCTGGCGGCAGCCCTTATCGCTTACGCGGATGCTCAGGGCGCCGCGCCTGCTGAGATTCAAGGGTTTGAAAGTGTTACGGGTGGTGGCGTAAAAGCCGAAACCCGCGATGGAAAAGCGCTGCTGCTGGGCAATGCGCGCCTGCTTGAGGCTGCCGGAGTTGATCTTTCATCTGCCCAGCAAGCGGTTAACACGCTACAACACAAGGCGCGTACGCTGGTATATCTGGCAGTGGATAATCAGCTAGCGGCGCTCTTCGGGATTAGCGACCCACTACGTCACGATGCCGTCGCGGCCGTTAAGCGCTTGCAGCAGGATGGACTGAACGTGGTCATGCTGACCGGCGATAACCAGCATAGCGCCGCGGCGATTGCCCGCGAAGTAGGCATTACAACGTTCAAAGCGGGCCTGACACCCGAGGACAAGCACGCTGAGATTGAGCGCTTACAGCAGGCAGGCGAAATCGTCGGCATGGTGGGCGACGGTATTAACGATGCCCCGGCGCTGGCGCGCGCTAACGTCGGCTTTGCGATTGGCCAGGGGACGGATATTGCCATGGAAAGCGCGGGGATCACCCTCATGCGTGGGTCGCTTCACGGCGTGGCCTCAGCCATTGAAATCAGCCGCGCCACGCTTGCCAACATCAAGCAGAACCTGGTGGGCGCCTTTGGTTATAACGTGCTGTGCATCCCGGTTGCGGCAGGCTTGCTCTACCCGGTAACCGGCATGCTGCTTTCACCGATTATCGCGGGGGTCGCCATGTCGCTCTCCTCCATCACCGTGGTGAGTAATGCCAATCGCCTGCGGTTCTGGAAGCCCACTCAACAGGAGGCCTCATGAGCTTATTGGTTAACGCGACGGGCGTGGGGCTCATTGCCCTGGTCGTCTGGTGGTTCTGGCTTAGCTAGAGCGCTAACTCACGCCGATGTATCGCCCGGGCTTATGGTTAAGGGCGATAATCAAGTTCAACGTCAGCGCTCCCAGCACCGAGTAGCCAACGCGGTCTAACGGTAGCTGGGTAAGCGCTACCAGCAAAATCATCCCATCGATGCCTAGCTGCACATAGCCCGCCCGCAGGCCGTGGCGGTCCTGCAGGTAGAGCGCCAGAATGTTGATGCCGCCCAGGCTTGTACGGTGGCGAAACAGCATCAGCATGCCAATGCCCATCAATGCCCCGCCCATGAGTGCCGCATAGAGCGAAGGCACGCTTTCAAACTGCACCCAGCGCTGGGTTAGTTCAGAAAACAGCGACACCAGACCAATGGCAATAAAGGTACGCAGCGTAAAGCTCCACCCCATACGCTTGATCGCCAGGTAGTAAAACGGCAGGTTGATGGCAAAAAACCACAGCCCAAACCCCCACTGCGTCACGTAATTAAGCAGCAGCGCCAAGCCCGCAGTGCTGCCAGTTAGCAGCACCGCTTGGGTATAAAAGGTAACGCCCAAGGCAACGAAGAACGTGCCCAGCAGCATCGCCATTACATCCTCATAGAGGCGGTGCGGGTCCTTGGGTAAATCGTCCACGCGCATTTTTAAACGCCCTTATGAAGTGTGCTGGGGTGATGAACAGGGTTAATGAACCGGGTTGATGAAAGCGTTTTAAACTGCGCTTGCGTGCTCAACCATCAACTGCAACGACTCCCGCCCCCGCCAGCGGTTACGGTTAAGCTTGTAAGCGCAGTGCAGCGTGTCGCCGATGGCGAACGCGGGCAGCTCACCTGGCGTTAAGGCACGAAACCAGATTGCTTTACAGGTGATGGCACCCATGGAGAGCTCAAGCATCAAGTGCGCGCCATCGGCACCCACTGGGCGCAGCGCTTCGACGATAAAACGCCCTTCAAAAAGCGGTGCGTCAAATTCACGCCCATAGGGCCCCAGCGCGTCGATCTCCTCAAGCGTGGCAAGAGAGAGCTGCGCAGTAGAAAGCTCGCCGTCCGTCCATAGCCTGGGATAGAGCGAACGCCCCTCCAACAGCTCCGCTACGGCTTTGAGAAACGCCTGTTTAAACACGTCCAGCTGTTCGCGGGGAACGCCCACCCCAGCGGCCCCGCTGTGCCCGCCAAAGCGTGGCAGCGCCTCTGGGGCCAGCTCAAAAGTACGCTGCAACGCATCGCGCAGGTGCAAGCCATCGATTGAGCGCCCGGAGCCGGTGAGCATATTGGGTGCCGCCGCCTGCGTCAGCACCAGCGCAGGGCGCCCGTAAGACTGCACCAGCCGGGAGGCCACAATGCCTTGAACGCCGGGGTGGCCATCTTCCAGAAACACCACCACAGCAGGCTCATCGGCTAACAGCGCACTGGCGGCCAGCGCCCGTGCCTCTTCGGCCATATCAGCCTCAATCGCCTTACGCGACTGGTTATCCTGATCCAGCACTTCCAACTGACGATTAGCGACAGCGTCGCTCTCGGCCAGCATGAAATGCAGCGCGGCGTAAGGGTCATCCAGCCGCGAGCGCGCATTGATCCGCGGGCCCATCTGGAAGGCCAGGGTTTCGGCGTTGAACGGCACGCTGTCCGCCCCCAAGCGCGCGGCCATGGCGCGCCAGCAGGCGGCGTCCATGCGGTTGATCAGAGTTAATCCATAGCTCACCACGGCGCGGTTAGCGGGGCTTCCGCCCAGCGACACGCAGTCCGCCACGGTGCCCAGCGCCACATAGGAGAGCCACGGCGAAAGTTTGGGCGTAGCCTCGGGCAAGGCCCCCCACTCCACCAATACGCCACGTGCCAACGACATCAACAGCCACGCCACCATGCACCCGGCGATGGTTTTATCCGGATAAGTGCAATCGTCACGTGTGGGATTTACGCAGGCGTAAGCCGAAACGGGCGGGCCTTCCAATGGCAACGCGTGGTGATCACTGACCACCACGTCAATGCCTGCCGCTTTGAGTCGCGCGATACGTGGCTCGTCGCTGCTTCCGCAGTCGGCGGTAATCACCAGGGTCGGGAATGGCTTAAGCGCCAGCGTGCGCTCAACCAACGGCAAGCTGATCCCGTAGCCATCGTGAATACGGTGGCCAATCAGGCTATGCAGCTTGTGCTCGGGCACACCAAACAGCTCAACTAGCGTGCGGCGAATAACCACGTGGGAGGTAATCCCATCCACATCGTAATCGGTCAGAATCCCGATGGATTCACCCTCCGCAACCGCCTGAGCAATACGCTCGGCAGCGCGGCGCCCATCGGCAAGCTTTTCCGGGTGAGCCAGATAGCGCAGGCTAGGCGTTACCAGCGGGGCAAGCTCGCCCTGATAGCCGGGCAGCCGTGAGGCGAGAAGGCGCGCCTGAAGCTCGCTCAAGCCTTGTGCCTGGGCACGGGCGTAGACAGCCTCGTCCAGCGGACGAGGCTCCAACATTAGCTGCGTGGTGTGCTGAGGTGTAACGGGCGGATTGGCATCTGGCAAAGCAGTCATCATGTGTTAACGACGGTTATCCGCCACAAACTGCTGTACGGCGCTCAGCTCAGCTGGCAATACCGTGTAGCGCTCTTCACGCTCCAGCAAATCATCCATATGCGTGGGCAGCGGTACGCCCTGGAAGCCTGCTTTCACCACCGCTTCAGCAAACTTGGCCGGGTGTGCGGTGGCAAGCGTTATCATTGGCGTTGAGTGATCAGCGCGCACTCGCTCAGCAGCGCGGTAGCCCGTGGCGGTATGCGGGTCGAGCATTTCACCAGTACGATGATGCGCTTCGCGAATGACGTCCAGAATGGTCGCATCGTCCACACTAAAACTTGAGAACTTCTCACGCAGCTTGGCAAGCGGCGCATCGGCAAGTGCGGTGGGCTCTTGCTGAAAGCGCTCCAGCAGTGCCGCCACGGCCGCACCATCGCGCTCATAGGCGTCAAACAGAAGACGCTCGAAGTTCGACGACACCACGATATCCATGGAAGGCGCGAGCGTTGCCTCAAGTTCCTTCTTGGAAAAGTCGTTGGCGGCCAACGTGCGGTGCAGAATGTCGTTGGAGTTGGTGGCAATGATGAACTGCTTGACCGGCAGCCCCATTTTGTACGCCATGTAGCCCGCAAACACGTTGCCAAAATTGGCCGACGGCACGCAGAAGCTGACCTCGCGATGCGGTGCCCCCAGCGCGACACCCGCCGCTACGTAGTAAACGATCTGAGCCATGATGCGCGCCCAGTTAATCGAATTGACCGCCACCAGGCGCGTGCCGTTCAGAAAGTCCTGATTGGCAAAACTTGCCTTGACCATGGCTTGAGCGTCGTCAAAATTGCCTTCGATAGCAATATTGAAGACGTTATCGGCCAACACCGAGGTCATCTGGCGGCGCTGCACTTCGGACACCCGCTGGTGCGGATGCAGGATAAAGATATCCAGGTTGTCGCAGTGGCGGCAGCCTTCAATCGCCGCTGACCCGGTATCGCCCGAGGTGGCGCCCATGATCACCGCACGTTCGCCACGCTTTTTCAAAAAGTGATCCAACAGGCGGCCAAGCAGCTGTAGCGCGACGTCTTTAAATGCCAGCGTCGGGCCATGGAACTGCTCAAGCAGGAAGTGATTGGCGTCGAGCTGCTTGAGCGGCACCACCGCATCGTGAGTGAAGGTGGAATACGCGTCGGTCACGATGGTGCGGAAAGTGTCGTCGTCGATCTCGCCGTTTACAAACGGCTTCATGACCCGAAAAGCAATCTCGGCGTAAGAGAGCCCGGCCATATCGGCCAGCGCTTCTTTCGAGAGGGTGGGCAGCTCTTCCGGTACGTAAAGGCCGCCGTCGCTGGCCATACCGGTTAGTACGACTTCTTCAAAAGAGAGCGCGGGCGCCTGCCCACGCGTACTGATATAGCGCATAGTGGGTTACTCCCCTTCGCTCAGGCTTTCCACGCGGATGCGTGTCACCGGCCCGGCGATATCGGCCATCGCTTCGATTTCACGAATTGCTTCGTTCATCTGCTTCTCTTTGGTGCGGTGCGTCAGCAGAATAATCGGCACCAGCTCGCCTTCGGTTGCCTCTTTCTGGATCAGTGCCTCAATAGAGATGCCCTGCTCCGAAAGAATGGTGGCTACGCGCGCCAGTACACCAGGGCGATCCACCGCCAACAGGCGCAGATAATACGCCGTAATGATGTCTTCCATCGGCATAATCGGCAGTTGGCTGACATCTTCATCAATACCGCTGAACGCCAAATAGGGCACGCGATAGTGGTGGGCAGTTGTAATATCACGAGCCACATCCAACACATCAGCAACCACGGCGGAAGCCGTTGGTTCAGCACCCGCACCGGCACCGTAGTAAAGCGTGGGGCCTACCGCGTCACCCATGATGGCAATGGCATTTTTGACGCCATGCACATTGGCTAGCAAACGCTCTTTGGGGATCAACGTGGGGTGAACGCGTAGCTCAAGCCCCTGGTCGGTACGCTTGGAAATACCCAAGTGCTTAATAACGTAGCCCAGGTTATCGGCCTGCTCGACATCTTCAGCGGTAATCCGTGAAATACCTTCGGTGAAGGCTCTTTCAAACTGAAGCGGCACGCCGTAGGCAATCGAGGCCAGAATGGTCAGCTTGTGCGCCGCATCGATACCTTCCACGTCAAACGTGGGGTCGGCTTCGGCGTAACCCAGTGCCTGCGCTTCGGCAAGCACGTCTTCAAAGGCTCGGCCTTCGTCACGCATGTGCGTCAGAATAAAGTTGCCGGTGCCGTTAATGATGCCTGCCACCCACTCAATGCGGTTAGCACCCAAGCCTTCACGCAGCGATTTGATAACCGGAATACCGCCTGCAACGGCGGCTTCAAAGGCGACAATAACGCCCTTTTCATGAGCCGCCTTGAAGATTTCATTACCGTGAACAGCAATCAACGCCTTGTTGGCAGTAACCACGTGTTTGCCATTGGCAATCGCGGTGAGTACCAATTCACGCGCCATGTCATAGCCGCCAATTAGCTCGACCAGCACATCAACGTTAGGGTTAGTTGCCACCTCGAAAACATCGGTGGTTGCGTTAATACCGGTAATATCGCAGTCAGGGTGAATACTGCGATGAGCCACCTGCTCAATCACAATAGGGCGGCCTGCACGGCGTGCAATATCATCAGCGTTGCGCGTCAATACATTGAACGTGCCGCCGCCAACCGTGCCTAGCCCACAAATGCCTACTCTTACCGGTTTCAAAATACATCCCCTTTCGTGGTGGGCGCCCTTGGCGCCTGGTCTTAAATTCAGTGTCTCAGCGTCACCGCTCGTTAACGGTGCTCTCTATTGGTGGGCACTTGTTGGGCGTGCCTGTTGCTATGTTTCTGTTGCTACGTTTCTGTTGCCAGGCGCCTGCTTCAAAGCGCCTGACAGATCAGGCTTAGGTGTCGCCCAAGCCTAACATGACGGCAAGCCTTTCTGGCGGTACATAGCCTGGTACCATTTGGCCATCGGGCAGAATAATCGCGGGCGTGCCCTGTACACCCAGCGCCATACCCAGCTCATACTGTTCAGCCACCGGGTTATCGCAATCCGAAGGACCCGATAGTGGCTGGCGCTGCTGGGCACGGGTCATCGCTTCACTACGATTATCCGAACACCACGCTTGCTGCATGGAGGTCGCCGCATCGCTGCCCATACCCGCCCGTGGGAATGCTAAATAGTGTACCGCAATCCCGCGCTCATTAAGCTCAGGCACGGCTTCGTGAAGACGCTCACAGTAGGGGCAAGTGGGGTCGGTAAATACTACCACGGTGGCTTTTGGCTCATCGACACCGCGATACACAACGCGCTCAGACTCGGGGATGCTTGCCAGTGCCGCAACTCGCTCCTGATTTTTGGACTGCTCGGTTAAATTGACCAGCCCCGTCTCGGCATTTTCGAAAAGATCACCCACCAAAAAGTGGCTGCCATCGGCATTGGTGTAGAACGACTCGCCGCTTTCCAGACGCACGTGGTAAATGCCTTCCATCGGGGTCGTCGTTACGTGCTCAACCGGTATCGGCTGACCATTAACGCTCAGCGACTCACTCAGTCGTTGCGTGACGGCATCTGCGTGAGCGGCGACCGGCAAAACGCTTGCGATGGCGAGCGTGAGTAATGCCGTGCGTAAAGAAGGAGTAACCGTACGTTGACGCATTCTATCTTCAACCTCGCGGATGGTGTTCTGCATGTAAATGCTCCAAGCGGGCTTGGGCAACATGCGTATAAATTTGAGTCGTAGATAAATCGCTGTGGCCTAACAGCAGCTGTACGACCCGTAAATTGGCCCCATGATTCAATAAATGTGTCGCAAAAGCATGCCGCAGCGTATGCGGAGACAGCGGACGCGAGATACCAGCCGTGATGGCATGCGCTTTTATACGGTGCCAGAAGGTCTGTCGCGTCATGGCTTTATCATGGCGCCCTGGGAAAAGCGCTGACCTGGTCGGGTCGCTCATCAGCGCAGGTCTGGCCGTCTTCATATAGTGCGCAAGCCAATCTGCTGCTTCTTCCCCCATGGGCACCAAGCGGTCTTTATCCCCCTTACCGCGCACACGCACCACATTTTGGCGCAGGTTCACCGCATCGCCGGTCAACGATACAAGCTCCGATACGCGCAGCCCACAGGCATACAGCAGCTCCAGCATGGTGCGGTCGCGCACGCCCAGCGGCGTATCAACATCAGGCGCCATCAGCAGGCGCTCGACCTCCGCCTCTTCCAGCGTATTGGGCAGGCCTGGCTGCACTCTGGGAAGCTTAACATCCACCAGCGGGTCGCTAACCACATGCCCGTGTAAGCGCGCCCAGCGATAAAAACTTCTGAGGCTCGATAACAACCGGGCATTGCTTCGCAACTGGTAGCCTTGCTCTCGGCGGGCATCCAACCATACGGGAAGCCGCTGCCCCGTGGGAGACAATATATCCTCACCTTCTGCTACCAGATAGTGCTGCCACGCGGTTAAATCGCGCCGATAGGCGGCTAACGTATGATCACTGGCGCCTTGCTCTAACCAAAGGGCGTCCAGGAAAGCATCAATGACGCTCATACGTTAATCGTCTCCTGCTGAGTATATGAACACATAAACAAAACCCCGCCCCGCAAAGCGGTGACGGGGTTCTGGTATCCGGTGCGACACGTGCCCAAGACGTACGTCAAGAACAGTGCGCGCCCGAGAAAGCGTCGCTTAGGACAGCTTTTCTTTGATACGTGCTGACTTACCGCTACGCTCACGCAGGTAGTACAGCTTGGCTTGACGCACGTCACCACGACGCTTGACTTCAAGAGAGTCAACCAGCGGGCTGTAGGTCTGGAAAGTACGCTCAACGCCAACACCGTGAGAAATTTTACGTACGGTGAAAGCGGAGTTCAGACCACGGTTACGCTTGGCAATAACCACACCTTCAAACGCCTGCAGACGCTCGCGGGTGCCTTCCTTAACTTTTACTTGAACGATAATGGTGTCGCCCGGCGCAAAAGAAGGAATCTCTTTGCCCATCTGCTCGTTTTCGATCGCCTGGATCACCTTGTTCTTGCTGCTCATCTTCATACTCCTAAATAACGGAATGGTTTGCCACTCAGTTGTGGAAGGGGCAAACCGTGATCCCGGCGCTCGAATCGAGCCATACGGGAGTCGTTATGGGTGACACAGGTCCGTAGGCTTGCCGTCAATATGTAGACGACGTGCCCTTTCCGTCCTGCACCGCCGCTCTGCACCAGGTCGTTGAAAATAACCTACTTGGCAGACAGAGCGTGTTCCTCGATAAACTCGTTCAGCAACTGCTGTTGCTCAGCATTAAGCGCGCGCCCTTCTAACAGATCGGGACGGCGCTGCCATGTGCGGCCTAACGACTGCTTCAACCGCCAGCGCTTGATGGCTGCATGATTACCGCTTAGCAGCACATCCGGCACCTGGCGCCCGTCGATATTTTCTGGACGGGTATAGTGCGGGCAGTCCAAAAGACCGTCATTAAACGAGTCTTCGATAGCGGAGTCCTGATGCCCCAATACACCGGGAACCAACCTCGCCGCTGCGTCAATCAGCACCATGGCGGGCAGCTCACCGCCGCTCAGCACATAGTCGCCAATCGACCACTCTTCATCGATGTCACTCTCCACCACACGCTCATCAATCCCTTCATAGCGCCCTGCCACCACCACAAGGGGGCCAGCAGCGGCTAATGCCTGAGCGCCTTTTTGATCAAGCTTACGCCCCTGGGGCGAAAGGTAAATCACCGTAGGCACCTGGCCGGTGGCTTGATGTGCCCGTTCACGGGCATCGTGGATAGCGCCACGGAGTGTATCGACTTTCATCAACATACCCGGGCCGCCGCCATAAGGGCGATCATCCACACTGCGATGGCGGTCGGTGGCGTAATCTCGCGGGTTCCAAAACTCTAGGGCAATACGTTGCTTCTCTATCGCCCGGCCCACTACGCCCTGCTGGGTGAGTGCATCGAACATTTCAGGAAACAACGATACTACGCCGATCCACATAGCGGGCGTATCCACATCATTGCCAAGCACCGCTGTTTGCATATCGGCCGCTTCGTCATTGATCAAAACTCAGGGTCCCAGTTAACGACCATACGGCCATCTTCAAGGCTGATTTCGACAATCACGTCATCAGGCAAAAACGGGAGTAGCCGCTCGCGTTTGTCGATCGCGTCGTCATCGCCGCGAACCACCATGACATCGTTGGCGCCGGTTTCAAACAGGTAGCTTACCCGTCCTAACCGCTCGCCGGCTTGAGTGAAGACAGCCAAGCCTTCAAGCTCATGCCAGTAATACTCATCGGCTGCCAGTGTAGGCAGTGCATCTTTGGGCAGTAAAATATCCGCTTGCGCCAGTGCTTCAGCGGCATTGCGGTCATCTACGCCTTTAATCTGCACAACAAGGCCTTTACCTTGCCGACGTCCCTGAACAATGGTCATTCGCATCAGGGTTTCCCCTTGGCGCACCCACCATTCGGGATAATCCAAAATGCTGTCCATGGGGCTGGTGTAAGAATACACCTTGAGCCAACCCTGCACCCCGCGGGGGCTAGTCAGCTTGCCTAACACCACATGCGTGTCGTCAGTTTGGCTTGTTTCAAAACGCGTCATCGACGACCTCAACGTACAGCAGTCCAGACTCTACCGTGAACAGACTTACGCCTGTTTACGCGCTTCTTTAACCAGCTCAGCAACACGACCAGACAGCTGGGCGCCTTGGCTCTGCCAGTGAGTAACACGTTCTAGATCAACGCGCAGACGCTCTTCCTGACCACGAGCAACCGGGTTGAAGAAGCCGATACGCTCGATGAAACGGCCGTCACGGGCGTTACGCGAGTCAGTCACAGTCAGGTGATAAAAGGGACGCTTCTTGGCGCCACCACGTGCCAAACGAATGGTAACCATACGATAACTATCCTTCGGTTGAGGTTACGAGAGTGGAAAATAGCGCAAACCGCCACCAGAACACTCATCATACTGTTTTCTTGATACGCGGCTCACTTGAAGATAAGTGGCTGCTTTGTACCATTTTAGGCCTTCACAACCAGATGTTACGGCAATGCTTACGCATATTTTGCCAACACCCACGCATGAAGAGGCCGCATTCTACGCAAATGCGCCCTGATTGGAAAGCCTGACAGCCAGAAAACTCACAGGCCGTCAACCTTACCGACGTCGCCGCAGCGCCTAAACTAATGTGCTTAGCGCCAAGGCAGGCCACCGGGGCCACCCATACCGCCACCGCCCATGCCGCCCATTCCACCTGGGCCGCCAGGACCTCCGCCGCCGCCCATCATGCCGGACATGCCGCGCATCATTTTCTGCATGCCGCCTTTCTTGCCCGCTTTCTTCATCATCTTCTGCATCTGCTTGTGCTGCTTGAGCAGACGGTTCAGGTCGGGCACCTGCAGGCCAGCACCGGCGGCAATCCTGCGCTTGCGCGAGCCGTTGATGATATCCGGCGCGCGGCGCTCCTTGGGCGTCATGGAGTTGATCAGCGCTTCAAGCTTACCCAGCTCCTTTTCAGGGCCTGGGCCTTGAGCCATTTCGGCCATTTGCCCCATGCCAGGCAGTTTGCCCAGAAGACCACCCATGCCGCCCATCTTTTTGAGCTGCTGCAACTGGTCGCGGAAGTCTTCCAGATCAAAGCCATCGCCTTTTTTGACCTTGCTGGCAAGCTTGGTAGCTTTGTCTTTATCAACCGTGCGCTCGGCTTCCTCAATCAGCGACAGCATGTCGCCCATGCCGAGGATGCGTGATGCCACACGATCCGGGTGGAAGGGCTCCAGAGCGTCAACTTTCTCGCCCACCCCCATAAACTTGATGGGCTTGCCGGTAATATGACGTACCGACAACGCCGCACCGCCACGCGCATCGCCGTCGGCCTTGGTTAAAATAACCCCGGTCAGCGGCAGCGCATCGTGAAACGCTTTTGCGGTATTAACCGCATCCTGGCCAGTCATCGCATCGACGACAAACAGCGTTTCTTGCGGTGAGATCGCTTTATGCAGCGCCTGGATCTCCGCCATCATGGCTTCATCAATTGCCAAGCGACCCGCGGTATCTACCAGCACTACATCGTGGAACTGGATTTTGGCGTGCTTAATCGCCGCTTCGGCAATATCAACAGGCTGTTGGTCAGAGCGCGACGGGAAGAAGTCAACTTCGACCTCTTTGGCCAGCGTCTCCAACTGGTCGATGGCTGCCGGACGATAAACGTCAGCCGACACCACCAGGACTTTTTTCTTCTCGCGCTCGCGCAGGTAGCGGGCAAGTTTGGCTACCGACGTGGTTTTACCCGCCCCTTGCAAACCGGCCATCAACACAACGGCTGGCGAGCCTTTGAGGGTTAGGCCTTCGTTGGCCTCGCCCATAATGGCTTCCAGCTCCTGCTGGACGATTTTGACGAACTGCTGGCCGGGCGACAGGCTCTTGGACACCTCCTGCCCAACCGCCCGCTCGCGAACGCGTTCGATAAAGGCCTTGACGACCGGCAGCGCTACGTCGGCTTCAAGCAGCGCTTTGCGCACTTCGCGCAGGGTATCTTTGATATTGTCGTCGGTCAGGCGCGCCTGACCTTTAATCGACTTCAACGTCTGGGAAAGACGCTCACTGAGATTCTGAAACATGGGGCCTCTCTGCCTCCGTCGCTGTCGCCGGGCCTACGCCCCTAGACTGATGTACATGGATTATACGCGCTCACGCCTTGAGTCTCCATGACTGTCCGCGCGGGCTAACGATGGCTGTGCGATACTGCTTTGATTGGTTATAGTAGTCGGTACACGTTAACTTAACTGTTTTTTACTGCAACGCGCGAAATGCGCGCACGGATATAGCATCATGCAGGCGCTGCCTTTCGCCACGATCGCTTTTGTGCTCTATGTTGCTGCTGCCACTTGGCAGGGCATGACCCTTTTTCGCCGCGTGCCGCCACGCCAAGGCATGGTGCGCCTGCTGGGCGCCTTGGGCCTATTGCTCCATATCCCGGTGGTCGTCCAACTGATGGGGCAATCCCCAGGCCTCCTGCCTGGATTTACCACCAGCGCGACGCTTTTCATGGCGGTCGCCGTTAATGTGCTGTTGATAGCGAGCCTTTTCAAGCCAGTGCTTAACGTCGGCATCGTTCTCTTTCCTTTAGCGGGTGTCGCGCTGATTACCGCCACCTGGCTCCCCAGCCACACTAGCCACACGGGCCTGACACCCGGCATTCTACTGCATGCCATTAGCTCCGCGCTGGCGTTTGCCATGCTCGCAATTGCAGCGATACAGGCAATCCTGGTGGGATTACAAAACCAGGCGCTGCGCCATCACCATATTCGCGGCATCGTGCAGTCGCTTCCTCCGCTAACCACGATGGAACGCGTCCTGTTTGAGTTGGTCTGGGCGGGCATTTTGCTACTAACGCTCTCGATTGTGAGCGGCTTTATCTTTCTTGATAATATTTTTGCCCAGCATTTATTACATAAAACCGTTCTCTCGCTAGGGGCGTGGGTTATTTTCACAACCCTACTGATTGGCCGCTATCGCTTCGGTTGGCGCGGTATGCGTGCAGTACGGTGGACGCTGGGTGGTTGCACGCTTTTGATACTGGCCTACTTTGGCAGTAAGTTTGTGCTTGAGATACTGCTCAATCGCTAAGCCCATATACACGGCTATGGCTGTCTTGACACACCTTTTTCTAGCTTCTACAAACCGTGCTTGATACGGCATAAAGGAATTTTCGACTTGAGCGACGACTTCCCCTTGGGATTACTATTCGGCCTTCTTGGCTTACTAGTACTGCTATCGGCTTTTTTCTCCAGCTCTGAAACCGGCATGATGTCGATTAATCGTTACCGCCTGAGCCATCAGGCCAACAGCGGTGATCGGCGCGCCAAACGGGTCATGCGCCTGCTTACCCGCCCTGACCGCTTGATTGGCGTCATTCTAATCGGCAACAATTTCGTCAATAACCTTGCGGCATCCATTGCGACCATCATCGCTATTCACTTTTTCGGCGAAGTATCAGGTCCGGCGATTTCTACTGCCATTTTAACGATTACCATTTTAATTTTTTCCGAGGTTACCCCCAAAACCTACGCGGCGATTAAACCTGAGCGTATTGCCTACCCCAGCTCTATGGCGCTGGAGCCGCTTTTGAAGCTGCTTTATCCGCTGGTGTGGCTGGTGAATATGATCTCGAACGGCCTACTGCGCCTACTGGGCGTGAAAAGCGTGGAGAATGGCGGCGACAACCTTACCCGCGACGAGCTGCGTACCGTGGTGCATGAGGCCGGCACGCTGATTCCCTACCGCCACCGGGCCATGCTGCTGTCGATCCTGGACCTTGAGAATGTCACGGTCAACGACATTATGGTGCCGCGCCATGAAGTGCTGGGGATAGATCTGGACGACTCGCTGGAAGATATTCTGACCCAAATTCGTACCAGCCAGCACACCCGCTTACCGGTATATAAAGGCGATATCAATAACATCATCGGCATGCTGCACTTGCGCAATGCCGCGCGCTTCTTATCCCGCGACGAAGTAACCAAGGCGGCCATTGTCCAGGAAGCACGCGAACCCTACTTTATTCCTGAGTCCACACCGCTCCATACCCAGCTGCTTAACTTTCA
Source organism: Halomonas sp. AOP27-A1-41 (assembly GCF_052378605.1). Taxonomy (NCBI): domain Bacteria; kingdom Pseudomonadati; phylum Pseudomonadota; class Gammaproteobacteria; order Oceanospirillales; family Halomonadaceae; genus Halomonas; species Halomonas sp. AOP27-A1-41. Next base: position 30,245 of record NZ_JBQSXT010000024.1, read on the forward strand.
AAAGCAGAAGCGGCGTATCGGCATCGTGGTAGATGAGTATGGCGATGTCGAAGGGTTGGTAACGCTTGAAGATATTCTGGAAGAGATCGTTGGCGAGTTCACCACGGACGTATCGGAAGATGAAGAGATTCATCAGCAGGACGACGGCAGCCATGTCATTGAGGGCACGGCCAACATCCGTGAAATTAATAAAATGCTGGGGTGGCACTTACCAACCGATGGTCCCAAGACCCTGAACGGGTTGATTTTAGAGCACCTTGAAGCGTTCCCCGAAGGCCCCGCCAGCCTGCAAATTAACAATATCCGTATGGAAATACTGGAGATCCGCGACAACCTGATCACCTCTGCCCGCTGCTGGCAAAACGTGCGTCTTCCAAGACGCCAGCCCTGACAGCACTTGGGACAACATGAACAGGTAGCGCGTTAGCGCGCGTCAATATCTTTATCGGCGGCCACTTTTAGCGCTCGCACCCGCGTTTCCAAATAGCCACGCAGCGTAACCCCATCCACCTCTTGCACATTAATGGGTGGGCCAAAATGCAGGCTAACCGGCGCCCTAAAGCGGCTTGGCCACTTTTTCAGCGCTTTACCGTTGTAGTGTGATGTCCAGGAGCCCCACAAGCCTGCCAGCCCGGCAGGAATCACCGGCACATTATCGCGTGCCAGAATAGTTTCCAGCCCACGCCTGAAGGTATGGATATCACCGTCTGGCGTTAACCGCCCTTCCGGAAATACCATAACGACTTCCCCTCGGCGCAGTGCCTGGCTCACTTCATCCAGCGTACGCCGCAAGGCGCCGGGGCTACGCCGCTCGGACTCAATGGGAATAGCGCCGACAAGCTGAAACCACCACTTGAGCCAGGGCGAATCGAAAATTGGCTGATCCATAACAAAACGCAGTGGCCGAGGGCTGCCGCCCCCCAGGACCAGAGCATCCATAAAGCTTACGTGGTTGCACACAACCAGCGCACCGCCGCGTTTGGGGAGGTGATAACGCCCATGCACATGCAAGCGATAGCAAAGTCGCATAGCCAGATAAATCAGGCTACGCAGCACTTGGCGGACAGCATTGACCCACCATCTCACGACGCCGGCTCCCGGCGTCGAAGCCCTGCCAGCACCGTACTGACCAACTGATCCAGCAGTTCATCCACTTTAAGCTGCTGGCCTTGCCAATACCCCAAGCGTTCATTTAAGCCCAGCTGTACCAGCCCATGTACGCTGCCCCATAGCGTGCGCCCCAGCCGCCGAGCTTCGAGATCGTCAAGCGTGGGCTGGTACTCTTTGAGGGCGGATTCCACCTGAGTAAACAGCGCTTCAATGAGATGGCTTTGACGCTGATCAAGCTCCCCTTCTTGCGCCAAAGGATAATCAAACAGCAGCTTCCAGCGGTAGCAGTCTTGCTCGGCGAAGTGCCAGTACGCATGCGCCAGCGCACGCAGCCAAGGTTCTGGCGCGTCTGCCGATAATGACGTAATGGTCTGCTTCAAGCCCGCCAACGTTTCGACGTTAACGTGCTGCAATAAGTTGTTAAAGCTGCCGTAAAGTTTAAGCAGCGTACTGGGCGCGCAACCAACCTCTCTAGCCAGGGCACGCAGGGATAAATCGTGGACTGACTGTACAGCCAACCAATCATCACAAGCTTTCATGACCTGCGCATGGAGGGCATCGGGCGCATGCTGTCTAGGACGGGCCATGGCGATCTCTTCAGGTCAACGAATAACAAGAAAGAATGCCTCACAGCGCTTTAGCGTGAGCAAGGGGTGATATAGGATACCTTATATCGAACACTGTTTTCGACACTAAAACGCCACATTTAGCGCATTCTTGTGCATCTGTAATCTCTCCCATGACATGATTGAGCCGATTCTGCTTAAGGAGACTGGCATGACCGGACGCCTACATGTACACAACTTACCGCTCAAGCGTCTTCTGCCCTCACTCAAGGCGACATCCGCGCTGGTGGAATCCCCCAATCTGGCACCCCGCCAACCCGTTTCGGCTATTCGTTTAGCCCAGGGTGAATTGCAGCTCGAATCAGTTTTTTGGGGGTTAACCCCCCCGTGGTTAACGGTGCTGGATCACGCTCCACACTGCGCTAGAGCTGAGACACTCAGTTCAAAAGCCATGTTCCATGAAGCGTTTCAGGCTCGCCGCTGCGTGATTCCTGTCAGCGGTTTTTACGTCTGGAAAGCACTGCCGCGACACAAACAGCCTTATCTGGTCACAGAGGTTAGGCGCGCGCCCTTACTGCTCGGTGCGTTATGGTGCCGCTACCATACAACACTTACCGCGTTTACTGACTCAACAGCACTGATTAGCGTACCGGCCAACGCATGCCTGGCACCGCTTAGCGACCGATTGCCGGTGGTCATTCCTCCGCATGCGTTGACCACATGGCTTGATCCCGATAGCCCTTTGGAAACCGTTAAAGCGTTATTAACACCCGCACCCTTGGAACTATTAGGTGCATTTCCAGTATCCAAGCATGTCAACAATCCTGCCTATCAATCAGCCGCTTGTGCCCACCCGGTTGGGCCAATGCTGCAATGGACCGTCCCACAGGAGCCGTAATGTTACGACCGAAAAGTAGACTATTTTATTCGCGCGTTGTACTGGCAGCGGTGCTCAGCACCGTATGGTTTTCCCCCGGCGTGCTGGCCGCTGGTGATGATCCGATAGAAGACACTGTCATCCCGATTGCCAGCCCCTTTGACAGTCGCGACTATCGCGTGCTGACGCTTGAAAATGGTCTACAAGCACTATTGGTCAGCGATCCTGACGCCGATAAAGCCGCTGCATCCATGAACGTACGAGTCGGTAGCGCCCAGGATCCTGATGATCTGCAAGGGCTTGCCCATTTCCTTGAACACATGCTGTTCCTGGGTACCGAGGCGTATCCCGCTCCAGACGCCTATCAGCGCTTTATTTCTGACCACGCGGGCTCCCATAACGCCTTTACCGCTCAGCAAGATACCAACTATTTTTTTGATATCGAGCCCTCCGCTCTGCCGGAAGCGCTTGATCGCTTTAGCGAGTTTTTCCTGTCACCGCTGTTTAATGCCGACCACTTAGAGAGCGAGCGCAATATCGTTCATTCTGAGTACATGGCAAGAATTCGCGATGAGTCCCGACGCGAAAACGACGTGCTTAATCAATTACTCAACCCTGACAATGCCACCACAGGATTTGCCGTTGGCAGCCGCGAGACGTTAGCCAGCCCGCCGGCGGGAGAAGCGACGCTACGCGAACGTGCCATCGATTTTTATCACCAACATTACGATGCCAACGTAATGAACCTGGCCGTCGTAGCCCCTCAGCCGCTTGATACACTCGAAGAGTGGGTGGTGGAGCGTTTTGCGGATATTCCTGACAATGGCCTGAGCGTTCCTACGATTGATGCACCGCTGGTAGATACCGATACCCTGCCACGCTACGTTGAGCGTCAGTCACTGCAAGATCGCCGCCAGCTGCGTTTTTACTTCCCCATCCCTGATCCCGAAAATGAGTACCACGCAAAACCCACTCATTTAATGTCGCATTTGTTGGGCGATGAAGGGGACGGCAGCCTTTTGGCGGTACTGCGTAATGCAGGTTTGGCCGACGGCCTGTCCGCAGGTGTTCAGCGCGGTGATGGTCAGGACGCCCTGTTTACGGTTTCCATTAGCTTGACGCCCGCCGGTGCCGAGCGGCTTGATGATATCCAGGCTACGCTATTTGCCGCCATTGATCAGCTGCGTGACGATGGATTGGCTGACTGGCGCTATACTGAACTGCGCGATTTGAGCGAGCAGGCATTTCGTTTTCAACAGCACGGCGCACCCCAGCAGGAAGCTACTCAGCTCGCCATGAATTTGTCTCGCTACCCGGTTGAGGATGTGCAGTATGCCGCGTATCGCATGGATGCACCGGACACTGAGCGCCAGCAAGCGTATCTGGCTGCGTTAACGCCGGACAACATGCTGCGCTTTTACTCTGCGCCCGAGGTGGAAAGTGACACGGTTTCGCCCTGGTTCTCGACCCAGTGGCGAGAACAACCGCCTGTTCAAGAAGGTCTCGCGCTTGAGGGTTTAGCTCTGCCTGAACCCAACCCCTTTATTGCCAGCGACCTTGCCCTTATTGAAGGCCAGGACGAGCACCCAAGCCTAATGATCGACACGCCATTCTTTAAGGTTTGGCACATGCAGGACTCACGCTTTAATACACCAAGCGTTGAGTGGCGGGTCAGTTTGCAGTATCCCGACGCCAGCTATTCGGCCGAAGAGGTCGTACTGACGCAGTTGCTGGCTGGGTGGCTAAACGACAGCTTGAATGAATCACTTTATCCCGCATGGATGGCCGGTCAGTCGTTTAGCGCCTACCCGCACGCACGTGGGATGACGCTATCATTTTCCGGTTGGCGTGATGGCCAGACACCGCTTATTGAGCAAGCCATTGATCAGCTTAAAACGGCTGAGATTAGCGAAGGCGCCTTTGATCGCGTGCAATATCAGCTGCAGAGAGAGCTGGTTAATGCGCCGCAATCATCGCTTTATGGCCAGGCAAGCCGCACGCTGGGTGAAGCCCTGTTGACCCCACGCTGGTCGACAGCCGAACTACTTGACGCCAGTCAGCGCCTTGACCAGCAGCATCTTGAGAACTTCCGTAAGCGCTTTCTGGGCGGGCTCTATATCGACGCCATGGCGATTGGCAACCTGGATGAAGCACTCGCCCAGGAGCAAGCCGAGCGGGTGCGCAGCAAACTGCGCCCAGGCTTGACGCGAGAAGATATTCCAACGCTTAGCCCGCTGGCTATTGACACGACTTCCAGCGTACTGCACCCGCACAGCACCCGCGACGAGTCCCTGGTGCTGCGTTACTTACAAGGGCGCGACCAAAGCCCTAAAGAACAAGCAACCATTAGTGTGATTGCCCAGTGGCTGGAGACGCCCTTTTATCAACAGCTGCGCACGGAAGAACAGCTGGGCTATATTGTGAACGCGGGTTATTCACCCCTGCTTGAGGCACCTGGCATTGCACTACTCGTTCAATCGCCGGATGTGGACAGCGAAACGGTCGCTGCGCACATGGATGCCTTTTTAGCTGACGCTGGCGAAGCACTTAAGCAACTCGACGATGCTGAACTCGACGCCTATCGCAAAGCGGTCCATGCCAGTCTGAGCGAGCGTGATACCAGCCTTGCGGGCATGGCCAACCGTTACTGGCAGGCCACCGCGCTGGATGAGATCCGCTTTGACCGTCGTGAAGAGCTGGCCAACCTGGCACTTGAGGTTAGCGCTGCGGATATTCAAGCTGCATGGCCAGAGCTACTTGGCCACCAGCTTGATATACGCTTCAACCCGGGTGATGAGCCCAGCGATGTAATGCCTTACCGCGAAGCGCTAACGCCGTTTGCCAAGCGCAACACTCCGTAAATGAATGTGCCGCTCAGGCATCGAACGCCTGGGCGGGCATCATGGCCTCGACAAACATCACCAGTTCTTCAAGGATCTGCCGCTCACGCTCGCTGAGCGGCTGCTGATTGTAGCGCTCGATCTCCCGAGCAAAGGCCTTAAGCGTAAAGCCGGACATCGCCGGATCATTAATACGCATCCAGCGAAACGCCTCCCACTGCTCGCGCTCGTCACCTTCCAGCGTGTCAGGGTAGCTACGCGCCCGATAGCGAAACAGCATCTCCTCAAGGCGCGGGTCCTGAAAGGCAAACCGCTGCCCTACCAGATCCCAGGGTTCCATCTTACGCACCTGCTCCATCTGCTGCCGGTCGGCGGCGGAAAAGAAGCTGCCGGAATAAAGCATCATGTCAGGGTCGTGGGGTGCGTCATCAAAGTTGGTCTTAAAGACCTCGGCCACTTTAGGCATCACCCCTTGGGCGCTGCGCAAGGTTTTCCAGTGCTGACGGCACGTTGCAATATCCAACCCAAGGCGCTCAACAATCGCGCCATACGCTCCTTTTTGCGGCCCCTCTATGTCCTTGAGCACGCTCGACGGAAAGATCACCGGGCAACGGTTGATATGAATGACCTTGAGTGGAATACGCGCCTCACCTTCTGCTAAATCCTGCTGACTGACAAAGACGCGCTCGCGTATTTGCTCAGGCGAAAGCGTAAGGAAATCGCTTGGATCAACACTCAGGTCGTACACGATCATCCCATTAGGGTTGGTAGGGTGCTCAGCTAACGGCATTACCAGGGCGCTGCAACCACGGCTGGCCGGGTAGCGGCGGGAAATGTGCAAAAGTGGCTTGGCATTAGGCAGGTCAAGCTGCTGGGCAACCGCGCGCTTGCCGCGCAGGCCAAGCAAGTAATCGAAGAGCTTAGGGTTACGCGTTTTTAGCAGTCGCGCCAGGGCAATGGTTGCCCGAACGTCGGCCACCGCATCATGCGCACCTTCATGCTCAATCCCGTTGGCTTTGGTTAAATGCTCAAGCTTAAAGCTTGGCGCACCATCTTCACGTAGCGGCCACTCAATGCCGTCCGGGCGTAGCGCGTAAAATGCGCGCACCACATCAATTAAATCCCAACGGGAGTTACCGTTTTGCCATTCGCGGGCGTAGGGGTCGATCAGGTTGCGATAGAACAGGTGACGAGACACTTCATCATCAAAGCGCAAGCTGTTGTATCCTGCAACACAGGTGCCCGGCTCGCTCATGTGGCGCTGCACTTCACTGGCAAACTGCGCTTCAGGCAGACCGTGACGTCGCGCTTTTTGTGGGGTAATCCCGGTAATCAAACACGCAGCAGGATGAGGCAGGTAATCGTCTGCTGGCTTGCAGTAGAGCTCGATAGGCTCACCGATCTCGTTTAAGTCCGCATCGGTACGCAGAGCAGCAAATTGAGCGGGCCGATCTCGACGCGGATCGGCCCCGAATGTTTCATAGTCATGCCACAAAAAACTGGCAGGGGCGGCATTAGGTGGCGCCATGAACAAGCACTCCGCAAGGCAGCAAAAACCCTAGCCTAGCACACCCAGCGCCTTTCTCGCCGCCTGTTACCCTCCTGTCTTGTCAGCTTTTGGGCAACGTCACATTCAGCTCAAGTACTGAGCAGTTATCTTCGCTATCCAGCGAAATCTGAATGGCATTGTCGTCAACATGTACATAGCGACGAATAACTTCGAGCAGTTCGCGCTCAAGTAGCGGCATGTAGTCAGGCTGACCACGCTGGCTTCGCTGATGCGCCACGATGATTTGTAACCGTTCTTTGGCCACCGAGGCGGATTTCTTGCGCTCACGCTTCAAGAATTCCAAGAGTTTCATCGACGGTTACCTCCAAACATACGGCTAAGCAGACTTTTGCGCTGCACCTCATGAAAACGTAACGGAATCTCCTCACCCATCAGGCGTGAAACGGTATCCGTATACGCCTGACCTGCATCACTTGATGCATCGTGAGTGACCGGCACCCCCTGGTTCGAGGCGCGAAGCACAGCTTCGGACTCAGGAATCAGGCCCAGTAAGTGAATGGCCAGAATTTCACGAATATCCTCAAGGGTAAGCATATCCCCGGAGGTCACCCGTTCAGGGTTATAGCGAGTAACGAGCAGATGCTCTTTAATCGGATCACCACCCTGCTCAGCACGCCGGGTTTTTGATGCCAAAAGGCCCAAAATACGGTCAGAATCGCGTACTGACGAGACCTCTGGGTTGGTGACCACAATCGCTTCGTCGGCAAAATACATGGCAAGCTGCGCACCACGCTCAATACCGGCAGGCGAGTCACAGATAATAAAGTCAAATTCTTCTCGAAGCTTTTCCAGCACCTCCGCTACCCCTTCTTGGGTTAGCGCATCTTTGTCCCGGGTTTGTGAAGCGGGCAGGATATACAGATTTTCAACGCGCTTATCACGGATCAACGCTTGGTTAAGGCCAGCTTCGCCCTGTATAACATTTACAAGGTCATACACTACACGACGCTCGCATCCCATAATCAGGTCAAGATTTCGAAGCCCTACATCAAAATCAATGACCACGGTTTTTTTACCACGTAGGGCCAGACCTGTTGAGATTGCTGCAGCGCTAGTGGTTTTACCGACCCCCCCTTTACCTGAGGTCACAACAATAATTTTAGCCAAGATTCACTTCCTTCTTGAAGTCGTTCATCGCGAGCGCATGACGCTGAACGAATAACGGAAACGTCAATGTCACAAAAGCCCTACTGTAACGGATAGGCAAGGCAGCGTCGCTAAGCATTAAGCATGGATGCACGCTGCGTTGAAAGCATCAACCCAACGGCTTAATTTCAAGCTGCTCTTTTATAAAATGAACTTCTGCAGCGCAGCCCAAAAGCCGGGGGTCAACATCTTCGAGGCGTTTGTAATTCCCAGCCACCGAAAGCAGCTCAGCCTCAAGCTCGCGGCAGTAAATACCGGCTTGAGTATTACCATGAATACCGGCCAGCGCCCGCCCCCGCAGAGCACCGTAAATATGAATACTACCAGCTGCTAATACTTCTGCACCCGCATTGACGGCACCAATTACGATCAGATCCCCATCCGGTGCGCTGACTTGCTGTCCAGAACGAACAGTGCCGCGATAAAGTCGTGTTGCCGCACTCTTGGCCTGTGCCTCAATACGGTCGTCGTCAGGGGCATTGTTTTTTGAGGTTTCCTCTTTGCTGCTGACGCTCTCCAGTGCTCGAGCACGCGTCTCCTCTGTAGGTGCAAACCAGCCAAGCCCCAATGCCCAGGCCGATTGACGTACCGGCTCTGAGCCGCCGCGTACGGCTACCGGCAAAAGTTTATGATCTCGGCAAACGGCGCATATCCGCTCCAGGGCCAAGTGTGGTTCATCAAGCTTTTCCACGCTAAGCACAACCGGTGTATGCTGAAAGAATGCCGGAGATTGAGATAGTTTACCGGCCAGCTGCCGCCGGATATGCTCAGGGTCAGCGCTACTTAATTCCATGACGGTCATCGGCAGCATGCCGCCTTTAAAGGTAAACGCCACGTTGGCACTATCGGCGTTGAGGCTCATAGCCGAACTCCATGTCATGTTCAGGTAAGATAAAGGTAGCGCAATTTGGCGCCTTTGGGTGTGAAGAATCAATTTCTATCACACCCTAGTAAGGCAAAGCTAAGCGACAGCGCCGGTGACTGCAACCGCTGTTCAATAATGGCTAATTTTTTTCATGCTACGCACCTCTACGCAGGATGATCCATGCACGGACTGTTAAGACGCCTGTTCGCTCCTCGTTGGCAACACCCCGACCCCGAGGTACGCCGACAGGCCCTCTCTCGACTTGCCCCCCACCAGGCTGAACAGCGCGAAGCGCTGCAAGCACTCGCGCACGATACTGACAGCAGTATCCGCTTGGCGGCACTGCTCGCGCTGGATGAAGTCGAAGGATTGGTGGCGGCTTACCCTGACCACAGCCAGCAAGAGGCATGGTTCAATGCCGTGAGCCAGCGGCTTAGCGGTCTTGAAGGCAGTACCGAACTGCAACAACGCCAAGCCCTGGTGGAAGGGCTGGACGAGCCGCGGCTTTTAAACGTGATTGCCTTACAAGGCGACAACCTTGATCTGCGCCTGACCGCTCTTGCCCGGCTAACCAGTGAAGACGACTTGATTAAGCAAGCGTGCCAAAACGGTGTCGCGGCTGTTCGTCATCGCGCCGCCAAGCGTATTGAGACAGAAGAGGGCCTAAAGCGCCTGCTTAAAGATGCGCGACGTGATCGTTATGTAACTCGCCTTGCCCGCGAAAAACTCGGCCAGCAGCGAACCGATGCCGAATGGCTGGCTCGCCAACAGCAGCAGCTGGAGCACCTTCTTCACCAGATGGAACAGCAGGCTCGCGCGCCTTGGGAGCCGCTATATGGCGGTCGCTTTCGCCATTTAGAGCGCGAATGGAAGAACCTGACGCCCCCGCCCAGCGCCGAGCAAGAGCAGCGCTTTCATCAAGCCATGCTGAGCTGTCGTAAAACGCTTCACGACCATGAAACGCAGGAGCAGGCTCGCCAGCAGAGCCTTGCCCGCCGAGAGGAAGCGGATCAGACACGTGATCAGCTGCTTGATGGGCTAGAGGAGACGCTTGAAAGCCTTCATCATGCTACCGAGCTGACCGTCCAGGATATTGACAGCCTGCGTGCCCAACGCCAACTTTTCAGCCAACGCTGGCAAGTACTCTCGGACGTACACTCGCCCAGCGAACCTGCAAGCCAACGCTACACGCAAGCCATTATTCAATATGAGCAGTGTCTGGATGCCTGGCAGCGCTGGCAAGATGTCAGCGTTGTGCTTGAGAAAGCGCTTGCGGATAATGACCACCACGCCATGCGTCGCCTGCTTAACGAATGCGACTGGCCAAAAGCATTTACGCCGCCCGCGTTGATACAGCGCGCTCAAGCAACACTTGCCAGCGAGCCACACACACCGGCAGCTAGCCCACACGCCTCGGTTTCATTAAGCACTTATGAAGCAGAGCTCGATAGCTTTGAGCACCTGCTTGAGCGTGGCGCCTTCAAAAGTGCCAGCCATCTTCACCAGCGCTTAAAGCCGCAAATCGAAGCCCTGCAAATGGCGGAAGCCAAGCCGCTGAAGGCACGCTTAAAGCAGTCCGGCGCGCGCCTTGCCGAGCTACGCGATTGGCGCGGCTTTGTCGCAGGGCCCAAGCGCGAGCAGTTATGCTCAAGCATTGAAGCACTGGCCAACGACCCGCACATGGCGGAAACCGCGCTTGACCGCCACCACCGCCAGCTAGTGAAAGAGTGGAAGTCGCTGGGCGATGCCGCCGCCAATCGCGAACAGTCCGCGCGCTTTCGTGCCGCATCTGACCGCATCCATGAGCGGCTAGCCCCATGGCGCGACCAACTAGGCCAAGAGCGTGAAGCGAACCTGCAGGCCCGCGAGCAGCTGTGTGAACAGCTTGAAATACTGCTCGCCCAGCCAGCGGAGGACGCTGACCCGGATGTACTACGTGAAATTCGCGACAAGGCACGCCATCAATGGCGTCACTACTCGCCGGTGCCTCGCGAGCGCTCTGAGGCTGTTGGTCAGCGGTTTGGGAAAATCCGCCATCAGTTGCAAACATTAATTGATCAGCGGGCCGAGCAGATCGCCTCTCAAAAGCAGGCGCTCATTGACGAAGTGCGGGCGCTTCGTCACGACCAGCAGCAGCCTTTGGCTCAACGTATTACACAAACCAAGCAACTACAGCAGCACTGGCGTCAGTTAGGGCGCGCACCCAAAGGGGCGGAACAAACCCTTTGGAAGGCGTTCCGGCACGAGTGCGATCAGCTGTTTGCTCAGCGCGAAGCCCACAAGAGTGAGCAGGCTGCCCATCAGCAACAGCAGCTTGAAGCCATGCAAATACTTATCGATCAAATGGACAGCTGGCAACCCACTACCGCCCATGAAACCAGCACGCTGGACGACTTTTTGAACCAGGTCAGCCAGCTTGAGCCACTGCCGCGAAACCGGCGTAGCGAAGGCATGCAGCGTCGCCTAAGCGGTATTGTGCGTGCCAAGCGCGAGCGTTTGAGTCGTCTGAAGATTGCAGATACCGTTCAGCAATGGCAGCTTATTTTACCGCTCGTTAACGCGCACTTGTCCGCCGATCAGCGCTATTTGGACGGCGGTGCCGCAGAAATTATTAACGCTGACGATATCATCAGCACGCCACTTCCCAGCGTATTTGCAGAGGCGCATCAGACGCGTAATCACCAGCGTCAATCCACGCCACTCCCTTTGTCGCTGGACGATGAGGCAGCACGGGCAGACGCCATTTCTCGGCTGCGGGTGCATCTGTCTTTATTAACCAGCGGCAGCATCCGACAAAGCGACGAGCCTTTGCGCCTGGCGATCCAGGTAGAGCGCTTGAATGAAGGTATTCGCCAAGAGCGTAGTCGCGAAGAAGAAATTATCGATGTCTTAGCCGCGCTATTAGCGCTTGGCCCGGTATCGATTGCGCAGTGGGAAAAAGAAGCCAGGGAACTGGATAGCTTATTGCGCGACCTGGGGCATATCCCGCCCCCTTGATCGCCCCATCAATGCGACAACAACAAAGCGGGAGGCGATTCGCCTCCCGCTTTGCATGCTCCCTTGTGAGGGATAAGCCGTCGTTTAGGCGTGGTGGCCTAGCCCATAAACTGCCCACCGTTAATATCGATGTTAGCGCCGGTAATAAAACCAGACTCTTTATCGGCAAGGAACGTCACCAAGCGACCAATCTCTTCCGGCGTACCGTAGCGTTTCACCGGAATCGTTTCACGAATGGCTTCACGCACAGGCTCCGGAATTTTCATAATCATGTCGGTGGCAATATAGCCAGGCGATACGGTATTTACCGTAATGCCTTTGGTGGCCGTTTCCTGCGCCAGCGACATGGTTAAACCGTGCATACCGGCTTTAGCGGCAGCGTAATTAACCTGACCAAACTGCCCTTTACGGCCATTGATGGAGGAGATATTAATAATTCGGCCATAGCCATTTTCGAGCATCATCTCGATCACGCTGCGGCACGTATTAAAGACGCTATTAAGGTTGGTATCGATGACCTGATACCACTGTTCGTAGGCCATTTTTTTCATCGTGCCGTCGCGGGTAATACCAGCACAGTTTACCAGCACGCTAATTGGACCGTACTGTTCGTGGATCTCACGCGCAGCATCCAGGCATGCGTTATGGTCAGACAGGTCGACCCCGAGTGTTGTAATACTCTGATAACCGGCAGCTTGCTGGGTGTCCAGCCAGGTTTTGGCTTTTTCGGGATTGTTATACCCTGCCACTACCCTATAACCCGCATCTGCCAACGAACGACAAATTGCCGTGCCGATTCCACCAGTTCCACCAGTTACCCAGGCGACGGGGGCTTGATTGGCCATTGACTACCTCCCTGATATGACAAATGGCTTGGACGCTAAGTACTGTTATGGTTCGTAAACCATTTCGAATAAGCGTCAAGCGCTTGTATCACCAACAGCACGCCACCGATTTTATTGTCAGGCGGCCTACCGACAGTAAGCTTTTTATTGGGACCATGGGAAGCATAGCTTTACTCTTTGCATATTGCAGTACGATGAATATCAGCCTTTTGTGCTGTGTTTTCTACAAAGGGTTGACGTGGCGCAAAAAATCCGTAGAATACGCCTCAAGTTGATGCGGGGTGGAGCAGCTTGGTAGCTCGTCGGGCTCATAACCCGAAGGTCATCGGTTCAAATCCGGTCCCCGCTACCAATATTTTAAAAGGCAGATCAGTTACTTACTGATCTGCCTTTTTTCGTTTACCCTCCCCTCTCTTCGCATCTCCCCAGCACTACGCCACCGCACACCGTTATGCCGAGCGCATCACGCCGACGCTCGACATCGAATACCCTTACCGAAAAACCAAAGCACAGCTCCCAACAAGCCACACAAGCAACTTACCGGGCTGTCTCAGGCAACCTAACTGTACATTCAAGCCCCCAAAATTAGCGCCGAGACTCACTGGCCGGTTACACGCCTTCTTTTTTCTTGTCAGGGGAAATACTAACGATATTTTGCGGCTCTCCCTTTACAAAAAACGCATGGATATTATCAACCGACCCATTGAGAAAACGCGAAAAGGTCTCTTCGGTCTTCCATGCCATATGCGGCGTTATCATGACATTATCCAATGCCGCAAAGGCATTATGCTGCGGTAGCGGCTCTTCACAGAAAACATCAAGCCCTGCCCCACCAATCTTCTTACGCTGCAAAGCATCAATGAGCGCCGCTTCGTCAATAATGGGCCCGCGTGATGTATTGACCAGAATCGCATCAGGCTTCATTAGCTCAAAATGCTCCGTCGTCAGTAACCCTTCCGTTTCAGGCACAAGCCTTACGTGGATACTAACGGCGTCCGCTTGGGTGAGCAGGCTTTCTAATGACACGTACTCTGCTCCCACCTGAACGGCTCGCTCCTGGGTCAGTCTGGGGCCCCATGCAATGACTCGCATACCAAAGGCCTGCGCCATTCTCGCCACGGCACAACCAATCTTGCCCAGACCAATCAGGCCAATGGTTTTACCGCTCAAATTACTGGTAACAATCGCTGGCCACTCTCCAGTGGACATCCGGCGATCTACCTCAACAATCCGCTTGGTGAGATTAAGTAAAAACGCAAAGGTCATCTCGGTTACCGCCGCCGTAGACCCACCCGGCGTCGTTGCAATCGAAATCCCCGCTTCGTCCACTGCATCTTTATCCACATGAGCCAGCCCCGTACCGGTTTGGGCGATCAGCTTTAGGTCAGGTAAAGCCGCGATAAGGTCTCGATCAATCAAGGTGCGCTCCCTGAGCGGGATAATCGCATCGGCCCCTTGAAGCCGACTCACCAGGGTTTCAAAGGCAGGCACATCACCATAGACCGATACCTCAGAGAATTCGCGCAAGCGAGATACGGCAGGGTGCTCCTTCATACAGCCTTCCCAATCATCAAGAATCACCGTCTTCATATACACTCCTTCTCTAGCGCAGGCCAAGGCCGGACATAGCATTGCCTGAGCCGCGTGGTTATCGCTCAATCACTGTTTAATTAAGGGCATCTCTCTTGGGCAACTGCTCTTCAAGCGCTTCCCAACTGCTCTGTATATGCCGCCGCATCAATAAGCCCGCCACCTCCACATCACCTTCCGAGATAGCTGAGGCTATGCGCTCGTGCTCATAAAGTGCGATTTTTCCACGCCCTGTAACATGTCGATGTTTATTCCTTAACAGGGTTAGCTGCGGGCGAAGCTCGTGGGTTAAATAACGCTGAATGAGTGGATTACCGGACATTCGTGCGGTAATTAAATGAAAATCATACTCCTCAGACTCCTGAAGATAGGCTCCCTCAGGATGAGATGTCACTTGACTGGCATGTAACTGCAGTAACGTAAGGTATTCATCGGCAGTGGATGCATTGGCACGACTGGCCGCCAACATGGCGGCTTCAGCCTCAAGAGCAGCTCTGACCTGGTAGATCGCCCGGGCATCTTCGTACCGCATTTCACGCACGTGCGCCCCACTGTTCGGCACAATAGTAACGAGCCCGCACTCGCTAAGGCTTTTGAGCGCCATACGCACCGGCCCCCGACTAACACAAAAGCGCTCAGCCAACGCGACCTCTCCAAGGCGAGTCCCAGCCTGCAGTTGCCCTTTAAGTATTTCATCGTACAAGCCACTAGCCACTCGCTCAGCTGCCAAACCATGCGTTTCTTCTTTTATTGTAGACAAAATACTTATCCTCCGAAGACAACACTCTATATAATTTTCAATAATTTCCAAAAAATATCTTAAAAAATAGATCTTTTGTTTACATATCCGAGGATTGACAGGAACTACTATATGTATTTCTATATTCACGCACAAATGATTGTCTTACAATTGCCTATGATGAAGCGGAGTGACCACCATGATCGATAAGAAGAAAGTCATCGCTACAGCTATGCTGGGTTTCTCCCTGGCGGCTGCAATTACCCCCCTCACCGCCGCAGCCCAGGAAAGCTGGCCAACACAGAAAATCACTTTCGTTGTTGCGCTTGGCCCTGGCGGGTCCGCTGACCGCACCGCTCGAGCGCTGGCTCAACGGCTCCAGGAAGACCTGGGCACGCCGATTTCAGTCATTAATCAGAATGGCGGCGGTGGTCACGTAGGTCATACTTACTTCCACAACATGCCTGCTGATGGCAGCTATTTCCTTGCCTCTTCAATCCACCCTTACGTCTCTAATGCGATTCTTGGCTTTGATGCCACTTATGATTTGTCAGACTTCGCATTCATTAACGGGCAGTGGAATGATTATGATCTTTTCGCCGTTAATGCTGATACGCCTTATGAAACGCTGGCGGATTTCATGGCGGCAGCCAAGGAAAATTCAGGAAAACTTAGAGTTTCTGTCGTACCTGGCTCGACCGGCGCTATCAACCTTGAACTGGCTCTTGAGGCCTTTGGTCTCGATAAAACAGACGTCAACATTGTCACCTATCAGTCTGGTGGCGCTGCGCGCACGGCGGTCGCTGGCGGGCAGGTAGACATGACCGTATTAGCTGCAGACGGCACGCTATCAATCCAGGAATATATACGTCCTCTTGCCCTCGCGGCTGATACCGCATCGGAGGACTGGGATGCACCAACGCTTAATGCAGCGCTTGAAGAGAGCGGTCACGAGCCGGTTCCGGTGCTTGCAGGATCAATGCGAGGCCTTGCCGCGCATGCTGACTTTAAAGAGAGCAACCCCGAAGCATTCCAACAAATGGTCGATGCCTATCACAATGCGCTGCAAGATGAGGCGTTCGTTAGCCGACTAGAAGCCCAGGATATTGGTGCAGAGTGGCTTGGTCCTGAACGTACGACAGAGATCATTGAGTCCAACTTTGAAATTTTGAAGCAATACACATCAGAAGAATAAATGATTTCAATGCTGGCACATGTGCACTAATGCTTTTCGCTTAATCGTCACGGGACCAACTTACGCTTGGTCCCATTATTATTTCAATGTGGAGGCGCTATAAAATGGTGACAGGAAAGATTTCTGCAACACATGCCTTTTTGTTAGGCCTTGTACTGGCTATAGCGGGCTTTATTACCTGGAGCGCTACTCAGGCTTCCACAACGCTGAACAATCTGGTGGTAGTGGCCCCCACCGCGATAATCATCGGCCTTCTGTCCATTGGGATTGTCGCTAAAATCTTGCTGAAGCCAGTTCCAGCTCCCTCATCCAGCAGTACGGATAAACCATCGTTATGGGGCGACATACTGCTTCTCGCAGGGTTTGCCGTCTTCTGCTTTGCGTTAACCAATGTCGGCTTCGACGTTGCTACTTTTGTCTTCGTCTGGGTTGGCATTCTTATGTGTGGGAGTAAAGGTAAATGGCAACCGCCTTTGTACGCACTTTTGTTTACTGTTTTTCTCGTCAAGGGCTTTGGCTCTCTCTTCCCTTACCCCATGACCACACTAGTGCTTTAACATGATTGATCAATTCGCATTATCTCAGGCGTTTTCCCATCTTTTTACTGATCTAAGCCCTTGGCTTTGGGTTATTCCGGGCTTATTAATCGGTCTCGTTTTTGGGTCGATTCCCGGGCTGCAAATTTCCATGGCCATGGCCGTTTTCTTGCCCGTAACCTTTGGTATGGATTTTCTTCAAGCCATGCTGTTTTTAACCGCCATATTTACTGGCGGTGCCTACGGTGGCGGGGTAACCGCTATTCTTATGAACATCCCGGGGTCATCCTCGTCAATTGCGACGGCATTTGACGGATACCCTATGGCGCGAAAGGGACAACACAATGAAGCCTTGGGCCTGGGCCTGTGCGCTTCAGTTGTGGGCGCTTTCGTGGGTTATAGCCTGCTGATGTTGTTAATCAATCCACTGGCTGCTTTTGTACTTAAGATAGGCCCGCTGGAAATGGTCGTGGTGGTTTTGTGGGGATTAACCCTCATCGCGACACTCAACGATAGCAGTATGGCCAAGGGTCTGCTGGCTGGCTTCCTGGGGCTCATGCTCAGTCAAATTGGTATGTCCACGACGGGTATTATGCGCACAACGATAGGCAACCCCTATCTCCTTGATGGCATACCAGTAGTACCCGCCATGATCGGCATCTTCGCCGCTTCTGAGTTGTTACGCCTGAGAGGAAGCTCATTTCTGGTACAAAATGAGGCTCAACGTAATATATCTTTTGCGCTTATTCTCAAAGGCGTTGGGCAGACATTTCGCCATCCCGGCATCTTACTACGAGGTAGCCTCATCGGCGCAGTGATCGGCGCCATCCCAGGCGTGGGCTCATCGGTAGCTAACCTGGTCTCTTATGGCGAGGCCAAGCGAACGTCGAAGACGCCTGAAGCGTTCGGCCAAGGAGCACCCGAGGGTGTCGTGGCGGCCGAGTCCGCGAACTCCAGCTCGGAGGGAGGCTCAATGACGGCGCTATTAGCGCTTGGCATTCCTGGTGGGGCTGCGACTGCAGTGCTTCTGGCCGCATTCTCTTTTCACAACATTATTGGTGGGCCATCGTTTATAAGAGACCAGACCGATATCGTCTATTCGATTATTCTCGGCAATCTGGGCCAAGTAGTACTTCTCGCGTTTTTGGGATTACTTAGCCTGCGCTTACTGGGCATGGTGGTGCGCGTTCCCTTGGCTTACCTAGTGCCCAGTGTATTAGCAATGTGTGCCTGGGGCGGCTATGGCATAACCGGCACTATCGCTGGGCCGCTAACAGTTGCCGCATTTGCAGGACTTGGCTGGCTCATGCGACAAAACAACTATCCCGTCGCGGCAACAGTCATCGGTTTACTGCTTGGCCGCATGATGGAAGGAGAAGTCGTGCGCACCTTACAGGTGTCCGGTGGCCGACCTTTTGAATATATGATGGAGCGGCCCATTGCTCTTGCTCTTTTCATCATAATGCTGCTTGTTTTAATTGGAGCCCCCGCATTAAAAGCCTTCCGCTCTCGCCGCGCTAGCCATGAATCTAATTAAACAAATGCCTCCTCAACTTCGAGGAGGCATTACCTTTGGCATCGGCACGTTAGGCGGACTCGCTTTTTTTGCACTCTCTCTACCGCTGCCATGGGTACTGGGCAGCCTAACGGCATCACTCTTGTGCACTCAGACGACGTCTTTTCAGCCTCGTTTTCCAAACCCTTGGCGCAGTTACGCTATGGTCGCTATCGGCACGATGCTAGGAACCAGTTTTACCCCAGAAATCGTACGACAAGCCGGGGACTGGACCATAAGCCTGATTGTCATGAGTGTGTTATCGCTGGCATTTTGTTTCATTGCCTATCAAATATTCTATCGCTTCGGGAAAATGGATAGAGTAACTGCTTTGTTCGCCGCCATACCCGGAGGACTCTCAGTCGTTTCAGTTTTGGCAGAGAATTACCGAGCCGAAGTCAGCCGCGTAGCCCTTTGTCATACCGCGCGCTTAGTGGTATTGCTAATTGCAGCGCCCATCATCATCCAGGCGACATCCGGTATTAACCTCGCTGACGCTAGTCTTGCAAGCTTCACTCACGCGGAAGCAATCGACCCTATTAACCATGGAATCCTGGCCCTGGTGGCGATAGCCAGCGGCTGGCTAGCCTGGCGATTAAACTTTCCCTCAGCGATGCTATTGATTCCATTGCTCAGCTCGGGATTACTGCACGCGACTGATCTTTTAACGGTGCATGTCCCTCCCTTGCTTTCCAGCGCAGCACAGATTGTCATTGGCGCAGGAGTAGGAGCGCGATTCGCGAATTACTCCCTTCCACAAATTTTAAAAGATGGCTGGCTAGCGGCGGTGATCGGTGTACTCCTTACCTTTGGCTCCTTCGTTGCAGCCCTGTTGTTTGCGCCCATTATAGGGTTGGACAACACGCCTTTGTTCTTATCCTATTTACCTGGGGGGGCGCCGGAACTTGGCGTCGTAGCGCTTGCGTTGTCCATAGATCCCGCCATGGTGGCAGCCCACCATGTACTGCGTGTTTTCTTGATCGTAGCGATGCTCCCCCTCATCGCTAGTTGGCTAGGAAAACAAATGCAGCAAGGCTAACGATAGCGCTTACGAGACAAATGGTGATGCTATCGCGCGCTACACGCATTGGCGTCACCGTCTCGTCGAAGCCACTCTCAAGAGCTGGCGATATAAAGTGCTAATAGACTCCTTTAGAGCAGTGCTTGCGCCTATATTTTTCCTCTTGGCCCAGCCTTCTCTTCAGATTTACATGATTAGCACCGTTCCGGCTTGAATATGGCGGTGACTGCCTGCATATCATAAGCAATTATTTTTCTGCGAAGCTGAGTTTACCCATGTCAATCATTGATCCTCGCACCGGCAAACCGCTGACAGCGGATACCGCAAGCACGAATACTGCTGACACCGAACGTGCGCCAGTGCGCCCTGAAGATGTGATCATCGAACTTGATGCGAGCAACATTCAGCAAGTGCTGGAAGCGTCAATGCAAGTGCCAGTACTACTGGGCTGCTACTCACCAGCCGATAGTAGCTGCGCCACACTGCTGACTGTACTGGAGAAGCTGGCGCTCGAATACGCGGGCACCTTCCTGCTTGGTAAGCTAAATACAGACGCTAACCCGGAAATTTCTGCACAGTTGGGTGTGCGGGCGGTACCGGACGTTAAACTGGTGAGCCAGGGCGGCCTTGTGGATAATTTTCAGGGCGCACTGCCCGAGAAAGAGGTGCGTGAATGGTTAGGCCGCTACTTCCCTGCCCCGGCCGATGCACCAGAGAGCCCTGAAGAGCAGGCCGAGGCGGCGCTTGAGCAAGGCGACACCGCAACAGCCCACGGCATTTACCAAGACCTGGTGACGCAATACCCGGAACACTACGCCTACCAAGTGGCGTTTGCCCGCGTATTAGTGGCTGAAGGGCGCGGAGATGAGGCGCGCAGCGTGCTGGAAAATCTCCCCCCCGAAGAGCGCGATGGCCCCGCAGCACGTGGCGTACGCGCCAGCATTACGTTCAGTGAACAAGCGCTTTCCGCAGAAGACATTGCGGCCTTGGGTGAGCGCGACGATAGCGAAGCGCAGTTCCAGCGCGCCCTGCGCCAAGTGGCCGATGGTCAATACGATGCAGGGCTTGAAGCACTGCTTACGCTAATGAAGCACGACCGTACCTACAACGACGACGCGGCACGTAAAACGCTGCTGCAGGTGTTTGATGCGCTAGGCGCCGACCACCCGTTGACGGTCGCCTATCGCCGCAAGCTGTTTGCGCTGCTTTATTAATGGCTAAGGCTTCAATAGCGCATCCATGCGCGTTAATGCTGCTTCCAATTGAGCACCCGTAGTACCAAAATTTAGCCGTACAAAGCCGGGGTAGCCAAACGCTGCCCCATCTGAAAGCGCCACCCCGGCCTGCTCCTTGAGCGTTTGGTAAGGCGTTTCTCCCAGCCCCGCTTCCCTCATATCAAGCCAGGCCAAATAGGTTGCCTCCGGTGCGCTTAGATGCACACCCGGCCAGTTGGCAACGCGTGCTTCAAGCGTGGCGCGGTGCTGACGCAGCACATCCAGCAGCGCTTGACGCCACGGTTCACCCTCGCGATACGCCGCTTCTGCCGCCACTAACCCCAGCACGTTAACATCGGGCAACAGGCCCTTGCAGGCAGCGGCAAACCGCTGGTGCACTTCAGGGTCAGGGATGATCGCACATGCGCTGCTTAACCCCGCTAGGTTAAAGGTTTTAGAGGGCGCCCAAAGGGTAATCGTGCGTTTGGCTAGCTCAGGAAACATAGCCGCTAACGGGCGATGCTGAGCATCTTTATCCAACAGTAGATCGCAGTGTAGTTCGTCAGAGACAACCCATAGATCGTGCTGTTCAACCAGTTTCACCAACGGCGCCAACTCTTCACGGCTCCAAACCCGCCCGGTCGGATTATGTGGATGGCACCAGAGTAATATGCGTGTTTTGGGCGTGATGGCGGCTTCAATCGCACTAATATCCAACTGCCATGGCTCGCCTGGGCGTTTAGGCGCGGCCAGCATGGCCTGCTGGGGCAAACGCCCGGTACGCTCAGCGACGGCTAAAAATGGTGGATAAATAGGCGCTACCGTTAGCACGCCATCGCCTGGCTGGGTTAACGCCAGCGTGGCGAAGTGGAGCGCGGCCACGACACCCGGCAGCCAGTGCTGCCAGTCGGGCTGGATCGTCCAGTCATAGTGCGTAGCGCTCCATGTGCAGAGCGTTTCTGTTAACGTAGCAGGCACTTCTCCGTAGCCGTAAACACCATGAGCGACCCGTGCTTGTAGCGCCTCAATCGCCGCGGGCGGCGAATAAAAATCCATGTCGGCAACCCATAGAGGCAGTACTTCACCGTTATAGCGATGCCATTTTTGGGATGAGTAGCCAC
Source organism: Halomonas sp. AOP27-A1-41 (assembly GCF_052378605.1). Taxonomy (NCBI): domain Bacteria; kingdom Pseudomonadati; phylum Pseudomonadota; class Gammaproteobacteria; order Oceanospirillales; family Halomonadaceae; genus Halomonas; species Halomonas sp. AOP27-A1-41. Next base: position 52,032 of record NZ_JBQSXT010000024.1, read on the forward strand.
CTTCGGGGTGGCGTCGCTCGATAGGCGTGGCAAAATCAAAAGCCATAACAGATCTCACTTATTGACGAAGGTTGGTAACGAGCATGCCGCAAGATGATTTCTATACCAAGGTGCGCGCAGGATTATCAGCGCTATTGCGGCAATGGCAAGCGCTTGGTCAGGCCGATGCTGACCAGTTAGCGCTCATACTGGCGGAAACCGCACGGGTTGCCAAACTGGGCACGCCGGACACGACGCCTGATGGGGCAATGCTTAAACACTGGAGCCAAACACGTGAGGATGACATTCCGCTGTGGGCACCCCGCACAGCGGTTTTTCTGCTCAACCAAATGCCTGCCAAGCCAACACCTCAAAGCGAGGCTGAAGCCAGTGCCTGGGCTTACTGCTGGCTGCGCAACCGCACGTTTAACACGTTAGAGGCCGCGCACTCTGCGCTTCCAGCCCACCTTCAAGTACCACTAAAAAGTGCTTTGGAGGCGGCCTGGCGCGATCAGCAGGGACTACGTTTAGTATAAAAAAACGTTAATGCTTTCGATAGCGCGGCTTGTTGTGCAGCGGGCGGATATACTGGCTGACAAACGAAGAAAAATGTTTAATCAATTATAAGGATAGTCATTGATGCTGGACGTTCCGATTAGCTGGCAACTGGCCAAAGTAGCGGTGTCAGTCACGATGGTGCTGGGGCTGGGGGCGATTGCTGTACGTGTGAGCCCCAAAGTGGCAGGGCTTTTATCAGGCTACCCTTTGGGCACCGCGCTGGCACTGTTCTTTATTGGCTTGGAGATATCCCCAACGTTTTCCGCTGAAAGTGCCATTCATACACTAGCGGGCTTTACCGCGACCATGGCACTTGGCGCGGGTTACTGGCTTTGCGGCCGTAAGCCCGGCTTGAAGGGTGTCGCCAGCGGAATGGCAGGCGCGATCACTCTGTGGCTTATGGCAAGCCTGGTGCTTGCCCAGTTCGATTTTACTCGCTTGACGGGTACGCTGGTGACGCTTTGCGCTATTGTATTTTTTACGTGGATTTTCCGGCGAATACCCGACAGTCTGGCCACTGCACGTCAGTCTTTCTCATGGGGTGCTTTATGCATTCGCGCCTTGCTGGCGACGCTTATTGTTTTTGCCATCACAAGCCTTGCCCATTGGGTACCGCCTGCCTGGGCAGGCACGTTGGCGGCTTTCCCCGTCACCATGCTGCCTTTCCTGCTAATTTTGCATATAACCCAAGGCCCCGCGCCTACCGCGACCGTTATCAAACACTACCCCGTGGGGCTGGGCTCGCTGTTAAGTTACGCCCTGTGTGTCTCTTATACGTATGAAACGTTGGGGCTTGCCTGGGGCACGCTGGCCGGATTTTTGGTAGCAACGCTATGGCTGCTGGGCTGGCTACAGGTCCAACGCTGGTTTGCCAAGCGACGCGAAGGCAACAGGCAAACTGCTTGACCTAGCGCTTGCCTGAATTTACAACTCCTGCCAACGATAAGGTGATTGCCATGTTTACCCGTACGATTGAGCCGGCGTTTTACGATACCGATGCGCTGGGCCATATTAACAATACGCGCCTACCCGCCTGGTTTGAGCTAGCCCGCAACGACCTATTCAAGCTTTTTACACCTGACCTGAACCCGAAGCAGTGGCGTTTGATAATGGCGCGGATGGAAATAGACTACCGTGCAGAACTGTTTTACGGCCATGACGTCGAATTACGCACCTACTTAACGCGGCTGGGCAATAGCTCATTTACCGTCACTCAGGAAGCACGCCAACATGGCACGCTCGCCAACCTCGGCCACACGGTGATGGTACAGTACGATCACCAGGCTAAATGCGCCGTACCTATTGAGGGCACGCTGCGCGACGCCTTGTCGACTCACTTACAAGATGCGCCCGCCTAACGCACCAACCCGCCGGACGGGGCGACCAGGAGCACAGCATGGCCATTCGCTATAATCTCTGGCTGGACCCTGACAATACTGCGCAGCATCGCGCTGTCGAAGCGGATATTGAGCGCTATTTTATTGAGCGCTTTGCAGACTATCCGCATATCCGCTTGTTTGGGGCTGACCCTTACGATTATGATGCCCCGTTTAACCGCCTTTATGACGTACTAATGGCGCGGGCCGCCGAGTATTGCGAGCGGACATGGTGCTATGTAGCGTCTCCTGAGCAGTTGAATCGCTGCTTTTTTCGTGCTGTTGGCCGCTCCAATAAATTTGTTCAAGACGACCGTTCGTGAGAGACCAACCTAATGGTGATCCGCACCAACCAGGCGCCCGATGAGCGTCAGCTGGCGATTATTACCCAGCAGTTAGGCCGCGCACCACGTGGCATCGAAGCCGTTGCCGCCACTGATAGCGAAGGCACACCGCTGGTGCTGCGTATGGCGCCGATTGTAGACAGCAAACCCTTTCCTACCCTGTACTGGCTCTGTTCTGATGTACTAAAGGTAGAAATTTCACGCATTGAAGCGGTGGGGGTTATCAAATCACTTGAGCAGCGCCTGCAAGAAGAGCCAGAATTTCTAGCGCATTATCAGCAAAGCCATCGTGACTATGTAAAAGCCCGCTGGGATTATATGAGCGACGCCCAGCGCGCCGAGGTTGCACGGCTGGGATACACCGATGTGTTGACCGAGCGTGGCATTGGCGGTATCAGCAACTGGCAACAGATACGCTGCCTGCACACTCAGTATGCCCATCATTTATGTGGCGATAATGTGATTGGTCAGTGGATGGATGAGCACTACCAAGTAGACCAGCACCTTCCATAACACCGCTTCTCTCATAAGCGTTAAGGAACCCAATTAATGTCCCGAATTTGCGTTTATCTCGGCTCACGAGAAGGTAACAGCCCGGCTTATCGCCAAGCAGCCCAGGCATTAGGTACTGTGCTGGCAGAGCGGGGGCACACCCTGGTATACGGCGGCGCGCGTATTGGCCTAATGGGCGAGCTTGCTAATGCGTCGCTGGCGGCAGGCGGCAACGTGATTGGCGTTATGCCGGACCATCTGGTAGAGCGCGAGCAAGCGCACTTTGGACTCACCGAACTGATCCGCGTGCCCAACATGCATGAACGCAAAGCCACCATGGCCGCTAACGCCGACGCATTTATTGCCATGCCAGGCGGTATCGGTACCTTTGAGGAGCTGTTTGAGATTTGGACCTGGGGCTATTTAGGCCTGCATGAGAAGCCCATGGGCCTACTGGACACCGAGGGGTTTTATACGCCACTACTGGCATTTCTCGACAACACCGTGACGCAGGGTTTTCTAGCTCAAACGACACGGGATATGCTGCTGGACGCGGTAACACCAGAGGCGCTACTTGACGCGCTGGAGAGCCAGCTTAGGTAGAGGTGAGCGAAGCGGGCATGGCAAGCGCGCTACGCGCCGCGGATAACGTTGCGGGTGCGCTGATAGGTGAGCTGGAGCAGACGGGCATCGTCTCCCGCTCGGTGACGATGGATATCGACCTCGGTAATCATGGCCTCTTTGGTACCGCTCCATATCGCTTGCTGCTCTTCGCTCAACAAAATGCGCAGCGCCTCCAGGCGGAAGCGAGGCAGCATGCCGGCATGGTGGAACAACAGCGAAAGCCAGGTATTATCGTAGCCCCAGCTGTCGCTGTACGCTTTGCCTAACCCGCTTAACTCATCGTTGAGCCATTGGGCCACCTGACGAACAGGGTGCCCTTCCTGGTACAAGCGATCACGCGAAATACCGTGCAAGAGCTCTGCTTTAGGGTCCCAGTGCGTCCACTCATCCAGTGGCTGAATAAGAAACGCGCAGCAGCTACCGTCAGCACGTGCAATGCCGACTTCTATGGGATAACTACCACGCCCAAATCCGGACGCTTCAATATCTAATACAGTGGGTAGCGTCTCGGACACTGACTTCCTCATTCAATCATTACGCGGCGGTCACATCGTTGTGCGGATGATGCTCAGCGAACTGTTCCCAGTAGGTAGCCTGGCTCGCATCTATGCTTAAGCCTAGCTCACCCAAACGATAGGCGCTGGCCAGCCGCTCAGCAGCCAAATAGTGACCGGACTGCGCCGCACGGGCATACCACGTTACCGCATAATCTTCACGGCGCGGGTACTGCGCGCAGCCGTGCTCGTAGATCTGGGCCACCTGGTACTGCGACTTCACATCACCCGCTTGAGCGGCTTCCACCACATAGCGTGCCCCCCGCGCTTTGTCCTGCGGCGATAAGCTACGATGAAACAGCATATGCCCGTAAACGGACAGTGCATCAGGATGCCCCGCTTCAGCGCAGCGCTTGAACAAACGCATGGTAAGACGCTGTGTGCGCTCTGAACGCGGTAACAACCAACGGTTTTGAAACAGCCGTTCAGCTAAACGAAACTCTAGCCGAATAAACAAAGATGATGCCTGCGGCATGGCAAACCACCCTGCCAATTTGTTGAGATATTGAATTAGCGGTCACTACATCATTTGACTGCCAATCACACGAAAAACCGGGGTCAGCCGGCCAATGGGGTGGCAAGCATACGCCTGCCTTTGCGACGACTCAACCCCATTGATTTGCTGCTTTCAAATAGCCTCGCTAACATGCCTCTCACACACCGTCATTCATCACCTTTACAAACGCCCATTCGGCGATAATTTTCGCTTTAGCGAGGAGACAAAAATGCAAACGCGCCCACTTGGCAGAACGGGAATTGAGGTCAGTCGGCTCTGCCTTGGTACGATGACGTTTGGCGAGCAAAACAGTGAGGCAGAAGCTCACGAACAGCTGGATCGCGCCGTCGCTTTCGGTATCAATTTTATCGATACAGCTGAGATGTACCCCGTACCGCCCAAAGCCGAAACGCAAGGATTAACGGAAACCTATGTGGGCAGCTGGCTGAAACAGCGTGGCGACCGCGATGACGTTATTATCGCCACCAAGGCGGTAGGCCCCGGGCCTGAGCATATCCGAGGTGGCCCACGCTTAACGCGTGACCATATTCACCAGGCCATCGACGCAAGCCTTAAGCGCTTACAAACGGACTATGTCGATCTTTATCAGCTGCATTGGCCAGACCGCAACACCAACTTTTTCGGCAAGCTGGGCTACGCGCATCAGGAGAATGAAGAGGCCACGCCGCTTGAAGAGACGCTTTCAGCACTCAAGGAGCTGGTGGATGCTGGCAAGGTCAGATCGATCGGCCTCTCCAATGAAACCCCGTGGGGCGTCATGCGCTCGCTTCAATTGGCCGAAAAAATGGATCTACCGCGAGTGGCCTCCATACAAAATCCTTACAACCTGCTTAATCGCTCGTTTGAAGTGGGCCTGGCGGAGATTGCTCATCGTGAAGACGTGGGCTTGCTGGCTTATTCGCCCCTGGCCTTTGGCGTTCTTTCTGGCAAGTATCTTAATGGCGCATGGCCCGAAAAAGGCCGCCTGACGCTTTATGAGCGTTTTAAGCGCTACACCTCACCAGAGGCAGAGGCGGCGACAAAGGCCTACGTTGAGCTGGCCCGCGAACATGACCTTGACCCCGCACAAATGGCACTGGCGTTTATTAATTCACGCAGCTTTCTTACCAGCAATATTATTGGTGCCACCACACTGGACCAGTTGGAAAGCAACCTGGCCAGTGAGAGCCTTAAGCTGGACGACGATGTGCTTAGCGCGATTGAGGATATTCATCGCCGGATGCCAAACCCCTGCCCCTAAGCATTGATACACACGCTATTAAAGCGATAGCCTCGGCCAACGCCGAGGCTTGATATACTATCGGCCATGATTTTGTTCTTATCTGGTTTTGCATCGGCCGAAGGAGCTCACCTTGCTAAGCGTTATTTCGCCAGCGAAAACGCTGGATTTTGAAACGCCCTCCACCACTCACCAGGTGACACAGCCCGGTTTTCTAACGGAAAGCCAAGCGCTGATCGATATCCTGCGTGATTATTCACCTCAGCAGATCAGTGAGCTGATGGGCATCAGCGACAAGCTTGCTGGCCTTAATGCAGCACGCTTTGCTGAATGGGAGCCGCCGTTTTCACTAGAGAATGCCAAACCTGCCGCTCAAGCATTCCAAGGCGATGTTTATACTGGCCTGGAGGCGCAAACATTCAGCGATGCGGATAACCGGTTTGCCCAGCAGCACTTGCGTATTTTGTCAGGCCTGTATGGCTTACTGCGCCCACTGGATCTAATCCAGGCGTACCGACTGGAGATGGGCACCAAACTGTCTAATCAGGCGGGTAAGGATTTATACGCGTACTGGAAGCCTACACTGACCAACGCCCTTGATCAGGCTATTACAGAAAGCGGCTCAAAGGTTCTGGTGAATCTTGCTTCTAATGAGTACTTTAAAGCGGTAGATGCCAAAAAGCTGAACGCCCGCGTCATCACGCCGGTGTTTAAAGATGAGAAAAACGGCACGTTTAAAATCATCAGCTTTTATGCCAAAAAGGCTCGAGGCTTGATGAGCGCCTGGATTATTCATCAGCAGGTGAATGACCCTGAGGCGCTTACAACATTTAACGTGGCAGGCTACCAATTTGATGCAGCGGCTTCTGAGGGCGATACGCTGGTGTTCACACGCAAAGAAGCCGACCGATAAACGTTTTCCCCTTTTGCTAAAAAAAAGTTACGCCGCGTGAGGAGCGCGGCTTAAGCAACCGGCGATGCACCTCTTTAAATAGCGCGGTATCACAGCGATCAAGCCACTCGTAAGCCACCATATCCGCCGTCACCGCAATGGCGCCTTGAGCACAAGCACGCTCACGCGCAAAGCGAGCTTCCTCACAACGTCGGCTGGCTGTCGCTTCACTTAGCCAGTACACACTATATCCAGCTTCCAGCAAGCCAAGCGCGCTCTGCAACACACAGATGTGTGCTTCTGTGCCACAGATCACGACTTGTTGCACCGATTGGGCCTTTAATGCCTGGGCAAATTCAGGCGCTTCCATTGCGCTGAAATGATGTTTTTGCCAAACCTGATGCTCACCCAACGCGCTTATCAAACCAGCTGCCGTCCCCCCGAGTTTTTCAGGGTATTGTTCGGTAAGCCATACAGGCACTGCTAAAGTTTCTGCTACGTTTGCAAGCCAGGCGGCCTCCTCTATTACCTGCAAACCGCCTTCAATTACCGGCAGTAAGCCTGCTTGAAAATCGATCATTAACAATAGGCTACGATCTCGTTGTAGGCGCATGTTTCCCCTCTTATTCTTTATGCTTATGAGTGCCATTAAGATAGTCCATTCTAAGCGCCCAAGCGCTAAACTAGCCGCTCAAGACTTTCCACACGCTCATTACGTTGAGCTTACGTTCTTAATGGCTTTGAAACATTGGAGATTGCCATGTTACGACAATTGTTTGTCATGCTGCTGGTCAGCGTTATGGGGGTTAGCGTTGCGGTGGAGCATGCGGAAGCGCGTCGTATGGGGGGTGGTGGCAATATGGGCAGCATGTCCCGTTCTGCGGACCGCCCGGCCAGCACACCCAGTACACAACAAGCGCAAGGTGGCCAGCAACAGGGCCAAGCAGGTGCGGCAGCACGTAGAGGCGGAATGGGCGGCATGATGGGCGGTCTTCTGGCTGGTGGGCTAATTGCCGCACTCTTTTTCGGCGGTGCCTTTGATGAGCTAAGAATGATGGACCTGCTCATGGTGGTCGGTATCGCAGTGCTTGCGATGATCGCTTTCCGTGCGTTTATTCGCCAGCGACGTCCAGCGCATGCTTCCGAACCCAACTACCAACGCACACAGCACGTACCATCAGCGCCTGCTGCTGGCTCAGTAGGCGCTGTGCCTGGTAGCCTGGCAAGCAACCTGCAAAGCACGCCGACCTGGTTTGATAAAGAGCCGTTTTTAAACGGTGCTAAAGAGCATTTTATGACGCTGCAGCGCGCCTGGGACAATAACGACTTTAGCCAGATTCAGGAGTATGTCACTCCCGAACTCTATAACCTGCTACGCACCGAGCGCGCTCAGCACCCTGCCAATAACCGTACCGACATCGTACGTTTATTTGCCGAACTGGGAGATATTAACGAGTACGAAGGTAATGCTGAGGCAAGTGTGATCTTTCATGGCATTATAGAAGAGAATGGAGAGCAGACCGAGTTCAACGAGTCGTGGCACTTAACCCGTGCAATGCGCGACCAGGCGCCCTGGTATGTGCAAGGTATTGAGCAAAACCCTGGCGCTTAAAACGCGGGACCATACCTTCAAACGGCCGCTTTTAGCGGCCGTTTTTTCGTTCCAAAGGACAACCTAATCAACCGTTTAAATCAACATAGTGAATTAGTTTTCAGCAGCCTCTTCGATACTCTCACCCGCGCTTTCAATGCTTTCGCCGGCGCTTCCAATACTATTATCAATACTTTCACCCGCCTCTTCAGCAGGCCCTTGGTTATCACAGGCAGCCAAACCGCCCGCGAGCAGAGCCATCAATACCGCCGCTGATAATTTCTTGATCCATTGTCCATTCATGTTGTTTCTCCTCCTGAGATAAAGCGCAGATTACCCTTCCATCAACGTGCCATATCATTCTAAAGACAACAGTGCGTCATAACCACCCATATCAGGATAGCTGCCTGACGCAAAAAGCGTAAATAGTAAATTCCAGCCATGTTTTGTAGGCATTATGGATTGACCTGTCTCTACATTGTGGGAGCTGGCTTCAGCCGGCGATGCAGCGCACAGCGCTGCTGGGGTTAGCGGCTGCTCCATCACGCTGAAGAGTGCCTTGCCGTCTTTTCCTGCATGCAAAAAAAAATCCCCCGAGGCCTGAGCTCCGGGGGATTTTTCACA
>NZ_JBQSXT010000025.1:0-53928 GCF_052378605.1 Halomonas sp. AOP27-A1-41
AGTTCCAACCCAGTACCTTTGAGTACGCGGTGTATTTTCTGATTGAGCACAAGCTAGACTTATCCGTTTTCCATGCTCAGAGCAGCAACGGTGAGACTGCTCGGCTGTCTATGATGATCTTACCCAGCAACAGTGGACACTAGTTTAAGCGATCATTTGTTCAGTTGGTGAAATTTAATTCACATAACAGTGGTTATACGCCCAGCCACATAACATCAATAAACGTGCCAGCACATTCCTTGATGTTATACTGCCTACACAGATATCATAACTCACTGTTTAATATAGCTTCTCAAAACTCTCAGGCAGCATATTCATTATTCGCGTGCTTGCTCATTTCAATCATACTCTATTCACAAATTTACCTTCGGTCACGTGGTAATTTTATGACAGCGGTCAGCAATAGGTCGTAGTGCAGCGAGGCCACTGGGAAGAATGGGCGCGGTGAGGAAAAGCTGATGTCAGTTTTTTGAGATAAAAGGGCTGCATTAGCGATGACATCGGGGCAGCTAGCGCTGCCCTTCGCGGGTGCCTTGGTGGCTCGTGCCTCGCCAAACGTTACGCCACGCTACTTGTGATGATTCTTGGGGCGGGGCTTTCGCGCGCTGAAGCGGGCTCCCACAAAAACAACCTTTAGCAGTGGCAAGAAAAGGAGTTACAGGCCCTTTTGATCTGCAGAGGGATGCCGCTTTCAGTATGCAGTTGAGGCTTTCGACGACCTGTGCAGTCGTGGCCCACCAAGCTTGGGCTTGGGCTTGAGCTTGAGCTGACCCACTCCTTTCAGCGGGTAAACGATACCTTTGGTGTGTTAGTGATGTAGAGCCTGGTCAGCACCGCGCCGATTATTGCCACTCAAGCTTAAGGTCTTTGTGGGACTGTGCGCAGTCGCGCAGGTAGAGATTAATCAAGCTTTGATAAGGCAGGTCTTTTTCTTCCGCCAGCTTCTTGAAATACGCAATGGTGTCTTCGTCCAGCCGGATAGTGACCTGCTTTTTAAGTTTCTTGGCGTATGGGTTTTTAACGGAATCTGAAAAATCATAATGATCACGCATATCTATGTCCTTCGTAAGCTTTTCTCTCTCGCTTATCTGCCTTACGCGCTGAAATAATGCGAATGGTCTCACCGTCTCTAATGCAGTGGCACACCACCAGCAAACGCGAATGAATGCTCGTCCCGAGAAGTATGAACCGATCCTCATCTTCAGAATGATCAGGATCTGATATCAGCCGGCCGAACTCATCTGTAAAAGCAGTTTTAGCTTCTTGAAACGAAACGTCATGCTTTTTGCGATTAGCGGCATCCTTACGTGGATCCCAGTCAAAGGTAACATGGCTCATAATTACATTGTAGTTATAGCATACGTATTATCAATGTGTTGGAAATGTTGATTATTGGGGCGGGGCCTTTCGCGCGCTAAAGCGGGCTCCCACATAACCTGGAAGCACAAGAGCGGGAGTTCTGCAGGCCGCTTTTTGGGCCTGCAGAATATTAGTCTGGCTTACGCTTTGAGCACGTACTTGAGGGTTTCCACAACCTGCTCGGTAGTGGTACACCAAGCCTGCGCCCCGGCATCCACTTCTTTCAGCGGGTGAACGATATCCTCAGAGTGCAAAGTGATATAGGGCTTGGCGAGTGCGGCGCAGTAGCCTGCATCAAAGGCAGCGTTCCACTGCTTGTACTTGTCGCCGAAGCGCACGACGACCAGATCGCTTTGCTCGATCAGCGTGCGGGTGCGGATGGCGTTTACTTTAGAGGATTGGTGGTCGCGCCAGAATTGGTTGCTTTGCTCGCCCAGATGGTCGCCTGCGGCGTCACTCGCGTCGTGATCGGTTACGGGGGCAGTAAAGACGATATCCAGGCCTGCGGCTTCAGCGCCACGTTGGATTTCTTCGCGCCAGTCGGTGTGGATCTCGCCGGAAAGGTAGACGTAAAAGCTCATGGTCATTCCTCAAAGGTTAGTTGGTCAGTAGCGCTATTTTATGGAAAATAATTCCATATTAATACCAGCACTATAGCAGAGGCTGTCTGGCCAGCAGATAAATATCCATAATCCAGCCATGCGCTTCACGCAGCGCGGCGCGGCGCTCAATGATCTCGTCGCTTACCTCGCTTAGCTGGCCTTTGATCAGGCACTGCTTATCCATGCCCAGGTAGGCGCCCCACCAAATGTAAGTATCATCTTGTGGCAACGTGGCGAACGCCCCGCCGCTGTCGAGCATCACAGCCACCGTAGCGGCATCGCTGGGCCAGCCGCGTTCACGCAGGCGGCGGCCGGTGGTGATTTGGATGGGTTCGGCGAGCGCGTTGAGCGGAATTTTATGCTCGGCGGTGAGCACTTGCAGGCTGGTGATGCCGGGTACCACGTTAACCTCAACCGCACGGCCGCTATCCGTCAGGCGCTTGGCGATGCGCAGGCTGCTGTCATATAGCGAGGAGTCGCCCCATACCAGCATGCCGACGCGCCCGCCGCTTGGCAGGTGCTTACCCATCAACTCTGCCCACACGCTGGCAATGGCGTTGTGCCATTCGTCTACTGCGCTTAGGTACTGGCGTTCGGCATCGCGGGTGGGTAAATCGAACTCGACGATGCGGGTACTGGCCGTGTCATTAAGAAGCTGTTCACACAGCACGCGGCGCAGATCGATCAGGTCTGATTTCGCTTCTCCCTTGCGCGGCAGCAGAATCACCTCGGCCTCGTTGAGTGCGCGCACCGCCGCGAGTGTTACGTGGTCAACGTTGCCGGTGCCAATGCCGATCAGCGAGAGCGTGATCATACACTGCCCTCTTCATCGCTACTGGCAAACGGCGAATCGGCGGACTGCGGGCGAAAACGGCGGTCGTAACCTACCGCGTACAGGCTACTTTCCTGAAAGTCATGGGATTCCAGCACCGGCCCTACCAGAATCAGCGCCGTGCGCTGCAGCGTGTGGTCAATCAGCGATTCCACCGTGGATAAGCGCCCGCGCACCACATGCTCATCCGGCCAGCTGGCTCGCCATACAATCGCTACCGGGCACTCTTCGCCGTAATGGGGCGCCAGGCTTTCCACCACCTGGGTCAGGTTGTGAATGGAGAGATGAATGGCAAGCGTGGCGCCTGTGCGGGCGAAGTTGGCCAGCGTCTCGTTTTCCGGCATGGCACTGGCCCGGCCCGGCGTGCGGGTCAGCACTACGGATTGCGCTACGCCGGGAAGTGTAAGCTCTTGGCCGAGCGTTGCCGCCGCCGCCGCAAAGGAAGGCACGCCGGGGGTAACACTGTAGGGAATATCAAGCTCGCGCAGGCGGCGCAGCTGTTCGCCCATCGCGGACCACACCGATAAATCGCCGGAGTGCAGCCGGGCGATATCCTGGCCTGCGGCGTGGGCGGTTTGAATTTCCTGCATAATCTCATCGAGTGACAGCGGCGCGGTGTTGATGATGCGGGCGCCTTCTGGGCAGTGCCCAAGAATTTGCTCGGGCACCAGTGAACCCGCATACAGGCACACCGGGCAGGCGGTAATTAAATCGCGCCCGCGCAGCGTCAAAAGATCCGGCGCGCCGGGACCTGCGCCAATAAAATGAACCGTCATAATCCAACTCCTTGCGCCGCTGTGGTTGCCACCGCGGCCGTGGCCTTTCTATCGTTTGAAACTGTGCGTGGGCCTAAAAGCCGCGCCCCGCTGCCTGCGGCCAACAGCGCTACGGCCTCCGCCACGCTGCCGGTGCCTTTTTCGCGCAGGCTGTAGGCGGAGTGGGTCAGCGTGGTAACGCTTGCCAGCGCTTCGTCCGCTACGCCTACTACCGGGATGTGGCGGGCACTGCCCAGCGCTTCAACCAGTGGCAGCATACTGTGCGCTGCCGCCAACTGGTCGATAGGGCCGTACTCGGCAATCAATTGATCCAGCGCCTGTTCCAGTGATTCAAGCGTTGCCTGCTGGCGAAAGCCGAACCCTGCGACTTTAAGCGCCTGCCTAGCCACTGTTTGCTTGGTCATCGAACGCCACGCCACTGCACAATTGGGTAGCTGGATTTCCAGCCCCGACGTGTGCCCATGGGTGCGGCGTGGGCCAGCTCTAGGCGCAGCAGTTCGCCGCCCGCCTGTTGCTGCCAGTGCACCAGCAACGCTTCGGATTCCAGCGTGACCGCGTTGGCCACTACGCGTGTGCCGCTAGGCAACACCTGCCATAAAGCGTCCAGCAGTTCCTGAGAAAGCCCGCCGCCGATAAACACCGCATCAGGCAGCGGCGCATTCTCAAGCACCTCCGGTGCGCGGCCTTCGTTTATCTCCAGCCAGTCAACGCCGAGGCTTTCTGCATTACGCCGCGCCCGGGCGGCGCGCTCCGGATGCTGCTCAAAGCCGATGGCCTGATTATCCGGGTGGGCCAGCAGCCACTCAATGGCGATAGAGCCAGAGCCGGTGCCGATATCCCACAACCGCTCCCCAAACCTGGGGGAAAGTGCCGAAAGCGTCAAGCTACGCACGGCCTGCTTGGTGATCTGCCCATCGTGCTCAAAAAAGCTATCGGCCAAGCCAGGCGTTAAGGGAATTGCGGGGCCGTTGCCCGCGACTTCAATACCTACCGCCACCGGATGGGCGATATCCTCGGGTAGCGCTTCATCCATGCGCAGCGTGCGGATGCGCTCACCTTCACCGCCCAGGGCTTCCAGCACGTTCAGTTGGGAACCCCCAAAGCCAAACGTTTTCACCAGCGCGGCCAATTCAGCCACAGCGGCGCCATCGCGTAACAGCACCAGCAAGCGCTGGCCGCTTTGTAGGTAAGGTCGAAGGCGGGTGAGCGGTTTGGCGTGCAGGCCCAGGCAGGTGCAGCGCTCAAGCGGCCAGCCCAACCGGGCCGCCGCCAGGCTAAAGGTCGAAGGCGATGACACGGCGATCCATTCGCTGGCCTCCAAGTGGCGCGCCACGCTAGTGCCCGCCCCGAACCAGAACGGGTCGCCGGAAACCAGCATGACTACTCGGCGGCCACGCTCATTGAGAAGTGCGGGGATGCCATCAAGAAACGGCACCGGCCATTCGCGAATATCCGCATTTAGCGGGGGAAGAAGGCGCAAATGGCGATGCGCACCAAACACGATTTCGGCACGCTCAAGCTGCTCGCAGCTTGCCGCTGTCAGGCCCGCTGTGCCACTCTCCCCCCAACCTAACAGTGTGAGCCACGGAGTCTTGTTAACCTCAGCCATGATAAACGTCCTGATTCTTGGGGGTACGAGTGAAGCCAGCGCCTTGGCCAGCGCCGTTAGCCAGCGCGGCATTCCAGCCATGTTCAGCTATGCAGGCCGCGTTAACGCGCCTAAAGCGCAGCCATTGCCCACCCGCGTGGGCGGTTTCGGCGGCGCCGACGGTTTAGCAGCTTTTATTACCCAACAGCGCATCACCCATATTATTGATGCAACTCACCCGTTTGCCACACAAATGAGCCGTAATGTGTTGGCCGCCGCCCAGCAAACTGACGTACCGGCGATTGCTCTGACCCGCCCCGCCTGGACGCCCACCACTCACGATAACTGGCAACACGTGGCAAGTGTCGAAGAGGCAGTTAGCGCCCTCGAAGGCCCGCCCCAGCGTGTGCTGCTCGCCATTGGCCGCATGCACCTGGCCGCGTTTGCCGCGCAGCCTCAACACCACTATGTGCTGCGTTTGGTCGACGAGCCAACCGCCCCGCCGCCGCTTGCCCACTTCACCACCACGGTGGATAGGGGCCCGTTCACGCTGGAAGGCGATTTAGCGCTACTTAAAACCCAGCGTATCGAGCGCATCGTGTGCAAAAACGCTGGTGGCGAAGGTGCTGTTTCCAAACTTGGCGCCGCCCGCGCGCTCGGCGTGCCAGTTATCATGATTGACCGCCCGGCGCTGCCCGCTCGCCATGAAGTGCATAGCGTTGATGAGGTGCTTGCCTGGCTTAATGATCGCTCTTGATCAAAGCGCTGAACGCGGCGTATACACCAACGGCTCACCATCTCGCTCAATTAACCGCGTCTGTTTTGAACCGACAATCACCAGCGTGCGCATATCGGCCATGTCCGGCGTGGCATCTTTTAAGGCCGTTACGCGGATCGATTCTTCCGGCGTCGAAACCGCGCGGGCGAAGATGATCAACCGTTCGGGTTCGCACGCCTCGCGCAACACCTCCAGGGTGCGCTCGAAACCTACCGGGCGCGATTTTGAGCGCGGGTTATAAAACGCCATCGCAAAATCGGCTTCAACGGCTAGGCGCAGGCGCTTTTCGATCAGCGCCCAAGGCTTCAAGTTGTCGGATAAATTGATGCAGCAGAAGTCGTGCCCCAGCGGCGCACCCACACGGGCGCTGGCCGCGAGCATAGCCGAAATACCCGGCAGCACCTGAATATCCAGTGCGCGCCACGCGGCATCGCCCGCTTCCAGCGCTTCAAACACCGCCGAGGCCATGGCGAATACACCGGGGTCGCCAGAGGAAACCACCACGACTCGTTGGCCTTCTAACGCCAGCTGCAAGGCCTGCTCGGCACGGCGAATCTCTTCGCGATTATCCGAGCCGTGGCGCACCAAGCCTGAGCGCGGCGCTACGCGGTTAACGTAAGGCACATAGCCGACAACGTCGGTGGCATCCAAAAGCGCGGCGGACACTTCGGGAGTAATCATCGCCTCGGCGCCTGGGCCCAAGCCGACAATTTTTAGCCAGCCGCTCATGGGCGCCTCCCATTACCGTGAATCAGCACTATCGAGAAGTAAGGCACGCTCTCGCCGACCTCCACCAGCGGCAACACACGCTGCTGCTCCATGGCGGCGTACTCAATGAGCAACGCCTGGTCTTCCCGACCCACGTGTTTAAGCGCGCGGCGCAGCTTGTTCAGGTTGCGCCCAATTTTCATGACCACCAGCGCGTCGGTATCGGCGATATGTTTGGCGAGCGTTTCTTCCGGCAGCGTGCCCATCAGCACGGTCAGGATATCGTCGCCCCAGGTGATGGGCTGCGCGGTCGCTGTCCAGGCGGCAGACATGCCGGTAATCCCCGGCACTACCGACACCGGCACTTGGCTCAGCAGGCGCGTATACAGGTGCATAAACGAGCCGTAGAAGAACGGGTCGCCTTCGCAGAGCACCACCACGTTGGAACCGGCGTTGGCTATCTCGATCAGCTGGGCCACGCATCGCGAATAGAACTGCGAGAGCAGCGCGTTGTACTGCGGGTCGTCGAAAGGAATCTCCGTGGTAACCGGATACTCCATGGGCAGCTCGATAGTGCCGGAGGCTAACAAGCCTTCAACAATGCTGCGCGCATGGCCCTTGCGGCCCTTTTTACGAAAATAGGCAACATGCGTGGCGCCACGAATCAGACGATCCGAACGTACACTCATCAAGTCCTGGCTGCCCGGCCCCAGGCCAACGCCGTAAACCGTGCCTTGCTTGGTACTTTGTATAGTTTCTTGCGTAGAGGCCTGAGTCATTCGACGCGATCCGCCATGGCGTTAATGGCCGCGACCGTCACCGCGCTTCCGCCCAAGCGGCCACGAACGATGCAGCTGGGAATGGCGGGCGTCGCCCATAGCGCTTCCTTGGATTCAGCGGCGCCTACAAAGCCTACCGGGCAGCCGATTACTGCCGCCGGGCGCGGGCAGCTTGGGTCTTCCAGCATATTTAAAAGATGAAACAGCGCGGTGGGCGCGTTGCCAATGGCCACCACGGCGCCTTCCAGATGCGGGCGCCATAGTTCTAGTGCTGAGGCCGAACGGGTGTTAGCCATTTCCTGAGCGAGGTGTGGCGTGCGCTCATCGTTCAGGGTGCAAATAATCTCGTTATTGGCCGGCAGCCGCTTGCGGGTGATGCCTTCAGAAACCATCCGCGCATCGCAGAGAATTGGCGCGCCACGTTCGAGTGCTGAACGCGCTTTATTGACCGCGTCATTTTGAAAGTGAATATGCGCGGCCAACTCGACAAGCCCGGCGGCGTGAATCATGCGCACGGCAACGGTTTCTTCCTCGGCAGAAAAGCGCGCAAGGTCGGCCTCGCTGCGGATAATCGCGAAGGATTCCCGGTAAATCGCCGGGCCGCTTGTTTCATACGTATAGGGCACCCAAACTCTCCAAATATTCGACGACCTCAGTCTCGGTGAGGCCTATCTTAACGGGCGTGCTCTGGGCATCACCCTTAACAATAAGATTAAATCGGCCTGCCTGACCGACCAGGCACACGTCGGCCGATGAACGGCGGGCGCACCCCTTGGCGCAACCGGATATATGAACGCTGTGTCTTTTAACGTCGGGCGCTAACCGTTTAGCCAGCGGCTGGGTAGCAACGCTTGCCTGAGCGCAGTAAGGCGCGCCGGGGCAGGCATCCATCAATAAGCGCGTATCCTGGTTATCGCTGATTAAGCCTTCAATCGGCTCACTTGCACCCTTGACCCATAAACGTCGCCACGGCGTTACTCGCACATGGCTCACCGCCGCAGGCGTAACCGCTGCCCGCAACGCAGCAGCGGCTGCGCGCCCAAACGGCAGCCCGTAAACCATCCCCGCTTGATACTCGCCAAGCGCCAGCGCCGCGCCCTGCGTTGCATTCTCCATGGCAGAAGCGCTCGCGGGGCGCATTTTAGCAGGTGACCACGCGGGAAGCGGCACTTTATGCCGCCTCATCCGCCCGGCGTCATTTCCGCCGCTTTCCACAAACCAGTGCGTCAGGCGTATTAAATGCTCGATGGCCGCCTCAATAGAGCCCACCGGCGTACCGCAGGCATGGCCTTCGGCGCGCACTATCAGCCCGCCTTCTATTGCGCGTTCAACTCGAAAATCAGCGGCGGCATCTCCCAATACCGCTAATTCACCTGCATCAATCACAATACCGACTTTGCTGGGCATCGCGGCCAACTCGCTGCCTCGCGCCTGTAACAAGCGGGCAAGTTGATGCGTGTCATCGCCCGCCTGCCAGCCGGGCGCTAGCAGACATTGGGGTTGCTGCTCGGTGGCGGGCTCCGCGCTGACCAATTCGTGCGCGACCAAAAAGTCCATTAACGGCGGCCATGTGCTTTCCGAGACGCCGCGCAGTTGAATATTGGCGCGGCTGGTTAACTCAATTAACCCATTGCCGAAGGTTTCCGCTGCGTCGCACAGCGCGAGCACCTGCGCTTTGGAAAGCTGGCCGAGCGGTGGGCGCACGCGCACTAGCCAGCCGTCGCCAGTTTCCATGGGCCGCCAGGCGCCGGGGCACCAGCCTTTGATCAGCGGACCAGTGCTCATAAACTGGCGGTTTCCCTGGCTTCGTCCATTTCCAGCAGCAGGTCTTGCAGCGCGTTACCGTGCTCGCCGGGTTCCTGCCACATGCCGCGCTGGGCAGCTTCCAGCAGCCGCTCGGCCATCTCTTCAAGGGCTGCCGGGTTGTGCTCATGTAAAAACTGCTGGTTGGCCTCATCCAGCACCAGAGCTTCACTCACCTGGGCGTACTGGTAATCCGCGACCAGGTCCGTGGTGGCGTCGTAAGCAAACAGGTAGTCGACCGTGGCGGCCATCTCAAACGCGCCCTTGTAGCCGTGTTCGCGCATGGCGTTGATCCACTTGGGGTTCAACACGCGCGAGCGAATGACCCGGGCAAGCTCCTCTTTGAGTGTGCGTATTTTGGGTACGGCGGGGTTGGCGTGGTCGGCGTGATAGACCTCAGGCGCCTGGCCGGCAAGCGCGCGGGTAGCGTTGGCCATACCGCCCTGAAAGGCGTAGTAGCTGTTGGAATCGAGAATATCGTGCTCGCGGTTATCCTGATTCTGTATTACCGCATCCAGCCCTTTGATCTGCTGCTCAAAAGCGCTGCGTGCAGCGGTGCCGGAATCCGCAAACTGCCCGTAAGCATAGGCACCGGTGCCCAGGTAGGCCTCAGCCAGGTCATCGGCATCGCCCCAGCTACGGTTTTCAATCAGCCGGTTCAGGCCTGCGCCATACTCGCCAGGCTTGCTGCCAAAAATACGGTAGCTCGCTTCCTGGGCGGCCATTTCGGCACTTAACCCTTGCGCTTCAAGGGCGTGCTGGCGTTCAAGCACAGCGGCGCGAATGGTGTTGCTATCGCCCGGTTCTGCATAGCTGGCAACCGCTTGCACGGCGGCATCAAACAGGCGAATCACGTTCGGAAAGGCATCGCGAAAAAATCCGGATACGCGCAGCGTGACATCCACCCGTGGCCGGTTAAGCAACATTGAAGGGATTACTTCAAAATCGATCACCCGCTGAGAGCCCAACGACCATTTGGGCCGCACACCCATCAGCGCAAACGCTTGCGCGATATCGTCGCCGCCGGTGCGCATGGTCGCGGTCCCCCAGATGGAGAGCCCCAAGCGTCGTGGATAGTCGCCGTGATCCTGCAGGTAGCGTTCGACAAATGCCTGAGCGGACTTTTCCCCCAGCGTCCAGGCAGCAGGCGAAGGAATCGAGCGGTTATCCACGCTGAAAAAGTTGCGCCCGGTGGGCAGCGTATCCAACCGCCCCCGGCTCGGCGCACCGCTCGGTCCGGCGGGCACGAAAATCCCCTCAAGCCCATCCAGCAGCGAGCCAACCTCCATCTTTACGCCCTGCTGCATGGCGGCCCACAGCTGCTCGCGGGCAAATTTAAGCTGCTCGGCCGTGGCCGGATAATGTTGCGAGAGCGTTGTAAGGCAACCTTGAGCCAACACATAGTCGGCCACCAGCTCTTCGCCGAGCAGCTCCAGCCGCTCGCGGGTATCAGCGCCGGTTCGCCAGGCAGCGGTTAGTTTGCCTGCCAGCACGGCCGGTTTAGGGCCAAGCCAAGGCTCGCTGCCCGCCGCCAGCGGGTCGAAGTCCTCACCCAGCACCAAGTCAGCGGCCAGATTGTGCAGCAAACCGCGGCTTGCCACCGCTTCACCACGCGGCAGCCTTAACAGGGCTACCAGCGTGGCCGCCCGTTTCTCCTCGGGCGGTAGCGTGCCCAGTATGTGCAGGCCGTGGCGAATCTGGGCTTCCTTGATATCGCACAGAAACGTGTCCAGCTCGTTGAGAATTTCGCTGTCACAGCTGCTATTCACCGCGTGGGCAAGCTCCTGACCGATGCCGGTTGCCCGCAGATGCAAAAGTATCTGCTCGCGAATTAGCGCTTCACGGCGTGGGTCCATGTCCAGCGCCTGATAATACTCATCGGTAAGCGCTTCAAGCTCAGCCATGGGGCCGTAAAGTTCAGCGCGCGCCAGCGGCGGCATCAGGTGGTCGATAATTACCGCCTGGCTTCTGCGCTTGGCCTGGGCGCCTTCGCCGGGGTCATTCACAATAAACGGGTAGAAATGCGGCATCGGACCCAAGGCGATATCCGGCCAGCATTCGGCGCTTAGCGCGGTGCTTTTGCCCGGCAGCCACTCAAGATTACCGTGCTTGCCCACGTGAATAACTGCCTCGACCTGATAGTGCTCGCGCAGCCAGAGGTAAAACGCCAGGTAGCTGTGCGGCGGCGCCAGCTCCATATCGTGATAGGACTGGGTCAGGTCTTCAATAAAGTCGCGCTCGGGTTGGATGCCCACGAAGGTTTCGCCCAAGCGGATACCCGAAATCATCAGCCGCCCCTGGCGGCATTTTGGGTCATCTTGCGGCGCGCCCCAGCGGGTCCATATCGTTTTCTGAAGCGCGGCGGGCAGGGTTTGAAACCAGGCCAGATAATCCTCAACGCTGATGCTTTGCCAGCAAGCGCGTTGATCCAGACTGTCATGATCGTTAGTAACGGCGCCCTGGAGCAGGCGAATCAGCGCATCGCCGCTTTCCGGCAATTCGCTTAGCGGATAACCGGCACCTTTCAGGGCATTTAAAATGTGCAGCGTAGAGGCCGGTGTATCCAGCCCCACGCCGTTACCGATACGCCCATCGCGGTTGGGGTAGTTGGCCATAATCAGCGCGACGCGCTTTTGGGCATTGGGCGTTTGGCACAGCGCGCAAAACCGCCGGGCCAGTTTGGCCACAAAGGCAGCGCGTTCTGGGTGCAGCGTGTGGTGCGTGACTGAGAGCTGGGCGCGAGCGTTATAGTGCGCCTCAGCTTTAAATCCAACGGCACGGGTGATAATCCGCCCGTCCATTTCGGGTAGCACTACCTGCATGGCGACATCACGACTATGCAGGCCTGCGGCCATGCCCTGCCAGTCATCCGCCGTACTGCTGGCGAGTATCGCCTGAAGCACCACCGGCCGCCCGATAAAAAGGCTCTCATGAAGATTGCTGCCCAGCTCATCTGCTGCATTGGCGTCATCGGCGGTACGGTTTACCGAAAAGCCGGTGGTATTGACCACCAGCATGGCGCCGGTTTGCTCAATGAGGTGATTGGCGAACGCGATGCAGGGGCCTTCTTTTAAAGAGGCCACCGCGACGGCTAACGGCTCAAGCCCTTCGGCTTTCAGCGCGTCGATCATGCCGTCGAGCACAGCGGTATTCGCGCCTTGCAGGTGGCTGCGATAAAACAGCAGCAGGCACACCGGGCGCTCTGCAATACGCTGGTCACGCCACTCGCTTAGGCTGACCGCTTGCTGGCCGTTGGCTTGGGGTGCGTAAATTATCGCCGCCGGAATCACTTTAGGCTCTTGCCACGAGTACTTATGTGCTAGGTACTCATGCGCCAAGCATTCACTTCCGATAAAGCGCAGCAGCTGCTCGGCGTTATCCACGCCGCCTTCGCGCAAGTAGCGCCATACGCGGTAGGCATCGTCAAAGGCAATGCTGGAGTCTTCCAGCAGGGCATCGTCCGGGGCGTCGCAGCCGGGCACCAGAATCAGTTGGCGCCCGGGCTTGGCAGCCGCCCAAGCCAGAAGCCGCTCGTAACCGTATTGCCAGTACCCTTTGCCGCCCAGCAGTGACACCACCACCAAGCGGGCTTTTTCCAGCACGCGGTCTTCGTAAAGATCAAACGCCGCTGGTTTCACCAGGTTCATCCAGTTCGCCAGCCGCACCGAGGGGTAGTCATCGCCCAGGCGATCAACCGCTTGGGCCAACGCCGACAAGTTACTGTCAGCGGCGGACATAATCACAACCTCGGCAGGGCTTTGCTGTAGGTCGATGATGCCTTCATCATCAACAAAGCCCCCCGGTTTGGCAGCGAAAAGATGCATTAGGCGCTTACCGGCTTCTCAGCGCTGGCAAGCGCCTTATGAATTTCATCGCTGTTCAGCGTTTTGCCAATAATCACCAGTTGGGTCTGGCGCGGCTCGTCCTGGCGCCATAAGCGATCAAAATAACCGTCCAGGCGCTCGCCCACTGCCTGGATGACTCGGCGCATGGGCTTACCGGGAATGGCCGCAAAACCCTTGGCGCGATAGATCTCCTGGGTTTTCAGCAGATGTTGAAGCTTGGCCGCCAGCTCATCGCCATCGACTTCGCCCAGCGTAATCACGCAGGAGTCAAAGTTATCATGGGCGTGATCATGGTGGGTGCCTTCGGCATGGTGCTTGTCGTGATGATTGGTAATCTTGTCGATATGCTCTTCACTGGCCGCGCCTATGCCCATCAGGGCCTCCAGCTGGGCCGTGTCAGTCGCTAGCGTTTGGTCGATAAACAGCGTTTTGACCGATGCGGGCACCCGCGCCTGTACCAGCGCTTCAACGCGGGCTTTTTCGTCGGCGCTCAGCAGGTCGGTTTTACTGACCAGCACTAAATCCGCCGCACTTAGCTGGTCATCCAGCAGTTCGCGCAGGCTGGGGTCGTGATCAAGGCTGTCATCGGCCAGCCGCTGAGCGGCAACTTTTTCTTCGTCGTTGGCAAACCGGCCCGCAGCGACGGCAGGCCCGTCGATCACCGTGATAATGGCATCCACGGTGCAGTGCTGACGCACTTCCGGCCAGTTAAACGCCTGCACCAGCGGCTTGGGCAAGGCCAGCCCGCTGGTTTCGATCAGGATGTGGTCGATATCATCACGCCGCGCCACCAGTTGTTTCATCACCGGCAAAAACTCTTCTTCCACCGTGCAGCAGATGCAGCCATTGGCCAGCTCGTAAATGCTGCCGTCTTCACCGGAGGCGATTTGCTCACCCTCGTCACTTTCTGCGTCACAATCCAGCGCACAGCTACGCAGCAGGCTTGAGTCGATATCCTGCTCGCCAAACTCATTGACGATAACCGCAATCCGCTTGCCGGTAATCTGGCGCAGAATATTGGCCAGCAAGGTGGTCTTGCCGCTGCCCAGAAAACCGGTCACAACCGTGGCGGGAATTTTATTTAACTGCATGCGAGGATTCCTTAATTTGGGAGCTTGCGGCCGTGGCCCGCGCTGAATCGTTGCCAAGAGCGTGGCTAAACAGACGCGCTACCGCCGCAGGATTATTCGGGAAAAACAGGTGTAAGTAGGTCGCCGTCAGGCGCCCGGCCCGGTAGATCGGCTCACCCGGCGCTGGGTGGCGCTGGCGGCACCCGTAAGCAATCGGCTCAGGCGTTTGCTCGGCCATCGAGCGATGGTGCGCATGGCCGCGAACCGGCCCTTCGGGTAGCTCGGCAGTCTGCATGCCTTGGCAGCCGCGACGCCCGCGCATGGCACCGTGCCCCGGCAGTAAACCGAGCATAGAGTGAGAGTTCTCAGCATAGTCGGTTAGCGTTTCCAAGCTATACAGCATGCCACCACACTCGGCGAGGATGGGTTTGCCCGCGCTAAAGAAGCCTTTAATGGCATCGCGCATGGCGCTGTTCGCCGCAAGTGCCTGCGCGTGAAGCTCCGGGTAGCCGCCGGGTAGCCAAAGGGCATCGCACTCGGGCAGTTCGGCATCGCTCAGCGGAGAGAAAAAGCGCACCTGCGCGCCCATCTGCGCCAGCAGATCCAGGTTGGCCTGATAAATAAAGCTGAACGCCGCATCGCGGGCTACGCCTATCGTCTGCCCTGTTAGCACTTGCGGCACAGCGGGAAGCGCCTCAGTAGAAGCACTAAAGCTGACCGGCGCAAGCGTGGCGAGCGCATCCAGCAGGCCTGCGGCTTCCAGCGCCTGCGCGGCGGCTTCAAAGCGAATTTCCAGGTCGTCGCGGATCTCTTCCGCCTGCACCAAGCCCAGATGGCGCTCGGGAAGTGCAAGTTCAGGGTCGCGTGGTACGGCAGCTAAAAACGGTATGGCTTCAGGCAGCGCGCCTTCAATCAGCTCGCGATGGCGCTGCGAGCCACAGTTATTGGCAATCAGCCCGGCAAAATGAATATCGTCGCGAAAGCCAGCCAGCCCTGTTACCAGCGCAGCGGCGGTTTGGGCCATGCCTTTTACATCCATTACGATGGCCATGGGAATGCCGAACAGCGCGGCTAAATCGGCACTGGAAGGCTCGCCGTCAAACATCCCCATGGCGCCTTCCACCAGAATCAAATCGGCTTCAACAGCGGCTTCATAAAAGCGCTGGCGGCAGTAGGCTTCGCCTGCCATCCATAAGTCGAGCTGATCAACCGGCTGGCCCGAGGCCTGAGCGAGTATTTGCGGGTCCAGGTAGTCCGGGCCGGTTTTAAATACCCGCACCACCTTGCCCTGATTACGCAGCAGCCGCGCAAGCCCAGCGGTTACCGTGGTTTTACCCTGGCCCGAGGCGGGTGCCGAGATAAACAACGCGGGGCAGCGGGCAGAAGGTGTACTCATCAGTACTCGATCCCCGCCTGAGCTTTAACGCCGCCGCGAAACGCGTGACGCTCATCCTGAACGGTGCTGATAGTGTCTGCTACTTCCTGAAGCGGCTGGGCCATGGTGCGCCCGGTAATAATCACGCTTTGATGCGCCGGGCGGCGTTTGAGTGCCTCGACCACCGGCACCGGGTCCAGGTAGCCGTACTTGAACATATAGCTCATTTCGTCCAGCACGATGATGTTGTAGGCCGAGTCTTCCAACAGGCCCTTGGCGATTTCCCAGGCGGCTTCGGCGGCTTGGATATCGCGCTCGCGGTCCTGGGTTTCCCAGGTAAACCCTTGGCCCATGATGTGCCAGTCAAGCCTTGGGTGGTCACGAAAGAACAGGTATTCGCCGGTTTCGCGCCGCCCTTTAATGAACTGAATGACCGCGCCTTTCTGACCATGCCCCAGCGAGCGCGCCAATGTACCGAGCGCCGAGCTGCTTTTACCCTTGCCGTTGCCTTTGAGCAGGATTAACACCCCGCGCTCATCAATAGCGCGGCTGATGCGCTCATCGACCACCTCTTTTTTGCGCTGCATGCGGTTTTGGTGATTGCTATCGCTCATGCTGACTCCTGGGTGGGCAGGGCCCAATAGTGGGCGCCCAGCTGCTGGGCAAGGCGCGCGGCCTGGCCACGTTTTACAAATGAGTATTCGGTATCCATCACCACGCAGTCGCCCAGTTTTGGCAGGTCTGCAACGGATTCGCGGGTGCGTCCGTCGGTGATCAAGTAAGTGCGTATATGCAGGCCAGGCTCACGGCGCTGCCACTGGCGAATCAACCGCCCAGCCTCCTCTACCACTTTACGCAGCGGCGTACCGCCCCCGCCATCGGCACTGTTCAGCGTAGCTTCCAGGCTTTTGGGGGCACGTTGGCGGGTGAATAACGGTGTCACCGCATCGTTGCCAAAGCCCAATACGGCCATCTGCTCGCGCGCGCTGTACGCCTGGCGGGTCAGGCTATCGACCCAGCCCTTGGCTTGGCCCAACAAGCGCTTACCCAACGTCGAGCCGGAGGTATCCAGCAGTACCAAATGCAGCACCGGCTGCCCGGTGCGCGCTTTTTGATAACGCAACTGCCGCCAAGGCCATTGGCCGCGATTGGCGATCAGCGTAGCAAACCAATCCGGCCGCGAGGTCAGCGCAGCCCTGGTTCGCCCTTGGCCCGCTTCATCGCCCTTGCGCCTACCGCCCAGTGATAGCGGCTGCTTAGCCACAGGCCGGTGGGAAGAAGGAGCCAAGCGTAGCGCAGGGAGATCAAGCGGCTGGCTATCCCGCATATTCTGCGCCACGGGCGGCATGGCGCCCCACTGCCCTTGCTCGCCAGAATGTCCACTGGCAGACGGCTGACCGCCAGAAGGTTTTTCATTTGGCGTAGACGAAGGCGGCGGAGAAGACGGCGGTGTGGAAGATTCACGCGTACGCCGATGGGCCAATACCCAAGGCTCAACGGTATCGACATCGTCCTGGGTGATCGTATCGCTTCCCCGCCAGGCGGCGTGGGCCTGGGCGGCGCGGTGCCAGGTAACATCGGCACGCAGGCCTTCAACGCCGGCCTCTTCACAGCGCCTAGCGATGTGCGCATAAACCCAGTCAGGTGCGGTAACGGCAGCAAGCGTGCGGCGCGCCTGCTCGATACGTTCACGCAGGGCTGACTGCTCATCAGCGTAGTCGGCGATAAAGCGCTCGGGGTCACGGTCAAAAGCATCGCGCTGCTGCACGATGGCGATGCGTTCTTCGATACGGATGGAGGCAGGCTGTTCCAGACAGAGGCCAAAGCGGTCGAGCAACTGCGGGCGCAGTTCCCCTTCATCCGGGTTCATGGTGCCAATCAGGCTAAAGCGTGCCGCGTGGGAGTGACTGATACCGTCGCGTTCGACGATATTGACCCCACTGGCAGCGACATCCAGCAGCAGGTCAACCAGCGTGTCAGCGAGCAGATTGACTTCATCGACGTACAAAACGCCGCCATGGGCTTTGGCCAACAGCCCTTCGTGAAAGGTGGCTTCGCGCTCGTTCAATACCTTTTGCAGGTCCAGGCTACCGGTCAGGCGGTCTTCGCTGGCGCCCAGCGGCAGCGTAACAAACGGCGACGTGTCGCCCTGACCTGATTCTGGAAGTAGTGCGGCCAACGCGCGGGCGAGAGTCGATTTTGCGCTGCCTCGCGGGCCGCTAATCAGCACCCCGCCAATGCGCGGGTTAATCACGTTCAGAAGCAGCGCTTTTTTAAGCGATGCCTGGCCGACGACGGCGGTAAAGGGAAACTCAACCACAGGCATCACCATGGGCAGAAGGAACATTAACTTGATTTAACAAGAAGATATTGGGCTACTCAGCGCCCTAACAAGCGAGTAAAGCGCCTACTTTACAAGCGGGTAAACCTAATACATTAAGCGACGCATGGACACTGCAACACACGTGAAAGTTATTCATCACTGACAAGAGAATAACGATAGAGCCAAACGCCGATAAAATGACTACAATAACCGCGCATTATAGAGGATGGCACCAGGGTGTAGCCACCTCCCCGCTTAAGCAAGTCATCAATCGCAAAGGTTTTTCGTGCTTTATCGTCACGTCTTCGGCAGTCTGTCGAGTTTTATATCCATCGGCACCCGGAACACCATCCCATGAAGCCCTTCCCCGCCCTACCTGCTACCTCGTTTACGCTATGAAAGCGGTTGCGATGCAAAGTACCCAAGCACTGCGCGCTCAGGCGCACTGGTTTTGGCTTGCCCCCCTGGTATTGCTGGTAGCACTGCTCGCCGGTACGGCAATTGGTGAAACCTCGATTCCTGTGGATACGATTCTCAAGGTATTGGCTAACCATCTTCTGGGCGCTAACTACGCCGTTGATCGCATTGATGCCGGTATTATCTGGAACTACCGCTTAAGCCGCGCCATTGTGGCTGCGTGTTGTGGCGCCGCGCTGGCGCTGGCCGGAGTGGTGCTTCAAGCGTTGCTGCGTAACCCCTTGGCGGACCCGTACTTGATGGGTATTTCTGCAGGCGCCTCAACCGGTGCCGTAGCCGTTACCGTAGCAGGGCTTGGTGCGGGTGCTTTCACTTTATCTGCCGGAGCGTTTGCCGGGGCAGTACTTGCCTTTGGCCTGGTGGTACTGCTTGCCCATGCAGCCAGCAGCGGGACTGGCGGCGGGCGCAGCACCCAAGCCGCCGGGGCTATTATTCTGGCGGGCATTGCAGGCTCTCAACTGTTTAATGCGCTGACCGCCTTCATCATTACCAAGTCGGCCAGTGCCGAGCAGGCTCGCGGCATCATGTTCTGGCTACTGGGCAATCTTTCCGGTGTGCGCTGGAGCGATGTCGTGATCGCTTTACCTGCCGCCTTGGGCGGCTTGCTGATTTGCCTTTGGCACCGCCGCGCACTGGATGCCTTTACCTTCGGCGCCGACAGCGCGGCGTCCATGGGCATCGCCGTGCGCCCAACACGAGGGCTGTTAATTATTGCGGTAGCGCTGGTGACAGCCATTATGGTGTCGATGGTGGGCGCTATTGGCTTTGTCGGTTTGGTCATTCCGCATGCCATGCGTTTTATCGTGGGCACCCAGCACACGCGCCTGGTGCCCGCTTCGGCACTTGCTGGCGCCGTGTTTTTGATTGGCTCGGATATTCTTTCGCGCGTTCTGGTGCCCGGCCAGGTCCTGCCCATTGGGGTTATTACCTCGCTGATCGGCGCGCCAGCTTTTGCGTTGATTCTTGTTCGCGGCACGAGGAACCGATGAAATTAACCGCTGAACAGCTGGGCTGGAGCGTGCATGGACGCACGCTTTTAAAGGACGTTTGCCTGGACGTTGCGCCCGGCCAAACCTTTGGCTTGATTGGCCCCAACGGCTCCGGCAAGACCACGCTGCTTCGCCTGCTGGCAGGTTTAAACAAACCCAAAACAGGTCATGTACACATGGGCGGTCAGCCGATCGCCAAAATGCGCCAACGCCATATTGCGCAGTCTATCGCGATGGTTGAACAGCAGGCGGAAACCACCGATAGAATTCATGTGCGTCAGGTGGTTGCACTGGGACGTACGCCGTTTCTCACTGCGCTTCGCCCCTGGTCCGCCGAGGATGATGCGATTGTCGGCCAGGCACTGGATGACGTGGATATGGCGCACATGGCGGACCGCCTCTGGCATACCCTTTCGGGCGGTGAGCGCCAGCGCGTTCATATTGCCCGGGCACTGGCCCAGCAACCCAAAATTCTCCTGCTGGACGAGCCCACCAACCATTTGGATATCCGCCATCAGCTCTCCATTCTTGAGCTGGTCAGGCAGTTGCCGATTACCGTTGTGATCACCCTGCACGACCTTAACCAGGCCATGGAGTGCGACCGCATTGGCGTGATGGATGGCGGACGACTGATCGTCAGCGGCCAACCACATGACGTGCTAACCGCCCAGTGCTTACAAGAGACGTTCGGCGTGCACGCCCACGTGCTGGATGATCCCATTGACGGCAAACGGATCATGCGTTTTAGAAGCGCGGTTTAAAAGGCATGCCAGCCACTCTCTGCGTACACGCCAGACAATAAAACAGCACTAATTCTATGCTGGCATCGGCATAACCAACCCATGGCGCACATACCAAACGTGCTCAGCACGTTCCGCTACGTCTTGGCTAAACCAGCCGTTTAAATCACGCAGGCGGCGTTGATGACGCTCGATGGGCACAACGCCTCGGCCGATATCGCTGGCGATAATAACCAGCGCTGTTTGCTGCGTCTTGGCAGATTGCAGAAGCTCGTTTAAATCATCGCACCATTGTGACCGCCAGCCATCGCTTCCTGCATCGGAGTCCATGGAGGCTGAGAGCCATTCCAGTACGCCATGCAGTATTAATGGTGTGCTGGGCAGCATTATCCCGGCGCACTCACGTAAGCGCTGCCCAGGCGCTAATCGCCACCAGACAGCACTTGGAAAACGTGTTTTTACAAGGCTTCGCTTACCGGCACAGGCACCGCCGATGAATAGTTGCATAGCCACTCTCCTTTTTCACAATCGCCGGGGTGATACGTCAATTGCCAGCGTCTTCCCTGGGCCTGGGTCACCGCGCCATCCCAAAACTCAATCGTTTCAAAACGGCGGCGAAGCTCGCGGATAACGCCGCCATGCGTCACGACCAGAATCTTGTGATACCCATGCGCCAAGGCATCTTTCGCTACATCGGCAAGCCAAAGCGCCAAGCGCTCACGTAGCTGAGCCGCGGACTCGCCACCTGGGATCTGTAGCTCGCCGACGCTATCCACCCAAGCACGATAATGCGGCAAGTCCTTAAGTTCATCGTAAACCTTGCCTTCATAATCGCCAAAATTGAGTTCTTGTAGGCGTGGCTCCAAACGTAGCGGCACCCCCGGTTTGGCCGCTTGAATCCATTCAAGCGTTTGTTGACAGCGGTGAAGGTCACTTGAATAGATCGCGTCAAAACGCTCGCTTGCTAGCGCTTCGCGAAGTGCTAAAAGCCCCTCTTCAGCATCAGGAAATAACAACGGAATATCGCGCTGTCCCTGATAGCGGCGCTCTACATTCCAGGCGGTGATGCCATGGCGTACCACCACCAGCTCAACATTAACCCCATCAGCCACAACTCACCCCCTTCTATCGTCGCGCCCACCATATCACCATTAATACCCTGGAACAGTGTCATCAGCGCCCATCGGCTGGCGACTACAAATAAGCCCGTCGCAAGACACATTGCCATAATGCCCGGCCAAAAAAGCGCGAGCAGCAGCAAAGGTACCAGCGCCAGCAGTACATCACGCAGGCCAAGCGACTGTTTCCAGGCCCAGGCCAGCCCTGTTTGTTGAGCACATGGCGTGAACACCAGTAGCATCGCGCCCCCCCACCGCCCCAGCGCGGGGAGTACCACCAACCACCAGAGCGGGGCGTCGTATTGCAGCAATGCCCAAAGCAGGACGCCTTTCCAGGCAAGCAAAAAAAGCAGCGCCAGGATGCCGAAACTGCCAATTTGGGGGTCTTTCATGATTTCCCAGCGGCGCGCCAGCGGTTGGTTGCTGCCCAGTGCATCGGCTAAATCCATTACCCCATCCAGGTGCAAGCCACCGCTCAAGCCCACCCATAGGCTGAGCAGCGCAAGTGCGGCAATTGCCGTGGGTGCGTTTTGAAGCAACAGTGCCAGCAGCGCTAACAAACCACCCAACAACACCCCCACCAGGGGATAGGCACGGATAGCCCAGCGGCGGGTTTTAGGTGTCCAAGGGCAAGCAATCGGTACCGGTAAGCGAGTTAAGAACTGCAGGGCAAGCGCACCACCATAAAAAGCATTTTTCATGAAGGGTCACTCTTGGGTTTCCACTCAATGGCATGCCCAGCCACCACTTCAAGCACCGAGTTTGCCTCAGCCGCCAGCCAGCAATGCAGTGACTGTAAAAATGTCAGGAAACTCCAGAGCTCTTTATCAGGTGAAGGCAGATCCTCATTGAGGTCGTTGGACACCAGCACCAGGTGAATGCCTCGCGAGCGCGCATCTTGTACGCTCTTAGCTAACAGCGCCTTGCCTTGGGAGTCAGTTAAACCACCCGCGTAACGCACCTGACTGGCCCAGAGTGTCAGGCAGTCCAACAATACAGCGGCGCCATCGGGCACTTGTGCGATCGCCTGGTCAATGGCAATGGGCGCCTCTATCGTGATCCAACGCGTATCCCGTGTACTTTGATGGCGTGCCACTCGCGCCGCCATCTCTGCGTCATAAACCTCCGCAGTAGCAATGTAGTAGCAACTGCTCCCCTTGGCGGCTTTTATTACCTGCTGCTCGGCCACTGCGCTTTTCCCCGAGCGAGCGCCGCCACTAACAAAGACAATCATTCAGTACCTTTAGTAATCGTTGGTTCGCTGTTGCGCCACGCAGGGCAATGCGCACCCAATCGCCGTCCAGACCTGCAAAGTTATGCGTATGACGAACCAGTATGCCGTTTCGCAACAGATGCTCAAAAAGTACGTTACTGGTAAGCCCCCTTTCACGCAAAGTGTTATTAGGCCTTACCAGAAAAAAATTCGTCGTGCTGGTGACGACATCAAGTCCTTTTGTAGGCAGAGATGCCGCCATCAGCGGATGCTGCTGGCTTAGCCAGCTGCGAGTTTGCTCAGCAAACACCGCATCCCGAAGAAGCGGCGCCACCAACGCAGCCGCCATCTGATTTACGCTCCAGGGAGGTTGATGCACCGCCAGCGTTTGGATGACCACCGAAGACGCCAGCACGTAGCCTACGCGTAACCCCGGCAACGTATAAAACTTGGTCATTGAGCGTAGCAGTAGTAAATGCGGATACTCGGTCAACAGGGGCGTTAACGACGCTCTCTCCCCCTCCTCCACGGTCATATCAACAAACGCTTCATCAACCACCACATCGCAACCTATCGCTGCCGTGCGGGCCAATAACTCCTGCATGGTACTCAGTGGAATCAACGTAGCGGTAGGGTTATTGGGGCGGCATAAAAATAGTACGCTGATGCCTTTTAGTGATGCCATTAATGCGTCGAGATCAAGCTCAAACGTTGGAGCGGATAACGCAATATAAGTAATTGACAAACGGTGTGCGCGGCAGGCGCGCGCATACTCTCCAAAGCCAGGCGTCACGATGGCGGCGCGCTTGCCCGCATACCGGGCTGCCGCTAAAAAAATCGCCTCGGCGCCCCCGTTGGTCAGCAGTACCTGCTCGGGCGTAACGCCGTGGTAGGCGGCTATCGCCTCTCGAGCCACGCGATAATCAGGTGCCGGATAATGGGCAAGCGACGCAATCGACGTAGTGAGCGCGTTTGCCACCCACTCAGGCGGGCCAAGCGGATTAAGGTTGGCACTAAAGTCTTCTATCGGGTGCGCATCGGGTAGCCCAAAGCGCTTCAAAAGTGCGGCTGGCTGGCCACCATGGCCTGGCCAGTGAGAGGCGCACTGATCTGCTTTATAGCTCACCTTACCCCCACCCATAGCAACCCCATCAGCCCCATAAACAGCAGCCACCCTACATGCATTAGTTGAATGGTCGCCCCGATGTGCGTCACGTTTAGTGGCGCCAGAGGCTCGCCAAGCGTTGCGCGCCGAGAAATAGCGCCTTGATAGGTATTAAGCCCACCCAGCTGCACACCCAATAGCCTGGCAACCATGGCCTCTGGCCAACCGGCATTGGGGCTTGGGTGACGCGGGGCCTCTTGGCAAGTGGCACGTAGCGCGCCTCGCCAGCGTAGCGGCTTATTGGCCACCAAGGCCAATAAAATGCCGCCTAACCAAAGGCAACACGCGGTGATTCGGGCAGGCAACCAGTTGGCTATATCGTCCAGTTTGGCCGAGGCAAAGCCAAAATTCTCAAAGCGCTCGTTACGGTACCCAACCATGGAGTCCAGCGTATTAATCGCCTTATACGCCAAAGCTAACGGCGCCCCGCCTATCACGGCAAAAAACAGCGGTGCGGTAATACCATCCACGGTATTTTCAGCCACGGTTTCCACCGTCGCCCGAGTGATTTCAGCTTCATCGAGCGCTGCCGTATCGCGCCCTACAATCATGGAAAGTGCTTGGCGTGCGCCCGGCAAATCGCCGTTAGCCAGCGGTACCGCGACGGCGCGACCTGCATCCGCCAGCCCTTTAATGGCAAGCGTTGTAGCCAGCAGCCAGAGCTCCGCAGCTAACCCAAGCCAAACGTTAATCGCCGTTAACAGCGCAAGCACTGACCAGCTTACGCCCCATACGCTAATGACGACGGTTGCAGCGAGTAGAAATCCTCGGCGCTTTCGCTGTGAATCAGCGCCTCGATTCCAGCTCTTTTCTAAAAAGCTGATCATGCGGCCAATGAAAACGACCGGGTGCGGCAACGAGCGAGGGTCGCCTAGTAGTAAATCCAACCCGATAGCGAGGGTAATAAGCAGTAGCAGGGTCACGCTGTTTTATCCGCGATACCGGCGGAGGTAAACGTCGCCATTTCAGCCATCATGGCGGTAGCCGCCTGGAGCAAAGGAAAAGCCAGCGCGGCACCGCTGCCTTCCCCCAAGCGCATGCCCAGCGCGAGTAACGGTGTTGCCTCAAGCGCTTCCAGCGCTACCCCGTGGCCTGGCTCTTCAGAGCGATGACCGAATACAAGATAGCCGCTTACAGCGGGGCAAATTCGGCAGGCAGTCAGTGCGGCCACGCTCGCAATAAAACCATCGACAATGACGGGCAGGCGATAAGCGGCTGCAGCCAAATAGGCGCCGACCATCGCGGCTATTTCAAGCCCACCCAAGGCGGTCAGTACGCTTAGCGGTTGATCCGCCTCAAAATGCCGCGCCGCAAGCGCCCGTTCAATAACATTCACCTTATGGGTTTGCTGCTGGCTGTTAAGCCCTGTGCCTGCGCCCACCACCTGAGCCACCGGCGTACCGGTCAAGGCCGCTAACATGGCGCTACTTGCGGTGGTGTTGGCAATGCCCATCTCGCCTACTATCACACTACGACAACCCGCCTGGTGAGCGCGCGTCACGGCATTAATGCCTGCCTCAATTGCTGCTTGGGCTTGCTCAGGGAGCATGGCATTTTCAATAGCAATATTTCCCGAGGCGCGACGTATCTTATTGACGACCACGCCCGGCATATCAATATCGCTTACGACCCCCACATCGACGATTTCAAGCCTGGCGTTCACCTGCCGGGCAAACACGTTGATTGCCGCACCTCCGCTGGCGAAATTGGCGACCATCTGTGCCGTAACCGCTTGGGGAAAGGCAGAAACGCCTTCGGCGACAACGCCATGGTCCGCGGCAAACACCACGACCCCAGGCGGCGTAAGAGTAGGCGCACGTTCACCGCTAATTTCGCTAAGCTGAATCGCCAACTGCTCTAGCATCCCAAGGCTTCCAGGCGGCTTGGTCAGCGTGTCCAGATACGCCCTTGCCCTATCACCAGCAGCGTAATCAACAGGTTGTATCTGGGCAATAAGGGAATGCATAGCGGGCTCCAGTAGCGTAAAAGAAAACAGACAGTTAAGCCTTAAATAGTAACAAACGTTGGGGCTTTAACGTTGCTCTTTCATCGCCGCGCATCCGGCTTTTTAACCGCTAACAGTAACGATGAGCAGCCAGTCATCCAGGAAGGGTTGTGCGCCAGCTCAATAATGATGGAGCCGCCCATCCAGCCTGGCAGGCGGAACTCGATAGAGGCAATTGAATTATACTAGGCTTGTGTCTATAAGCCTCTGAGCGGCTTGAGCGTTGCATGGAGGCAAGGAAGCAAAAGACGCAAGACCTTGGATATAGTAATAAAACCAAATGAATAACCTGTTTTATTATTTATTTACTTTAAATAGTATAAAAATATGTAAAATAACTACACAAACCGTGCCGTTTCTATCATGCAGAGGTCATTATGCCGAGCCCAACACCTGCTACGTTAAACCCTACCGTTGCCAAGGTTACTCAACGTATCCGTGAACGTTCTCGGCAGCGGCGTGCGCTCTACGAAGCGCATATGGCGGACCAACATAAGCAAGGCGTTCATCGTGGCGAGCTTTCCTGCGGGAATCTGGCGCACGGCTTTGCCGGCTGCGATGTGCCTGTCGACAAGGGCCGACTCAAGCTAACCAATAGCGCCAACGTGGGCATCGTATCGTCCTATAACGATATGCTTTCTGCTCACCGGCCTTTTGAAGACTACCCTGCGGTTATTAAAGAAGCCGCGCGGGGCATGGGCTCAACCGCCCAGTTCGCAGGCGGCGTACCCGCCATGTGCGACGGCGTGACCCAAGGGCAGCCCGGCATGGAGCTGTCGCTGTTCTCCCGCGATGTGATTGCCATGGCGACGGCGGTCGCACTTTCTCACAACATGTTTGATGCAACGCTGTACTTGGGTATCTGCGATAAAATTGTGCCGGGGCTATTTATTGGCGCCGCACGCTTTGGCCATCTACCGGCCATGTTTGTGCCTGGCGGCCCCATGACCACCGGCCTTCCTAATGACGAAAAAGCCCGCGTTCGCCAGCTTTATGCGGAGGGCAAGGTTGGCCGAGACGAGCTGCTGGAATCCGAATCCCAGTCCTATCATAGCCCTGGCACCTGCACGTTTTACGGTACCGCCAATTCCAACCAGTTAATGATGGAAATGATGGGGCTCCATCTGCCCGGTGCCTCCTTTGTTAACCCCGGCACCCCGCTGCGTGAAGCGCTCACCCGCTACGCCACTGAACAGGCCATTCGCAATACCGAACAAAGCGGCAACTACCGCCCGTTCTATAAGCAAATTGATGAGCGAGCAATTGTTAACGCAATTGTCGGCCTACTGGCCTCCGGCGGCTCAACCAACCACACGCTGCACCTGGTGGCCATGGCAGCCGCGGCGGGCATTACCATTAACTGGGACGACTTCACCGAGCTTTCCGCTGTGGTACCCAGCATGACCCGCATTTACCCCAACGGCCAGGCGGATGTTAACCACTTCCAGGCGGCGGGCGGTATGAGTCTGCTGATTCGTGAATTGCTCCAAGCGGGTCTTATGCATGGAGACATTCCTACCGTTTTTGGTACGGACATGACCGCCTACACGCAAGAGCCTTTCCTTGAAGATGGCAAACTCACTTGGCGCGAAGGCCCTGAATCCAGCCTCGATTCAGAGGTACTCCGTCCGGTCAGCAATCCTTTCTCGCCAACTGGCGGACTTACCGTACTCGACGGCAATCTGGGCCGCGGCGTGATTAAAATTTCCGCAGTGAAGCAGGCACACCGCATCGTTGAGGCGCCTGTTCAGCTATTTGATGATCAAAACCAGGTAAAAGCGGCGTTTGAATCGGGTCAGTTGGATCGCGATGTCATCGTAGTGGTGCGCTTCCAGGGCCCTAAAGCCAATGGCATGCCCGAACTGCACAAGCTCACGCCGTTTTTAGGCGTGTTACAAGACCGTGGCTTTAAAGTGGCCTTGGTGACCGACGGCCGTATGTCGGGCGCTTCAGGCAAAGTGCCTGCCGCTATCCATGTCACGCCTGAAGCCATTGACCGCGGCCCTCTATCCAAACTGCAGGATGGTGACATTGTGCGCTTGGATGCCGAAACCGGCGAACTTAACGTACTGATGGATGCCGCCACGTTTGATGCCAGACCGTGCGCGCAGGCCAATCTTGAGCAGAACCACTTTGGTATGGGTCGCGAGCTTTTCGGTGGCTTCCGCCACTTGGCCACCAAAGCCGAAGCAGGCGCAGGCGTGTTTGGCGGCTTTGAAGCTGACGTTCTTTCCCGAGAGCTGGAAAAAATAGAGCAGGAGGACCAATGAGCCGACCTGCTCTCATTGGCGACATCGGGGGAGAAAACGCCCCAACACATTCTCAACCTACCCTGCGCCGACTACCCGGGGGTGGTGGAAGCCGCCCAGGACTATTTGAGCCAAGTGGGCGCGACCGGCAGTAACGCGCCTACTGAGGCCTGCTTAGCGTTTGCCTGCCCGGTGCATGCCGAGCAGGTCAAAATGACCAACAACCACTGGCAGTTTTTAAAAAGCGAGGTTCAGCAGACGCTGAACCTTTCGCTGTTTAAAGTTATTAATGATTTCACCGCTCAGGCATTGGGCATCCCCCACGTGCCAGATCACGACCTGGTGGAAGTGAAGCCCGGCACGCCTCAAGCACATGCAGCGCACCTGGTAATTGGCCCGGGCACGGGGCTGGGCGTGGCGGGCGTTTTCCCTGGCCTGCACGCATGGATTCCGCTGCCCACCGAAGGCGGCCATGTTACGTTTGCCCCCACCGATATTCGAGAGCGTGAACTGCTGGATGAGCTACACAAGCACTACCCGCGCGTCAGCGTAGAGCGCCTATTGTGTGGCCAGGGCATTGTTGACCTGTATACGGCTGACTGCGCCCTTGAGGGCATAGCGCCAGCGTTTACCACTGCTGCCGAGGTGACTCAGGCTGCCCAGCAGGGTGATGAAATAGCCAGCCGCACGCTGCTGCGGTTTCTAAAAATCCTGGGGGATGTGTGTGGCGACGCAACACTGACGATGGGCGCTCGTGGGGGCGTTTATCTATGTGGCGGTATTGTTCCACGCCTACTGGACTGGCTGCCCAACAGCGAGCTACATACGGCCTTTATCAATAAAGGGCGTATGCACACCTATAATGCGGATATTCCTATCTGGGTCGTTACTCACCCATGGACAGGCCTGCTAGGCGCTGCCGAAGCGCTACATAACGAAGAAGTGTTTTAACGCGCAGGGCGGCAGCAACCTCAAAACAACAAGGACAACCCATGATTTCTGTTATTGCGTTTGGCGAAGCGCTGGTGGATATGCTTTCAAGTCGCTTAGGCGATGCTAACGACCGCCAGGAAACCTTTACTCCTTATGCTGGCGGTGCGCCCGCTAATGTTGCCGTCGCTTGTGCTCGGCTTGGGGTGCCTAGTCACTTTTTAGGTATGGTCGGCGATGACACATTTGGCCATTTTTTGATTCGGGAACTGAATAGCCACGGTGTTAATACCGATGGCGTTATGCGGACTAAAATGGCCCGTACGGCACTCGCGTTTGTCTCCCGAGATGCCCTCGGCGAACGCACCTTTGACTTCTACCGCCCACCGGCCGCTGACCTGCTCTATCGCATTCACCATTTGCCCCAAGGAGTATTTGAAACGCCAGCCATCGTGCATCTGTGCAGCAATAGCCTAACCGATCCTGACATTGCCGAAACCACCCTCGCCTTGGCAAACATGGCCAAGCAGTCTGGCTGTCTGGTGAGCGTTGACGCCAATCTGCGACATAATTTGTGGGCAGATGCCGCCGCCGATATTGGCCTGGTGATGCAGCTTTTAGACACTGCCGAGCTGCTCAAGATATCGCTTGAGGAGCTGGATTACCTGCGCGGCGAGCAGTCCCAGGACACCTGGCTTAACCAGCGTTTGGCCGCAGGCGTCAACGTCATTTTGATTACTGACGGCCCTAACGATGTGGTGCTTAAAAGTGCTGCCATGGCACAGCACATTGCGCCGCCCAGTGTACAAGCGGTGGACACGACAGCGGGTGGCGATGCGTTTATTGGTGGCCTGCTGGCAGAGCTTTCTCGCCACGGTATTGCCCCAGGTTGGCACGAGGATAACGCCTTCTTAAGCGCTGCCGTGGAGACTGCCTGCCGCTGCGGGGCTCATGCCATTACTCGGCCTGGCGCGTACGCCGCGCTACCCACTCAGGATGATATTGCCGCACTACGGGCGCGTTAAAAGCGATTTCCAAGACTCGTCCTTTTAAAACGGTACTTTACAAACAGTCCTTTTAAAAAAGGCCCCCCTAAAACCAACTTTCGTCTGGTTGTTAAAATGTCTGACATTTAATATGCTCACGCTATTACCGTCATTCATAGAGACATTCCATGACGCTGGATACCCTGCCCGCCCACCACGGTGGCGCTGAACACTTGGCACGCTTACTGGCCAGGGCGCTATTAACCGGCCACTGGCAGCCCGGTGACGTCTTTCCCAAGGAGCTGGATATCGGCAAGCACTTTGCCGTCAGCCGCAATCAGGTACGCAATGCATTGGCAAGCCTAACGGCCGCCGGGCTTATAGAGCGCACGGCGGGCCGGGGCACGCTGGTTCGTGAAATGAGTGAATGGCACCTGCTTGACCCATTGATGAGCGAATGGATGACGGGGCTCGTCAACCTGGACCCTCAGCTCGTGCGCGCAATTTACGCTTTTCGATTCTCAGCAGAGCCCACGGTTGCGAGATTGGCGGCCCAAGCGGCCACCGGTGATGACATTACACGTCTGGAAGCGGCGTTTGAAGGTATGCGCTGTTCGGCAGGCAATCCTGACGCGCGCGCCCAGCACATTGAGTTCGATGTTGCCTTTCACGATGTGATCTACCAAGCGACACATAACCTGGTGTGGCGGCAAATGGGCCATTTATTACGCCCTTCAATCATGGCGCTGGTATATCGCTCGCAACACGATATTAAAACACTCGACGACAGTTTGACCCGGCACCGCCACGTACTGGATGCGATTAAAGCCGGCGACATTAACGCGGCCGACACCGCTGCGCGCGAGGTATTGCGGCGCACCGCTATCGACCTGGGCATCGTCTAGCTGGGCTGAAACCAACTTCTGCAATAACGTTTGCCGTACCCACTCGGCTAACCGTGAGGATTACATCGTATGAAAATTACGCGTCTTAAAACATGGCAAGTCCCTCCCCGCTGGCTGTTTCTTAAAATCGAAACCGATGAAGGCTGTTATGGCTGGGGCGAGCCGGTCATCGAAGGCCGTGCCGCAACGGTAGAAGCGGCTGTTCACGAACTTTCCGACTACCT
The DNA here is from genome assembly GCF_052378605.1 of Halomonas sp. AOP27-A1-41. Lineage (NCBI taxonomy): Bacteria > Pseudomonadati > Pseudomonadota > Gammaproteobacteria > Oceanospirillales > Halomonadaceae > Halomonas > Halomonas sp. AOP27-A1-41. Next base: position 30,840 of record NZ_JBQSXT010000025.1, read on the forward strand.
GATTGGCCAGGACCCTCATCGGATCGAACACCTTTGGAACACGCTCTATCGTGCCGGGTTTTATCGCGGCGGCCCCATTTTGATGAGCGCTATTGCGGGTATTGACCAGGCACTGTGGGATCTTAAAGGGCGTGATTTGGGTGTTCCCGTTCACCAACTCTTGGGGGGAGCGGTGCGCGATAAAATGCGCATGTATGCCTGGACCGGGGGCGACCGCCCAAGCGATGTGGGCGCTGGTGCCAAGGCACTGGTCGAAAAAGGCTTTACCGCGTTCAAGATGAACGGCACGCCCGAAATGCAAATCGTCGACTCTCATCGCAAGGTCGATGAAGCCGTGGCCCGAGTGCGTGAGGCGCGCGAGGCCGTTGGGCCGGATGTGGGTATCGGTATCGACTTTCATGGCCGCGTCCATCGCCCCATGGCCAAAGCATTACTGCGTGAGCTTGAGCCTTACCATCCCATGTTTGTTGAAGAGCCCGTTGCACCGGAACACTTGCCTTGCTTGAAAGATATTGCGGGCGGGTTGAGCTACCCCTTGGCGACCGGCGAACGCTTACATACCCGCTTTCAGTTCCGCGATCTGCTGGCCGATGGCATGATCGACATTATCCAGCCGGATATTTCCCACTGTGGCGGCATTAGCGAAGGGCTGAAAATCGCCACCCTCGCCTCTGCCTACGATGTGGCTCTGGCGCCCCACTGCCCGCTTGGGCCGTTAACCCTGGCCGCTTCACTTCAGCTGGATGCTGTCTGCCATAACGCCTTCATTCAAGAACAAAGCATGGGGATTCACTACAACCAGGGCAATGACGTGCTGGACTACCTGGTAGACAAAACAGCCCTAAGTATCACCGACGGTTTTTGCGCTATCCCCCAAGGCCCCGGCCTGGGCGTAGAAATTGATGAAGCCTATGTTGAAGAGCGCGCCAAAACAGGCCACCGCTGGCGCAACCCGGTATGGACGCACGACGACGGCTCTATCGCTGAGTGGTAAGCCCTGCTTTCTTAATCGTGGAGAACCTTATTCGTGGGGAGATATCGTCACATGCGTACCGATTCTGATGCGTTACCGCAAACGCTCGCCTGGATCGCGGTAGACTGGGGCTCAAGCAACCTGCGTGCTTGGGGGCTCGATAAGCAAGACCAGGTGATCGCCAACGCCAGCAGCGATAAGGGCATGCTTTCGCTCACGCCAAATGAATACGAGGCTGAACTGTTGCGCCTGGTGGGCGATTGGCTACCTGCTAACGGCCACATAGCGGTAATGGTGTGCGGCATGGCAGGTGCTCGACAAGGCTGGCTGGAAGCCGCTTACCTGCCGGTGCCTATCTCGCTTGACCAGCTTAGCCATGGCGCGGTGATGCCTCGGCTGGTAGGTGGCCAGCTGCGTGTACATCTGCTGCCCGGCCTGAGCCAAACCCACAGCGCGGCTCAGCATTTTGATGTCATGCGCGGAGAAGAGACCCAGCTTGCTGGCCTGGCGGCCGAAGCGCCCGATTTTTCAGGTCGGGTCTGCCTGCCGGGCACCCACTCCAAATGGGCGAGCATTGAGTCAGGCGCGGTAACACAGTTCACCACCTATCTAACAGGCGAGCTTTATCAGCTACTGGCGAATCAGTCGGTTCTAAAGCACTCCATTGGCAGCGATGCGCTAAACGAGCCCGCCTGCCGTGATGCGTTCATCGCCGCCGTCAGCGAGATAAGCGCAGCCCCAGAGACATTTAGCAGCCGCCTGTTCGGCCTGCGGGCGCAGGATTTACTGGATAGCCGCCTGCCCATGGGTAACACCCGGGCAAGCGTGCTCTCGGCACGGCTTTCTGGCCTTGCGATTGGCCTTGAGCTAGCGGGCGCCTGCCAATCATTATCCACCGATGAAACGGTTACCTTGATTGGTAATCCAGCGCTTTGTCATCGTTATCACTTGGCCCTTAACGCGCTCGGCTTTCAGACCCATCACGTTGAGGGCGACACCGCCGTACTGGCAGGTCTTCGACTCGCCCACCAGGCGCTAACAAATAATGCAGAGAGAGCTCTATGACGTTACCCCTGATCGGAATTTTGCGAGGCGTAACGCCCGATGACGTTATCGACGTTGCTGATGCGGTGCTTAACGCAGGCATCACCCAGATTGAAGTGCCGCTTAACTCGCCGGAGCCACTAGAGAGCATTCGCCGCTTAGTTAACGCCTTTGGCGAGCAGGCGGTCATTGGCGCGGGCACCGTGCTTACCCCCGCACAAGTCCGAGACGTTCATGCCGCTGGAGGGCGTTTAATTGTCTCGCCTAATTGTCGTCCCAGCGTGATTGAAGAAACGCATCGTCTTAAGATGGCGAGCTGGCCAGGCATTGTTACCCCTTCCGAAGCATTCGATGCACTTGACGCTGGCGCGACAGGGCTTAAGCTTTTTCCTGCCGTCCAAGTCGGGCTGGAAGGTATGAAAGCCGTACGCGCTGTACTGCCTGAAGGCACTCGTTTGTACGCCGTAGGCGGTGTTGGTATCGATAATTTCGCCGCTTGGCGAGCAGCCGGTGTAGATGGTGCTGGCCTGGGCAGCGCACTTTATAAACCCGGGCAAAATGCCAAGGCGGTTGCCCAACAGGCGATTGCGTTAGTTAACGCCTGGAAAAAAGCCGGAGAAAAATAATGTCATTACCCACATGGCAGGCAACTGTCGCAGTAGATAGTGGTTGCCTGATTGGAGAAGGCCCGCAGTGGCAAGCCAGCAGCGGACGGCTTTACTGGTGCGATATTATTGGCAAGCGCTTGCACTGGCTCTCTCACACCAGCCAGCAGCATGATCATGTAGCGCTAGACGATATGGTTTCTCTGGCCGCGCCGCTTGAGGATAGCCGCCTGCTACTAGTGGGTGAGCGCTCATTGAGCCACTTCGACCCTGAAAGCGGCAACATTACCCACTTTGCCGATGTTGAAGCCGATAACCCTGTTACGCGCAGCAATGACGCACGTGTGGACAGGCATGGCAGCCTGTGGTTTTCAAGCATGGGAAAACAGGCTGAGCACCAGGCGGGCAGCCTCTACCGACTGCATCGCGGCAAGCTAAGCCAGCTGCGTACCGGGCTTAGCATTCCTAATGCGCTGTGCTTTTCACCCGATGGCACCACCGCTTACTTTACGGATACACCAACCGGCGTTGTGATGCGCTGGGCGCTGGATGACCAAGGCTGGCCGCTCGGAGAACCCGAGCCTTTTGCGGATTTTTCCGGTCATATTGGCAGCCCCGACGGCGCCGTGATGGATAACCAGGGCTGCCTATGGCTAGCGCTTTGGGGTGCTGGTGAGGTTGTGCGCTTAAACACTGACGGTGAGATTATTGGCCGAGTGCATCTATCAGCCAGCCAACCCTCTTGCCCGGTGTTTGCAGGCCCAGAGCTTAAAACGCTGTATATCACGACGGCTCAAGAGGGTTTCACTTCAGAGCAGCTTGCTAAAGAGCCGAACGCTGGCGCGCTATTTTCCGTGCAAATCGACATAGCCGGGCTCGCCGAACCGCCGCTACGGCTTGCATAAACCCAACAATAGCCGCTAAAACGACAAGGCCCCGCTAGTTGATACTAACGGGGCCTTTCTGTTACTGGGCTATTGATGACAGCGCTATTGCTAACAGGGCTAGCTTTCAGCGCCTAATCGACAATTATCCAGCAAAGCTTATATAAATAATGATCACTAAAATGATCAGCGCGACACCTGAGGGTAGTGCACCTTTCCAGGGCGTTAGATCAACACCGCCGACATGCTCCTGTACCCAGTCCGTTTCGCGCGGACGTAGCTTGCCAACAATCAGCATCATCACCACTAACAAGGCAAACACCAATGCGACGAAGTGGAACTCATTCATAATCTCAGGCAAGAGATTAAATGGCGGCACAAAGTAACCAGCAGCGATCAATAAACAGCCGCCCACCAGCGTTATTTTGGCGGCCATGGGAGGTACCCGTTTGGTCAGTAGCCCCACCAGCACAACAGCCAGAATAGGAATAAAGTAAATGGCGTTCATCTTCTGCAGGTAGCCGAATAGACTATCCTGCCCGGCCAGAAGTGGCGCGATAATCATGGTAATAATCGCCATGATCCAACCAAAGATCTTGCCCGATTTAACAACCTCCTGCTCAGTAGCGTCTTTATTCAGCACGCCTTTATAAATACCCAAGCTGAAAATGGTGGTGGTACTGTTAAGCGCGGAGTTAAACGAGGACAGAATCGCCCCGACCATAACCGCCGCAAAGAAACCCGTTAAATAAGGCGGTAGAACGTTAAACACCAAGTGCCCATAGGCTTCATCAGCCTGCACACCCTGATCAGCATACAGGTTATAGGCAATAATACCTGGTAGCACGAGATACAACGGGCCAAGCAGTTTAAAAAGCCCTGTCAGCAGCACGCCCTTTTGGCCTTCGGCCAGGTTTTTGGCGGCAAGCGTTCGCTGGATAATCTGCTGATTCGTGCTCCAATAAAACAAGTTAATCAGAAAGACCCCGGTAAACAGCGTGAAGAACGGCACCTGCTGCTCTGAGCCACCAATCGAGTTGAGCTTATCCGGGTCGCTCTGCTTAAGAATGCTCCAGCCTTCCATGATGCCCGTACCGCCACTCACCGCTTGAAGGCCAAAATAGACGACCACAAAACCGCCCACTAACAGCCCAATACCGTTCAGCGTGTCGGAAACGGCAACCGTACGTAGCCCGCCAAACAGGGCATAGATCGCACCAATAATGCCCACGATCCATACGGTTAGCCAAAGCAGTGTGCTTGATGACTGAATACCGGTTAGTCCTTGCAGGTCCAGCATCCCCTGCAAGCCAATCGCACCAGAATAGAGAATGATCGGCAGCAAAATAACGGCATAGGCAATAAGGAAAATAACGTTGGTGATCAGCTGGGTGCCTTTATCAAAGCGGATTTCCAGCAATTGCGGCAGTGTAGTAATACCGCTTTTTAAAAAGCGCGGCAGGAAAAACAGCGCCAGCGCGACCAACGCGATAACTGCAACGACTTCCCATGCCATAACGCTTAGCCCATCGGCAAACGCAGCCCCGTTTAGGCCTACCATCTGCTCAGTAGAGAGGTTGGTCATTAGCAACGAACCCGCAATCAGCGGGAAGGTCAGCGAGCGCCCTGCCAGGAAATAACCAGTGGTACTGGAGTGATCATCCCGGCGTGTGATACGCCACGTAATAAAAGCGACCAGCCCTGTAAAAAACAGGAAAGACGCCAGGGTCAGCATATGCATGTTGGCTTGCTCCATTATTTAGTCATCGTATTGTACATGCGCAGTGCGAATAAATGTCTGACATATCTCCGCAGAGATTCTAACGGAGCGGTGGATTAACGTTTATCCCCCTTTGGTCTTACCTAACGTGTTATTTTGCATAAAAAAACCGGGCAACATGACGTTGCCCGGCGGTAGAACAGGAAGACCTTTAGAAATCGCCTAGACCTGTGGATAGCCCTTGAAATAGTCTTTGCAATAGCTCTTGAAATAGCCTTGGGCGCACAAATCCAGGCGCTCCATTAATGATGAAAACGTTCGGCGGCTTCCTGAGCCAATTTGCGAATGCCTTCCCAATCTTCGGCTTCAACCAACCTGGCGGGCGTGAGCCAGGAGCCACCTACGCACATGACGTTGGGCAGTGACAGGTAGGATGCCGCATTCTCGACCGTGATGCCGCCCGTGGGGCAGAATTTCGCGCCAGGGATCGGAGCACCAAAGGCCTTGAGTGCTTTAACGCCACCGCTGGACTCCGCCGGGAAGAACTTGAAGCGGCGATAACCGAACTGCCAGCCGGTCATCAGCTCTGATATGGTCGAAACACCCGGCAGCATGGGTACTGAGCTTTCGATACCGTAACGATAAAGTGCCTCGGTCGTGCCCGGCGTTACGACAAAATCAGCACCTACTTCTTCGGCCTGGCGATATTGAGCAGGGGTGAGTACGGTACCCACACCAATGCTTGCTCCGGGTAACGCTTCACGCATGCGCTTAATGGCTTCCAGCGCACAGTCGGTACGCAAGGTGACTTCGAGAACTGTTAAACCACCCTCTACCAGGGCCTTTCCAAGCGGCACGGCATCTTCAAGGCGGTCAATGGTGATCACCGGAATCACTTCCGCTTTAAGGCAAATGCTGTCAAGTTCAGCGGTGCGCGTTGAAGGTAACTGTTTATCTATCGACATCGTAAGTCTCCGGAAATCTATTATTAATTGATTGTTAAGGTGCCCAGTAAATAGCCAAGGGGCATGACAAAAAGGCACGTATTGGCAGTTGCCGCACATCATCGCCGTTCAAGGCATTGGCCAGTACGGCACGCTTATCGTCACCGGTAATATGTAAAATATGCCGATGTGCCTGGTGTAGCCGGGACGCTGAAAAGGTAATCCGCGGCTGTGGTTGACTAGGGGTTCTCACCGCCACCAACGGCTCATCCGTAGAAAGCGCTAACCCGAGTTCCTGGCTATCCGGGAACAGCGAGGCTGTATGGCCATCCCCGCCCATACCAAGTATCACCACACTGGCTGGCCAGCTAAGCGATGCGGTCTGTTCGGCTACCGCCACGACGCCCTCTTCCGGCGTTGAAGCTTCTGCGGTTAGGGGCACGAAACGCGCCGCGGCGGCAGCGCCTTGCAGCAGGTTTTCACGCACCAGCCTGGCGTTGCTGTCGCTGCTTTGTTCATCCACCCAGCGCTCATCTGCCAGCATGATATCGATACGCGACCAGGCTAGCGGCTTGGCAGCCAGGGCTTTAAAAAAAGGCACCGGGGTCGAGCCACCGGACACGACCAGAAGCACGCGCTCCTGGCGGTCTAGATCTTCACTCAAGGCCTGCGCGACCGCTTCGGCTAGCTGTTCCGCCAGCTTTTGACGTTGTTGACTCATGTTAATAATCCTCGTACCAGCTGCGACCATCCTGGGTAATCATCGCAATGGAGGCAACCGGCCCCCAGGAGCCCGCCGGATAACGCCGCGGTGGGGTCTCACGACTCTGCCAACCGGCAATTAACTGATCGCACCAGCGCCAAGCGTGCTCCACCTCATCACGGCGTACAAACAGATACTGTTGGCCTTTCATGACTTCAAGCAAGAGGCGCTCATAAGCATCGGGAATACGTGATTTAGGGAAGGCACTATTAAAATCAAGATGTAAGGGCCCTGGGCGCAAACGCATGCCTTTATCCAGGCCACTATCTTTGGTAAGTACTTGTAGGGCAATCCCCTCTTCCGGCTGAAGGCGAATAATTAACTTGTTGGAAGCAATATCGCGCTGGTCCGGATCAAAGATATAGTGCGGCTGCTGGCGGAAATGGATCACAATTTGCGACAGCTTTTCGGGCATCCGCTTACCGGTGCGAAGATAAAAAGGCACACCCGCCCAACGCCAGTTAGACACCTCGGTTTTCATCGCAACAAAGGTTTCCGTCTGGCTCTGGGTATTAGCGCCCTCTTCCTCCAGGTAACCAGGCACCGCTTGGCCATCGCTGGTGCCAGCAATATATTGCCCGCGTACCACATCGCGCCCTAACGCCTCCCCTGTAAAAGGTTTCAGCGCTTTCAACACTTTTACCTTTTCATCACGAATGGCATCCGCATCCAGGTTAGAGGGCGGGTCCATGGCGATCAGACATAACAGCTGCAGCAGGTGGTTCTGCACCATGTCTCGCAGTTGGCCTGCATCATCAAAATAGCCCCAACGCCCCTCAATACCGACCTTTTCGGCCACGGTAATCTCAACGTGGGAAATATGATTCTGGTTCCACTGAGTGCCGAAGAGCGGATTGGCAAAGCGCAGCGCAATCAGGTTCTGAACCGTTTCTTTACCCAAGTAGTGGTCAATGCGGTATACCCGTGACTCAGGAAATACGGCACCAATGGCATTGTTGATCTGTTCAGACGATGCCAGATCGTAGCCAATTGGTTTTTCAACAACAACGCGGGAGTCTTCGTCCAGACTTCCACTGGCTTGAAGATGGTGGCAAATATCGCCATAAATACGCGCGGCAACAGAAAGGTACACCACCATCGGTTGTTTTGAGCCTTCTCGCCATTCGCGAATGGCTTCAAAGCCCTCTGCTGTTGAAAAGTCGAGCTGACGATAATCCAGACGATTTAGAAAGCGCTCAAAGCTTGAGTCCTCTAGCTCGCTGCTTTTGAGCCGTTTACGCAATGCGCCGCCAACCAGTTGCCTGAACGACGCCACATCATGCTCCTGACGCGCCAGCCCCATAATGCGGGTGCTTTCAGGCATCAGGCCTTCACGGTCAAGATGATATAAAGCAGGAAACAGCTTGCGCATGGCGAGGTCGCCCAACGCCCCGAAAAGCGCTAGATCAATGGCATGGTCACGTTCACCTAATGGGGCGCCTGGGGAGGCATATGACTGGCTCATCTCTGCTCCTATTTATTATCCACGACCGTCTACGTGGTTAGATTACCTAAAATCTATCTAAAAAAAGGCATCATGCGCAATATTTAATGTAATTTTACTACAATAAAATATTTTTGGAGCGGTTCGACGCGCTTTTATTTCGCTATAAACACACTCTACGTGCTTGATAGCACCTGCCGCTACCACTGGATACCCCCACTGATGCCGCCACCCGATGGAGAATGAACTCTAAAGCCCGGGGCGCTTGGGCTGGGTTTGATCGCCGCCCTGTCGGGTGCTGTTATCGCGGTGGCTCACGCGAGGCCGGGGCTTGGAGATGCTGCCCAATAATTGATAGGTAGCGGCATGCTGATGGGCGCATGCTTTCGCCGGAGCCCCATCACGCAGTTCTTATTAAATCTCCACTGCCCGGCCAATGAACTCGATAGGGCCGGTGGGCAGGCCTGTTGCCGAGCCTGTTTCTTCTTCCAGGGTTAGCTCGAACAGCTGATTATCTTGAAGAGGCGGCAGCTCGTTCAGATTGACGTTAATGGGCTCACCCGGGGTTACCAAACCCAATGATACCGGTGCTTGCCAATCGTCCGCTTTGGTCCAAAACTCCAGCGCCTTACCTTCTGGTACTTCAAACGTGCCCAGCGGTATCAGTTGAATGCTTTGCCGTGTGGAAGCTTGAACCACCCAGCCAGCCGACTGATTTTGCGGCGCCATGAGCACCACCATGTATTCGGGAGTTGTTGGTACTGGGGTATCAGTGGCGAGCAAAACGCCCATCACCAATGCCGCCGCAAGCCCAAGCCCGGCAGCACCACGCCAAACAGGCAAACTGTTGATCACTGACCTGCGTGGGTACGGGTCATGCCATACACTCCCGCAGGCGAAGCAGGCTGCGCTTAATCCAGGCTTTCACCGTGCCGAGTGGCGCACCCGTGTGGGCGGCAATTTCCGCATGGCTTAGGCCGTCCACATAGGCGTGGAGTACGCAGTTGCGCCGTTCTGTTTCAAGCTGTTCGAGGCATTCATCCATGCGCTGGCCTGTTTGCCAGTCATAGGCCTCCTCAGCAGGTGACGCCAGTTGGAACGCTTCATCATACTCCCACTCGGCGGGGTCATTATGATCGACATTGGTTTCACGCCCCCGGTAGCGAATCGCGTTAAGGGCAAGATGCCGTGCGATACTAAAAATCCATGTCTGGGGCGACCCCTTGGTAGGGTCAAAGCTATCGGCACGCTGCCAGATATTCAGGCAGGCATCGTGGACAATATCTTCGGCCATGCCACGATCCTTGACGATTCGAATCACAACTCCTAATAGTGCGGCGCCCTCGTGCAAATAGAGCTGGTGAAGAGCGTCCTGGTCACCGCGGGCACAACGTGCAAGCACGGCAACATGGTCAAATTCGCTGGTTACGTCTGTCACACCTGGGCTCCCTGGTGACGCGTCAATTCCACTTGTCGCACATCCAGACAGCATAGCCGCCAAGGGCATAACAAACGAGCCCTTGGCGTAACTTGAATTAACCTGTTACTGCTTATTCAGCCTTCCAGAAAACATAGTCAGCCTGGTAAGTAACGACTGCAGTAGCGCCGTCGTGGTCGCTATTACAAGCAACATCTGGCGCCACGCCACCTTCAGTATTCAAGCGCTGGATGTAGCTAACATCCTTCATCGCGCCTTCACCTTCAGCAGGGTTGGCCTCTACCAGTTGTAGAGGAATATTGTCGTCACCGTTGGGTGCGGTCGCTAATTGGGTGCCAGTGATTTTAGAGCCATCCAGTGCTTCCCATGTAGCGGGGGGGCCGTAGTAGCTACCTACCTGGCTACCATCGGTAGCATTTAGCGCGGCATGAGGACCTTTAAAGACCCACGCCATATCGCCGGAATCATTGGTTTCACACATATAGGTAATCGCGCCCACACCTATAGTTTCAAGTGCTACGGTATTACCGTCCGGAACCTGGACATCCGCTGGCGTTTCGGCCAAAGCGGCATGACTGAAGGATGCGATCAGCGCTGCGCCTAGTGCGGTACGCGTGAAATGATGAATGGTCATTTTCAGTCTCCTTGAGGATTATTATCAACCGCCGTAAATGGTGGCTGTATAGGGGATACACGCGAGAAGACGTTTTGGATGCAGTCCTATTAAAAAAAAGATTCTTTTTATTAAAAATAAAGGCCGAAAATAAATTTTCGGCCTTTAAATCAAACATTAACAGCGCACTTCAAAAATAACTATTTTGCGGTTGCCTGCATCGCAATGGCGGTATCCAGCATACGGTTGGAGAAACCCCACTCGTTGTCGTACCACGCCATTACTTTTACCAAGCGACCATTCACACGGGTGTGATTGGCATCAAACGTTGATGAATGCGCATCATGGTTAAAGTCGATGGATACCAGCGGCTGAGCATTGACAGCCAGTACGCTCGAGTTGGCAGCGGCCTTTTCGAGGATCTGGTTGATCTCTTCCTTGCTGGTATCGCGCCCTGCGTTAAAGGTTAGATCCACCAGCGACACGTTAATCACCGGTACGCGCACGGCCAGCCCATCCAGTTTACCTTCCAGCTCAGGCAGAACCAAACCCACCGCAGCTGCGGCTCCGGTTTTGGTCGGGATCATGGAGTGATTGGCGCTGCGTGCGCGGTACGGGTCGGTATGATAAACATCCGAAAGATTCTGGTCATTGGTATAGGCGTGAACGGTCGTCATCAGGCCGTTTTCGATACCTATAGTGTCGTTCAGCGCTTTGGCGACCGGTGCCAGGCAGTTAGTCGTGCAGGAGGCATTGGAGACAACCTTATGCTCAGCAGTCAGCACGTCATCATTAACACCGACAACAATCGTTGCATCCGCATCCGGGCTGGGTGCCGAAATCAGTACTCGTTTAGCGCCCGCTTCCAAATGCTTGGCAGCGGCTTCACGTTTGGTAAACAGCCCCGTGCACTCCATGACCAAATCGATATTCATGGATGCCCAAGGGAGGCTGGCAGGGTCGCGCTCGGAAGAGATCGCAATCCGGTCGCCGTCAACGCTGATACTTTCTGCGTCGTGCTCTACAGTGAAGGGGAAATGCCCATGCACCGTATCGTGGCGTAGTAAATGCGAATTTAGCGAAGGATCGCCAAGGTCATTAATCGCCACTACCTGAATTTTGTCACGGTAATCGTTTTCATACAGGGCGCGTAAGACGTTACGGCCGATCCGTCCAAACCCATTAATAGCAACTCTGATCGTCATGCTGACACCTCATGCTCGGTGGTGGATGGCTTCATTCAAGTAAAAAAATTACCAAAAAGACACGCAAAAGCGTTTTAAAAAGAACAAAATCGCTTACAACGCTGCTTTACTGGCTATTGAATAACCTATTTGTAGTAAAATTACTATATTATCACTATGGTCGTCTACACTTCACGCCGACAATTAAGCAGTCACCTTGCCGTCTGACAACACTGGTTTTTTGCTTTTTTTTAATATTTAAGGAGAGCCTGCTCATGAGCCTATCGAATTCACCTTTGCCGCTTCGCCGTACCAAAATTGTTGCCACACTAGGCCCTGCCAGCGACCAGCCAGGTATTCTTGAGGCGATGATCACGGCAGGCGTCGATGTCGTTCGACTTAACTTCTCCCACGGCTCTGCCGATGATCATCGCCGACGCCTACAGGATGTTCGCGATATCGCCCAGCGCTTAGGTAAATGTGTTGCTGCACTAGGCGATTTACAAGGTCCTAAAATTCGCATCGCGCGTTTTGCTGAAGGCCCTATTCATTTATCAGTAGGCGAAGCGTTTATTCTAGACATGGCGCTGGATACCAATGCGGGCAACAGTGAACGCGTTGGTTGTGACTACCCATCACTTATTGATGATGTAGCCCCCGGCGACCGGTTACTGCTGGATGACGGCCGCGTTGTTCTGGATGTGACCTCCATTGCGGGCCAGGAAATACACACGAGTGTTCATGTGGGTGGCAAGCTCTCCAACAACAAGGGCATCAACAAACAGGGCGGTGGCCTTTCTGCTCCCGCCTTAACCGACAAAGACAAGGCCGATTTAAAAACGGCAGTGGAAATCGGCGTGGATTATCTGGCGGTCTCCTTTCCGCGTTCAGCAGACGATATGCGGGAAGCACGCGCACTGCTGGGCGAAGAAGGCAAAGAGATTGGCCTGGTCGCCAAGCTGGAGCGTGCCGAGGCAGTGGCGGATGATGAAACGCTGGACGGCATCATTATTGCCTCTGAAGCCGTTATGGTGGCGCGTGGCGACCTGGGTGTAGAAATTGGTGATGAAGCACTCATAGGCACCCAAAAGCGCATCATCAAACATGCCCGCTCGCTTAACCGCGCCGTGATTACCGCCACCCAAATGATGGAGTCGATGATCGAATCCCCGCTGCCCACACGCGCCGAGGTGTTCGATGTGGCCAATGCGGTGCTGGATGCGACCGACGCCGTTATGCTTTCAGCAGAAACGGCAGCCGGTGAATTTCCGGTAGAAACCGTTGAAGCCATGGACCGCGTTTGCTTAGGCGCCGAGCGCGAGCGGCTGGCACAGTCGTCTGGCCACCGCATGCATGAAGGCTTTGAGCGCATGGATGAAACCATCGCCCTTTCGGCCATGTACGCCGCGAACCATTTAACCGGCGTTAGCGCGATTGCCTGCATGACATCGACCGGTTACACACCGCTGATTGCCTCGCGCATTCGTTCTGGCCTGCCAATTGTTGGCCTGGCGCATAGTCCCGTTGCCCAGCGCCGCATGGCACTTTACCGTGGCGTGGTATCGCTCCCCTTCAACACCACCCAAATGGAGCCCACTGAAGTAAACCAGCAGGCGCTGAAATTGCTTAAAGCCTATGGCCTGGCGCGCCCGGGTGGGCATATTATTCTGACTCGCGGCGATCATATGAACGCTCATGGCGGCACCAACACCATGAAGATTATCGCTATTGAGCAGGAAACATCAGGAGAATAAACAATGAACGATGCCCGACCGCCTCGCCAAGCGCTACGTACCTTACCCGCTCAAAAGCGTATTGCGCTTATCGCCCACGATGGCAAAAAGAGTGAACTACTGGAGTGGGCGGAACGTTGGCAGGAGACGCTGCGCCAGCATCACTTAATGGGTACGGGCACCACCGCAGGCCGGTTAACTCAGCAACTGGGCTTGACCGTTGAAGGATTAATGAGCGGGCCGCTAGGCGGCGACCAGCAGATAGGCGCACGCATCGCCGAGCAAGAGCTCGATATATTGGTGTTCTTCTGGGACCCGTTTGCGCCACAGCCCCACGACCCCGATGTTAAAGCACTGCTACGCCTTGCCACGCTGTGGAATGTACCTGTCGCCAACAACGCAGCCAGCGCGGACTTCCTGCTCTCATCGCCCTATCTAAGTGAGCGCTACGATATGTCGATACCCGATGCTAACGCTTGGGCCAGCGCCAGGGTTTAACTTAAGGATTTAGCGCCCTTACCCACGCTGAAAAAGATGCCGCTTAACGACCTGCTGCCCGACGCCCCCCTGGCCTCGGGCAGCTTTTAGCGCACTGTTAAGCGTCAATTCTGCTATCCGATCATAATCCTGGTGCACCGAATTAATCGGCTGAGGCAAAAAATCCAGCAGGCGGTGATCACCAAAAGTGGCAAGCCGGATATGCCTGGAAAGCCCTCCACGTTCTAAAAACGCATCTAAAACGCCCTCCATCAAGGTATACGATGCGGTCACCAGTGCATCCAGCCCCTTGGGCTCGCTAAGCAGCTGTTGGGCAAGTTCCATCGCCTCACTACGCTCGTAGCGCTCAGCACTCAAATACACTTCCTCGATGTCGCGATCTTTTAACGCGGCCTCAAAACCGGCCCGGCGCTCACGACTAATAGACAGCTCAGGCATGGCATCAAGCCAGGCAACTCGCCGCGTATCCTGGTTAAGTACCGAGAGCGTTAAACGCTCAGCGGCGTCGTGATCATCACTAACGACACTGGAAAAGTAGTGGCTATCCAGCCCTCGGTCCATGCCCACCACGGCCCAGCCGTCACTCACCAATTCCCTATAAAATGGGTCAACGTCGGCCAGGCAGCTGGCAGTAATCAGTACTTCACAGCGCTGAGCGCGCAGGGCAAGCGCCAGAGCGCGCTCACTTTCGGCACAGTCATCCGAGCTTACAATCAGCAGCCGATATCCTTGCTCGCGCGCACCACGCTCCAAGCGCTTCGCCAAGCGTGCATAGCTGATATTTTCAAGGTCAGGCACGATTAAACCAATCAGCCGACTGGCACCTCGGCGCAGCGCCGCCGCCTGTGGATCAATCTGATATTGATGCTCACGAACAACGCTCATGACCTTTTCAATCGTGGCGGTACTGATACGACGCTGTTCAGCCTGCCCATTAATGACATAACTGGCTGTGGTGCGTGAAACACCTGCAAGCCGCGCAATATCGGCTAATGTCATGTTTTTTCTCCTTATAAGCCTGCAAAGTGTAACAGCGCCTTGACGAGACCCCCACCAAAGTCTAAAAACACACCCCTTGCGCCTTTAGCTGAATCGTTTCAGCATTATCATCATAGACGGTAGGCATCGATCAATACCGTTACTCGGCATTTGTGTCCTTTACGTCGCCGTCGAGCCGTTACCGGACTCGTCCTTATAGGAGAATTGCATGCTCACACTCGGTCCTAATGACATCTTGCTTGACCGCCACGCCAACAATTGGCAAGCGGCGCTGGATGAGGCCGCCCGGGTACTGGCTGACGCGGGGCTGGTTGATCCTGCCTATCGCGAGGGCCTGCATGCCCGTGAGGCGCAGTCATCTACCTATCTGGGTAATGCTATCGCCATTCCCCACGGCACGCCCGAAAGCCGCCAGCATGTTAAGCGGACTGGCGTTCGAGTACTGCAATTTCCAGAAGGCATCGAATGGCACGATGGCAACCGCGTCTATGTACTGGTGACGATTGCCGCACAAAATGATGAACATTTGGATATTTTGCGCGCCCTAACGCACGTACTGGACCGTGACGGCGTTGCTGAAGCGCTTGCCACAGCCCGCTCCACCGAGGACGTCGCTCGCCTGCTGTCTAAACCTGCCCCCGCGCCCAGACTGGATAGCGACACGCTTTGCCTGCAGTTTCCCGCACAGAGTGTTCAGGAACTGGCCCTGGCAGCGGCCGCCCGCTTACGCCAGAGTGGCTGCGTAGATAACCACTTTATTGCCGATATTGCGGCGAAACCGCCGGTTTGGCTGGGCGACGGTTTTTGGCTTGCCAGCAGCGCCAGCGGCGTCCAACAGCCTGCGCTGGGCGTGGCGACACCGGTCGAAGCACACATGGAAGAGAACGGCCATGCTGTTCACGGCCTGTTTTGCCTGGCAGCACAGGGAAGCGCGCACACCTCCCTGTTGGAGCAACTTCAGAAGGTGCTCGAAAACACCCCAAGCCGCGCGTTACTAAAGGCAGATGCCGCCCAAGTGCTGGCTCAGCTTGCAGGTGAAACAGCCAATACGCATACCCAGCGCGTGCGGGTATTAAATCCCCACGGCCTGCACGCCCGTCCGGCTAAACAGTTGGTGCAGGTAGCTCGAGCACAGGCCGTTGCGATTAACGTTCGCCTGGAAGAAGGCAGCCCCGCCAGCGTTTCCGCAGCGAGCCTGACCAAAGTCATCGGCTTGGGCGCACGCCGTGGCCAGTGGCTGGTACTTTCTGGCGAAGGCAGTGAAGCGCCACAGGCACTGGCCAACGTCGCGGATGCAATTGAAGGCGGCTTGGGTGAAAAGGTAGCGCCTTTTGACAGCGGCCGAGAGCAGCTGGCGACCCACCCTGCTCACGAGGAAACCGTTACGCCTTTGACAGCCGATACACCGCATACGGCGATTGCGGCCTCCCCCGGGCTTGCGATTGCGCCGGTGTTTGTTATTCGCCCTCAGCACTTTGATTACCCGGAACAGGCTGACAATCCCGACCGCGAACTGACCCGGCTGCACAATGCCATCCAGGAGGGCATTGCCCAGCTGGAAGCCCTGGTGCGCAATGCGCCGGGTGGCGAAGTGGCCGATATCCTCTCCATGCATGAAGAGATGCTGGATGACCCCGAGCTGCACCGCGCCGCCGAAGATGCCATTCGTGAAGGCCGTTCAGCAGAGGCGGCCTGGTGGGAAGCGATTGAAACCGCCGCCCACGCGCAAGAAATGCTTGCCGACCGCCTGCTTGCTGAGCGTGCCGCCGACCTGCGTGATGTGGGTCGCCGCGTGCTGAGTGTTTTGTGCGACACCCAACTTCCCGAGCCACCCAACCACCCCTACATTCTGGTGATGGACGATATCGGTCCTTCCGACGTAGCGCGCCTGGATACCTCCCGCGTGCGCGGTCTTTTGACCGAGCGTGGCGGCGCCACTGCCCACAGCGCTATTTTGGCCCGTGCGCTGGGCATACCCGCGGTGGTGGGCGCCGGCAAAGCGGTAATGGCCTTAGCCAATGCCAGCATGATGATTCTTGATGGTGAAAGAGGCCGCGTCATTCCTTCGCCTTCTGAGCAGCGCTTACGCCGCGCCGAGCAGCAGTTGCTTGATTTACAGACGCGTGAAGCCGATGCTTGGGAGCGGCGTTATGAACGCGCCCAAACCCGCGACGGCCACTACGTGGAGGTGGCTGCTAACCTGGGCAACACCGCTCATGCAGAAGATGCGGTTGAACGTGGTGCCGAGGGCGTTGGCCTGCTGCGCACTGAGTTCCTGTTTATGGCCCACTCAAGCGCCCCCGACCTTGCCACGCAAACCGCCGAGTATCGGCAGGCCATCGACGCCCTGAACGGCCGCCCGCTAGTGGCGCGCACCCTGGATGTGGGTGGCGACAAGCCCCTGCCCTACTGGCCAGTCCCCCAGGAAGACAACCCGTTTTTGGGTCTGCGTGGCATTCGCCTGGCGTTAACCGAGCCCGGCGTACTCGAAACCCAACTGCGCGCGCTTCTAATAGCAGCCGCCCCGGTAGCGGGTTCAGAAGAGACGCCCAGGCCGCTGCGGATTATGCTGCCAATGGTCAAGGACGTGGCTGAATTTCACGCCGCCAAAGCCATTTTTGACCGTTTGCTTGCGGAAATTCCCGCGGATGAGCGCGCAAACGACGTGCAGCTAGGCGTGATGATCGAGATCCCTTCCAGCGCATTGCTGGCACCAACGCTTGCCGCCGAGGTGGACTTCTTCTCGGTTGGCACCAACGACTTAACCCAGTACACGCTGGCGATTGACCGCGGTCATCCAGAGCTCTCTGCCCAGGCAGATGGCCTACACCCGGCGGTTCTGCGTTTGATCCAGATGACCGTTGACGCCGCTCATGCCCAAGGCAAATGGGTCGGCGTTTGCGGTGAGCTGGCCTCGGATACGGCGGCTATTCCCGTATTGGTTGGGTTAGGCGTTGATGAGCTTTCAGTTAGCGCCCGGCAAATTCCGCTGGTGAAAGCTCGCCTGCGTGAGTTCGATCTGGCCGATGCCCAAGCCAGTGCGCAACTGGCCCTAAGCCAGGCGACCAGCGCCGCTGTGCGCGACGCGCTGGAGGCACACTAATGGCCCGGGTTATTACCGTTACGCTCAACCCGGCGCTGGATTTGGCGTTTGATCTTGAAGAGTTAACGCTGGGCACGGTTAACCGCCCCAGGAACGCGCAGCTGGAAGCCGCGGGCAAAGGCGTTAACGTTGCACGAGTGCTGGCCTCGCTGGGCCATCACGTGGTGGTGAGCGGATTTCTCGGGCGCGATAACGATGGCCCCTTCCAACGGGCGTTTACCCAGCTGGGCGTTACGGATGCCTTTGTCCGCGTGCCGGGGGAAACCCGTATTAATGCCAAGCTGGCGGAAAAAAGCGGCCGGGTGACCGACATTAACGGCCCCGGTATCGGCGTAGACGCCACGCAAGTCGCCGCGCTTCTGAACCGCATTAAACAGCAGCTAAACGCTGAGCCTGCCGATGCCATTCTTGTGGCAGGTAGCCTACCCCCTGGCTTAAGCCTGACAAGTTTTGCCACGTTGCTGACTGAGCTAAAAGCCACCGGCGTGCCGTTATGGGTGGATACCAGTGGCGACGCCCTGCTGTGCGCTATTGAGGTAACCCCCGAAGCCGTTAAACCCAATGAATTGGAACTTGCCCACTGGGCCGGTGAGGCACTGGATGATCACGCCAAGCGAGTAAGCGCCACCTGCCGCCTTTATCAGGCAGGTATTGGCCAAGCGCTACTTTCTGCCGGGGCCGACGGCGTTATTTGGGTAAACGCCAAGGGCACCTGGCAGTCAACGCCGCCCCGCGTTCAGGCAGCCAATACCGTGGGTGCCGGCGATACCTTTGTGGCTGGCATGCTCCACGGCGTGCTCAGCCAGCAAAGTGACGAAGAAACACTGCGTTTTGCCACGGCACTTTCCGCCGAATCTGTTCGCCATGTTGGCGTGGGCAATGCCCACGCGGACGACTTTGCCGTACTCCTACAACATACTCAGGTCCAGCGCCTGCACGCCAGCCGCACCGAGGGAACGTCACAATGAATATTATTCTAATTACCGCCTGCCCCAGCGGCATGGCAACGACTTTTTTGGCTGCCCGACGCCTTGAACAAGCCGCTCAGCGCTTGGGTTGGAAAGTCCATGTAGAAATGCACGGAGAACTGGCACCGGTCGAGACCGCCAATGCCGAACAAATTGCCCATGCCGATTTAATTGTCGTAGCCGCCGAGCATGTACCCGCACCGGAGCGATTTGAAGGCAAACGCCTTTACCAGGCACCGATTGCTCAAGCGCTGCCTGACCCGGACGCGTTTTTAACCACCGCTAAACGCGAAGCGCCATTATATAGCACCCCGGTTGCTACCCCTCAAACAAAAGCGCCAGCCGCTGCAGGCGGCCAAACCATTGTGGCCGTTACCGCCTGCCCCACCGGTGTTGCTCACACCTTTATGGCCGCAGAAGCGCTGGCTGAGGCGGGCAACGCCATGGGCCACTCAATTCGAGTGGAAACCCAAGGCTCAGTCGGCGCCCAGGACAAGCTAACGGAAGACGAAATCGCCGCCGCCGACGTTGTCATTCTGGCCTGCGATATTGAAGTTGATCCAACGCGTTTTTCCGGTAAACGCGTGTACCGCACCTCGACCGGTACGGCGCTTAAAAAATCCCAGGCAACGATTGAAAACGCCCTAACCCAGGCCAGTGTGGAAAGTGCAGGCACGGCTAATACGGCTTCAAACGATGGCAAAAGCCTGAAAGAGAAAGGCGTGTATAAACACCTGCTCACCGGCGTGTCGTTTATGCTGCCCATGGTAGTGGCGGGCGGGCTACTAATCGCCCTGTCGTTTATGTTCGGCATCGAGGCGTTCGAGCAGGAAGGCACCCTGGCCGCTGCGTTAATGCAGATTGGCGGCGGCACCGCGTTTGCGTTGATGATTCCGGTATTAGCAGGCTATATCGCTTACTCAATTGCCGACCGCCCTGGTATTGCGCCGGGTATGATTGGCGGCATGCTGGCGGCGGACATTGGCTCGGGGTTTATTGGCGGTATTCTGGCAGGCTTTCTAGCCGGTTACGTAGCCCTTGCGGTCACTCGCCATGTGAAGCTGCCTTCGAGCATCGAGTCACTTAAGCCCATCCTGATTATTCCGCTGATCGCGAGCCTTGTGACAGGCCTGGTCATGATTTACATCGTGGGCGAACCGGTTGCCGCGCTGCTTAATGCGTTAACCAACTTCCTGGCGTCGATGGACTCCACCAATGCTGTATTACTGGGTATTTTGCTGGGCACCATGATGTGCTTTGACTTGGGCGGCCCGGTTAACAAGGCGGCCTACACCTTTGGTGTGGGCCTCTTGGCCTCAGGCACCTACGGCCCCATGGCCGCGATTATGGCGGCAGGCATGGTACCGGCCATTGGCATGGGTATCGCAAGCTTCGTGGCACGCAATAAGTTCTCCGAGCCGGAACGTGAAGCCGGCAAGGCTTCGTTCGTACTGGGGTTGTGCTTTATTAGTGAAGGCGCGATTCCGTTCGCGGCCAAAGATCCGCTGCGCGTTATTCCCGCTTGTATCGCTGGGGGCGCCGTTACGGGTGCACTTTCGATGCTGGTGGGTGCCCAATTAATGGCCCCGCACGGGGGTATTTTCGTCCTGCTGATTCCTAATGCAATCACCCCGCCACTGCTCTACCTGGGCGCCATTGTGGCAGGCTCACTCATCACTGGCCTGAGCTACGCCTTTATTAAACGCGGCGCCGCTCAAGTGGCCGTCGCCAGCTAAGTGTTAGCTCAACACGAGCAGGCGCAATGCCTGCTCGTGTTGAGCCCTGTATAAAAGCTGCTGACGTCATTGCTGTTTTATTACCTGTTTTATCGCCACGCTCAACGGATAGTTGCCCTTATCGCTTTTTTATGTAGTATTTTTACATAATCGATATCACCGCCATTTACCCCAGTTAATATTTGCTACTCAACAACAACGGACACGCGCTCTATGTTTCAACTCACCCGTAGCGTTACGTGGCAGGCGCTTGAACGCCTGCGCGACAAAACCCATAACGACCGCATCCGGGACTACTTCACTAACGACCCGAAGCGCTTTGAGAAGATGAACCTCAAGGTAGGCGGCCTGTTTCTGGACTATTCAAAGCATCATGTTTCCGACGAAGTGCTCGCCAAACTGATAGAGCTTGCTGACCATTCCGCGCTGGTGCAGCGCCGGGCACAAATGTTTTCTGGCGATATTATCAACGTTACCGAAAACCGTCCGGTACTACATACCGCACTGCGTAACCTTAGTGATGAACCGGTGTACGTCGATGGCGAAGACGTCATGCCGGAAATTACCCGCACCCGCGAACAGATCAAACAGTTTTCTGAAACGGTACGCAGCGGCGAATGGAAAGGTTACAGCGGCCAGCCGATCAAGGATGTCGTTAATATCGGGATTGGCGGCTCGGACCTTGGCCCTAACATGGCGGTGCGCGCGCTGCTTAAATATCGCCACCCAGAGATGCACTTTCACTTTGTATCCAACGTGGACGGCACGCATATCCAGAAGGTGCTTTCGCGCCTGGACCCGGCCACCACGCTGTTTATCGTCTCGACCAAAACGTTCTCCACCCAGGAAACGCTGCTCAATGCAAAAACAGCGCGGCGCTGGTTCCTGGAGAACGCCGGAAGCGACGCGGATGTAGGTGCCCACTTTGTAGCCGCTTCTACCAACCGCAAAGCGGCTATGGAATTCGGCATTCGTGAAGAGAACGTGTTCGAGTTCTGGGCGTGGGTGGGTGGGCGCTACTCCATGTGGTCCTCAATCGGCTTACCGATTGCGTTATCTATCGGTTTTGAAGGGTTTATTGAGCTGCTGGAAGGTGCCCACGAGATGGACCGCCACTTTATTGAGGCGCCTTTCTCCGAGAACATGCCGGTACTCATGGCACTTATCGGCATCTGGTATATCAATTTTATTGGCGCAGAAACCCAAGCCATCGTGCCTTACGACCAGGCACTTAACCAGCTGCCCTCCTTCCTGCAACAGCTGGATATGGAGTCCAACGGCAAATCGGTGGATATTTTCGGCCACCCGGTCAACTATAAAACCGGCCCGATTGTATGGGGGCAAACCGGCTCCAATGGTCAACACGCCTTCTTCCAGCTGCTGCACCAGGGCACGCGTTACGTACCTATCGACTTTATCGCCTCGCTCAAGCCGGAGCCTGGCATGGAAGACCACCACTTTGCGCTATTAACCAACATGCTCGCCCAGGCCAACGCTTTTATGGAAGGCAGTCAGGGCGACGGTAAAGAGTTAAGCCAGCACGACCCCTACAGCTGTCCCGGCAACCGTCCATCCAGTACATTACTGTTGGATGAACTCACTCCCCGCAATCTCGGCGCGCTAATCGCACTCTACGAGCACAAGGTCTTTGTTCAAGGCGTGATCTGGAACATCAACTCGTTTGATCAATGGGGTGTTCAGCTAGGCAAGCGCATTGCCGGTGAAATCAGCGAACGCATCGACACTAACGCAGCCGACTTTGATGCCTCGACCCAAGGGTTGTTAGAGTTGGTGCGGGCGCATTTTCCGGGTGGTGGTGCTGCTAAAGATAATAGCCAAGCTGAAAGTAGTAAAAAGGCGGCCAAGAAGAAGGATTGATTGATAAAGCCGTTTTAAATTCTTAAATATTGCTATTAAAAATGCCTTGGTAAAAGCCCAAGGCATTTTTTATTACTTCAACCCTATATTAGAACTGTTTAAATCTGATAAGCAGCATAGTGTCCTAACAATGGTTACAGAGCGTGAAGCACACAGACCACTTCGCGCTTTCTCCTGATTCTACTAAATATCGGGCATAAGCATAAATTTTAAAAGCCCACACCTAAATAAAAGGCTAAAAAATTTTAGCTGAAACCATGAGCTCATAGAATCATAAACACACATCTATTATGCTTGCGCCTTCTTATAGTTGATGTTTATTCGTATATTTTTTTATTTCTTTTTTCCAACGCTGTTTCTAAAACATCAAATACAGCTTTAAAACGTGGTATCCAATCTAAGTTATCCGCCTCCTCAGTCTTACTCTTAAGATAATTTCGAAGCTGCTCTTTATTTGCATTTGATTTAACCGTAAATGGCTTCAGCTTTCCTTCAACATCAGTATCAAAACCAACAAACCAGTTTGGATGTTCTTCATAGGCTTCAACTATCCAGCTATGGG
>NZ_JBQSXT010000026.1:0-43422 GCF_052378605.1 Halomonas sp. AOP27-A1-41
ACCAAAAATCCCCCGGGGCTTAGGCCGCGGGGGATTTTTTTATGCGTGGAAAATGAAAAGCGGTGGCTGAAGCTTATGCTTACAAAGCTATGCTTACAAAAATGCCCTGCCGCGTCTCGCGCTACAGGGCATTTAAAACGTTGTATGGCGAGCGAACTAGCCGCAGATCGCTTCCAGCGCCTCTATCAGGCTATTCATCTCATCGTCAGTGCCGATGGTAATGCGCAGGAAGTTATTAAGTTCAGGGGTATTGAAGTGGCGTACGAGAATACCGCGCTCGCGAAGGCCCGCAAATAGTTGAGCGCCTGCATGCTCAGGATGTTGGGCAAGCACAAAATTAGCCTTGGAGGGTAATACCTCAAATCCTAATGCTTCAAGACGCTGACGGGTGCGTTCACGGGTTGTAATCACGTGCTCCCGGCTTGCGTCAAAGTGCGCTTTATCGTCAAGTGCAGCAATACCTACAAGGCTTGCCAGGCTATCTACCGGGTAGGAGTTAAACGAGTCCTTAACGCGGTGCAGGCCATCAATCAACTCCATTGAGCCAATGGCGTAGCCCAAGCGTAAGCCGGCCAGGCTGCGTGATTTGGAGAATGTGCCCGTCACCAGCAAATTCGGATAGCGATCAATTAATGCAATCGCGCTTTCGGCGCCAAAGTCGACATACGCTTCATCAACTAATACAACGCGATCCGTTACTCGCTTGAGTAGTGTTTCAATATCCTCAAGCGAATGCGCATGCCCGGTAGGCGCATTCGGATTGGCAAAAATCACTCCGCTACGCGCCGACGCGGTTCCCAGTGCCTCCAGATCAACTTCCCACTGCTCATTGAGTGGATGAGTGCGTAGCTCAACGTTATACAGGTTGGCGTATACCGGATAAAAACTATAGGTAATCGATGGGGCATCAAGCGGTGCGCCGTGACAGAAGAAGGCTTGAAAAGCCAACGCTAGCACCTCATCTGAACCATTGCCCACAAATACCTGCTGGCTTTCAACGCCATACGTTTCAGCAAGTTTTGAACGCAGCGCGGCAGACGTTGGGTCGGGATAGAGACGCAAATGGTCGGTCGCGTAGTCACGCAGTGCCTGGCCGACGCCCGGCGCTGGCGGGTAAGGGTTTTCATTGGTATTGAGCTTGATAATACGCTCACGCGGCTGCTCCCCGGGTATATAAGGGGTTAGCGCTTTAACAGCGGGACTCCAGTATTGGCTCATGTGGGTAACCTGATTATCCTTGCATAATAGGCCATGGTCGCTTGATGCTCGCTTAAGCGCAAGCATTCCCCTAGCAATCAGGGGTGTGCGTTGCACCTTGTAACGGTTATGCTGTCATAATCGCGCGAAAGAAATGTATGACCAACACGATAAGGAGACACCCCATGCAATTCAGGAGTTTGCTAGCCGGTTCGGCTATGTTGGCATTGTTGGCAGGCTGTGCGACCGGCGGCCCTTCGGCCCAGGAAAGTGACGCAGGCGTTAGTGCGTCACAACAGCGCTACCAAGGCACACTGCCTTGCCGTAACTGTGATGGTATTGATCTGGACGTTACCATGGTGGGCGAAGAAACAAGCACACCTGATGAGCGTACTTTCACTCTGGATGCGACGTATCGCAATCACCCTCAAACGCCTCCGCCTGAAAACTACGCAGGTAACTGGGAAGTGTTGAGCGGCACGCCGTCTGATCCCGATGCCTCTGTGTACGAGTTGACGCCCAATGGCGACGGCCAAATTTACTACTTTCAGCGTATTGATGAACGTACGCTGGAGCTAATTGATCCAGAGCGTCGTCGCTTTGAAAATGGCGAAATGTTACAGCTACAGCGTCAGTAAGTAAGCAGTAACATCCTAAGGCGGCCATTGGCCGCCTTTTGTATTTTATAGTCTGGTAATAGTGACAAAGAGTTAACATCAACGGGAGTATCAGCGCGGTGGCTAAAGCCAAAAGTGCCTTTGTATGTACCGAGTGCGGCGCGGAGTATCGCAAGTGGCAGGGGCAGTGCTCCAGTTGTAACGAGTGGAATACGCTGAGCGAAATTCGCCTGACCAGTGCGCGGCCCGGAAGCGGAAGCAGTGGGTCAGGTCGGGGAGGTTATGCGGGCGATCTCTCCCGAGATGTGGTTGATTTAAGCAATGTCGATCTAAGTGAAGTGCCGCGGCTAAGCTCTACCTTTAATGAGTTTGACCGTGTATTGGGCGGTGGTTTGGTGCCGGGTTCTGCGGTACTGCTTGGGGGTAACCCAGGTGCGGGTAAGTCCACGCTACTGCTGCAAACGGCCTGTAAGCTGGCCCAGCAGCGGCGCATTTTGTATGTCACCGGTGAAGAGTCATTGTCTCAGGTCGCCATGCGCGCCCATCGCCTGCAGCTGCCTACCAACGGCTTGAAAATGCTTGCGGAAACCAGCGTTGAGACTATCCTGGCCGTGGCTGAGCGTGAGAAGCCTGAAATATTGGTGATCGACTCTATCCAAACCATGCATCTGGAGGATATTAGCTCGGCGCCGGGCGGGGTGGCCCAGGTACGTGAGTCCGCCGCTGCGCTTACCCGCTTTGCCAAGCAAACCAATACGGTGCTGTTACTGGTGGGCCATGTCACCAAAGATGGCACGCTGGCAGGCCCCAAGGTGCTGGAACACATGATCGATGCGTCGCTTTTGCTGGAAGGTGGTGCCGATTCCCGCTTTAGAACCCTGCGTGGTCAGAAGAACCGCTTTGGTGCGGTGAATGAGCTGGGCGTCTTCGCCATGCTGGAGCAAGGCTTAAAAGAGGTTAAAAACCCCAGTGCCATTTTTCTCTCGCGCCAGGAAGAGCAAGCGCCAGGCAGCCTTGTCATGGTGGTGTGGGAAGGCACTCGCCCTATTCTTGTCGAAGTACAGGCGCTGGTTGATGAATCCGCTTTGGGGAATCCACGCCGTGTGGCGGTTGGGGTAGACCAAAACCGTTTAGCCATGCTGCTGGCCGTGCTCAACCGCCATGGCGGCCTTTTTACCGGCGACCAGGATGTTTTCCTGAACGTGGTGGGCGGGGTGAAAGTATTGGAGACCAGCGCGGACCTAGCCGTACTGCTCGCGGTCGTCTCCAGTCTACAAAACCGCGCGTTACCCAAGGAGCTGGTAGTGTTTGGCGAAGTGGGGCTTTCTGGTGAAATACGCCCGGTACCCAGTGGGCAGGAGCGAATTGCCGAGGCCGCCAAACACGGTTTTTTACGTGCCATTGTACCTCGTGCGAATGCACCCAAGCAGTCACCCAAGGGGATGGAAGTCATTGTCGTCGATAAGCTTAGCGACGCGCTAGAGGCGCTTTAAGTAGGCTACGCTATAAGAATTGTTATTAAGGCTGTTATAACAACTGTTCTAAAGACAAGCAGTGCCAAGGAGAGACACAATGAGCTCAATTCGCCTAACCCAATACAGTCATGGCGCAGGCTGTGGCTGTAAAATAGCCCCTGATGTACTGGACAGCATTCTCGCCAAAGCGGGGCCACTAGCCGGGCATAAGCAGCTCATTGTGGGCAATCAAGGACGCGAAGATGCCGCTGTCTATGACCTAGGCGATGGGCGAGGCATGATTGCCACTACCGACTTCTTCATGCCGATTGTCGATGACCCGTTTGATTTTGGGCGAATTGCTGCCACGAACGCCATCAGTGATATTTACACCATGGGCGGTACGCCGGTCATGGCGCTAAGCATTCTTGGCTGGCCATTAGACAAACTGAGCCCGGAGATTGCCGGCGATGTCATTGCCGGCGCCCAGGGCGTTTGCCGTGAGCTGGGTGTCGCCTTGGCGGGTGGCCACTCGATTGATGCGCCCGAGCCCATTTTTGGCCTGGCAGTGAATGGGCTGATCGACCTGGACAAGCTAAAGCTCAATAGCCGCGCTAAGCCGGGTGATCTGCTGTTTTTGACCAAGCCGTTAGGTGTTGGGCTGCTGACCACCGCAGAGAAGCAAGGCCTGTTGGAAGCAGGGCATCACGGGTTGGCTCGGGAAACCATGCTTAAATCCAACCGTATCGGCGTCAAGCTTGCCGATGTAAAAGGCCTTAATGCCATGACCGACGTTACCGGGTTTGGCTTAGCGGGGCATTTGTCGGAAATATGCAGCGCAAGCAACGTCATGGCCCAGATAGATTTTCGCCGCCTACCTCGGCTGGCTCAGGCAGAAACCTATCGTCGTCAAGGGGCCGTTCCCGGCGGCACACGGCGCAACCGCGATGCCTTAGGTAAAAGCTTGCCTGATATGGATGAAGCTCACTGGCAGTGGCTATGCGACCCGCAAACGTCAGGCGGTTTACTACTAAGTGTCGACCCTGCTTGGCAAGATGATGTTGAACGCATTGGTCGCGAGTTCGGCTTATCGCTTCAGCCGTTTGGCGTCATGAAAGCCCGTGAGAGCGAGGCGCTGATCGAGGTGGTGGGATAGTGCTTGAGAGAGTGCCTGAAACAGCGCGCGACAGCGGCGCCAGAACTTCACGTGGGGGATTGGGACAGCTGTTGGGAGGCCGCTAAGCAGTGGAGCGCTTGGCGGCTATCTTTCGGCGTGGTTAGCTCACTCTAAGCCATTGAGTCATGACGCGATCAAGCAGCGGTGCCAGCCGATGAAAGCGCGTTGCGTCTTCAAGGATCTGGCTACTTTCCTGGCGAAAGCGGTCTGCCGCGGAAGAGGTAGGTGTAGTGGGCTCGGCATGCTCAAGTCGCTTTTTCACATTGGCAAGTGTTACCTCAAAAAGGCACAGCAAACCGATGACACGGCCACTGTCCCAACTAAAGCCTTGCAGCGGTGCCGCCGCACTGCCGCCCAACGGCAATGCATTATCGGGCAAGCTAAATACATAACGGTGCCACATAAAGGCGTCAAACTGCTCGGGTAAGTCAAACGGGCTTTCTGGAGCCAGCGATACGGTATGCCAACCTCTTTCGGGATACGTACCTGGAGCGATGATTGCCTCAAGTGCCTGAGCGATCCACAGGGCCCCTAGGCCAATGCCCATCAGGGGCTTTTGACCATCAAGATAACGGTTAATCAATTTGTTTTCGGCTTTAAACCAGGCAGGCGGCTGATCTATAAACGTTTCAGGGCCATCCAGCACGATTAACGCATCGCTTTCTGCCGGACGAGGCGTTAACTCGCCGGCATAAAGATGAAAAATGGTGTAACTATGTCCCATACTGCTTAACCAATCCGTTAAGCGGGCGGGAGCATGATCAGCACTGTGCTGTAGCAAATGAATATGCATGGTAATCTCCTCGCCGGCCGTACACAGTAAAGGCTGTCAGTGTTAATGACAGCGCGAGTTCGACCATAACGTATTGCCCCCATTTCACCAATATCACGCGTTAGGAAATCAGTATGGCGTCCAAGCCCCCAGGATTTTATCAGCAGTTGCAACTGCTTCCGCTACCGGCTCAGCAAGCGTTTATGGCTGCATTATGTGAGCGCCTGCTGCCTAATTACGCCCTGTACGAGCAGACCACTGGCCAAGGGGATATTCACACGCTGCGTACCGTAATTAGCCTGGTTTGGGAGCGCTTAAGCGTGCCCAACGCGAGCATTGATTTTGCGCGTCAGGCGGAAAAGTTGGCGGAGTGCGAACCGCCTGCTGATGATGAAAGCTTTGGTGCGCGTCGTGCGCTGGACGCGGTGGTTTCCCTGTCGGCGTTGTTGGACACACTGCAAGGCGACTCGCCAGAAGCCGTGCTGGATGTGAGCCGTACGTCACGTGCCGGGGTACGTGCCTTTATCGAACTTACTGAAGGCGAAGAGGATGCCCAAAAGCTTGCTTTACTGATTCGGGATCATCCGTTAATGGCCGACGAAAATGATTTTCAGGACGCGGTTTTGGAAGCGGTCAGTGAACCGCTAAACAAAGCCGCGCTTAAGGAAATACGCACGCTAGGGCGTAACGGCGGTATCAGTAATCTGGGCCTTAGCCTTGAGGAAGATGATGAGTGAGGCTTGGCCTGCCTAAAAGCGCAGGCCTGCGGTTACCATCATGCCCGCGGTGCCGAAAATGATGAGGTCAGACTCAAAGCGCCCCCACTGCATCCCAATGCTGGGCAGCAGGGCGGGTGCGGTTTCAAGGTGGTTGAGAGGGATTTTGTCCCGATACTCACCTTTATAGCCATGCAGGAGCCCACCGGTGAGTTTGGCCCTGACGTTAATCTCTTTGAACTGCCAAAGGGGGAATTCGCGCCCGGCATAAACGTACCAGGTGGGCTGATTATACGAGTTTTTAAACCACGCCGTACCTGCCAGCCAACGGTCCGGGTTATGTAACTCAATGCCGATCAAATTCTGCTGGTTGTTATGATCCGGCTGTGGATCAAAGTGGCGGGTTAACAGGCTGGTTTGCACCAGCGTATGGTCCAGCTCAAGCGTCGGAGGCCAGTCCGGTAAGGTGAAGGCTGAGGCAGATGCACTCAGCCATAAACCAGTTAGCCCTCCCAACCATGGGAAACAACGGGGCATGTAATACTCCTAAAAAGGGACTGGGCAACAAAAATGTTACAGACGCATCTCGATACCGCGTTCTGCCATATAGCGCTTTGCTTCAGGGATCGTATGCTCTCCAAAGTGGAAAATACTGGCGGCCAGCACCGCATCCGCACCACCTTTCAATACGCCGTCCACCAGGTGATCCAGATTGCCCACGCCGCCAGATGCAATCACTGGCACGCTCACGGCTTCTGAAATCGCGTGGGTCACGCCAAGGTCAAAGCCGATTTTGGTGCCATCACGGTCCATGCTAGTGAGCAGCAGCTCGCCCGCGCCAAACTCGACCATTTTTTTGGCCCACTCCACCGCATCAAGCCCGGTTGGGCGGCGGCCGCCATGCGTGAAAATCTCCCAGCGCGGCGGCTCGCCTTCATTGGAGACGCGCTTGGCATCAATCGCCACTACGATGCACTGGCTGCCAAAGCGTTCCGCAGCTTCGCGAACAAATTCAGGATTCGTAACGGCGGCGGTGTTGATCGACACTTTATCCGCGCCGGCATTCAGCATTGTACGAATATCGTCACAGCTGCGAATACCGCCACCCACCGTCAGCGGAATAAACACTTCCCCTGCGATGCGTTCGACCATTTCGACAGTAGTATCGCGGCCTTCGTGGCTAGCGGTAATATCCAGAAAGGTAATTTCATCGGCACCCTGCTGGTTATAGCGCTGAGCAATCTCGACCGGGTCGCCTGCGTCACGAATGCCGACAAAGTTGACGCCTTTCACCACTCGCCCAGCATCAACGTCCAGGCAGGGGATTATACGCTTGGATAAGCTCACGCACCGCCTCCTGTTAGCTGGTCGCTAAGACGTTGTGCTTCAGCCACATCCAGACTGCCTTCGTAAATGGCACGACCGGTAATGGCGCCTAAAATACCGCTATCGGCGACATCGCATAGCGCTTTAATGTCATCCAGGTTGGTCACGCCCCCAGAGGCGATGACCGGCAAGCCGCCTTCGCGAGCCAACTGAGCCGTTGCTTCAACGTTAACGCCTTGCATCATGCCGTCACGGGCAATGTCGGTATAGACGATGCTGGAGACGCCGTCATCAGCAAACTGTTTTGCCAGGTCGACGGCTTTAACGCTTGAAACTTCTGCCCAGCCGTCGGTGGCCACGAAGCCCTCTTTAGCGTCCAAGCCAACAATCACGCGACCTGGGAAAGCACGGCACATTTCACCCACAAACGCGGGCTCTTTAACCGCCTTGGTGCCGATAATCACGTAGGATACGCCTGCATTCAGGTAGTGCTCAATGGTTTCAGCAGTACGAATGCCGCCACCAATTTGAATGGGCAGGTTGGGGTAGGCACGTGCGATGGCTGTCACGGCATCGCCATTGACCGGCTTACCTTCAAACGCGCCGTTCAAGTCGACCAGATGAAGGCGTCGTGCGCCAGCTTCTACCCAGCGCGCGGCCATAGCGACCGGGTCATCGCCGTAAGAGGTTGCATCATCCATACGCCCCTGTTTCAACCGCACACACTGGCCGTCTTTGAGATCAATCGCAGGAATTACCAACATAACTAAACCTCTTAGGGTGTCCAGGTGACAAAGTTTTCGAGTAAGCGTAGGCCTGCTCGGGAGCTTTTTTCTGGGTGGAACTGTACGGCAAAGGTGGCATCGCGGCCAATCGCCACGTGGGCACTGACATCGCCATAATGCGTGGTGCCAAAAACCTGGGCATCGTCGGCAGCATTCACGTAATAACTGTGCACAAAGTAGAAATGCTCGTTGTTATCAATGCCTGCCCATAGCGGATGGTCATGGCTTTGTTCCACCAGGTTCCAGCCCATATGTGGCACTTTTAAACGCTGTTCGTGTGCGTCGCGCATCGTGGTTGGAAAGCGATCCACGCTGCCCTTGAAGAAGCCCAGACAGTCGACGCCGCCGTTCTCTTCGCTTCGCTCCATTAACATTTGCTGGCCCACGCAAATGCCCAGCAACGGTTTCGCCTGACGCGTTAGCACATCATCAACCAAGCCACGCAGCTCCGTGCGTTCAAGCTCACTCACACAGTCGCGAATAGCGCCCTGGCCTGGCAGTACCAGGCGGGTGGCGCCTAAAATGCGCCGCGAATCACGGGTGATAATGACGTTCTCGTGCGTTACATGTTCAAGCGCCTTCGCGACAGAATGTAGATTACCCATCCCGTAGTCGATTACCGCAATAGTCATGAAGCGCTCCTTGATCGAGTGAACGAACGGTTACCTGAGCTGTTTACTGTACTGATATATGCACTGATATAGGTACGACAGCCCGCCATTACAGGCTCCCTTTGGTGGAAGGCATCTGCCCCGCCATGCGTGGATCTTCTGCCACCGCCATGCGTAGGGCGCGTCCAAAGGCTTTAAAAATTGTTTCGGCTTGGTGGTGAGCGTTAAAGCCTTTCATGTTGTCAATATGCAGCGTGACGCGCGCATGATTAACGAACCCTTGAAAAAACTCCCAGAACAGCTGGGTATCAAGACGGCCTATGGTGGCGCGCGTAAATTCGACATCCATATAAAGGCCGGGCCGACCAGAGAAGTCGATCACCACGCGGGAGAGTGCTTCATCCAGCGGCACATACGCATGGCCATAGCGATAAATGCCGCGCTTGTCGCCAATCGCTTCATTAAACGCCTGGCCTAGAGTAATGCCCAGGTCTTCAACGGTATGGTGTTCATCAATATGCAAATCGCCTTTGGCGAGGATATCAAGGTCTATCATCCCGTGGCGTGCAACCTGATCAAGCATATGATCCAGAAAGGGAACGCCCGTCTCGCAGCGAAGGTGGCCTTCGCCATCCAGATTGACGCTGACGGTGATCTGGGTTTCATTGGTATCACGGCTAACCGTGGCAATACGCGCTGCCATGTTGCATCTCCTGCGCTCTAGCGCATTCTGAAGGGAAGGCGATGGGTCGCACTGTTTCATCGCTCTGTTATTAGGACATATATCTGCGGCAAAGCGAACATTATAGAGAATCGGCGCCCCCATCCGCTACAATGCGCGCAATGTAGCCGCCCTTTTAGGCATTAAAAATGGCAGTTTTGCTGCTTTGGCGAAGAGGAGTTCATCATGCCGGTGACACTGGAGCGCGTCGACCAAGCCTGTTGGGAGAACGATGAACAAGTGCGTCTCGATTTGACGCGCATTTATGAGGATGCACCGAAAGAGCGAGTGCCTGCTCAAGCGGTCCTGCCTTTTATAGAGCAACATCTAAAAGCGAAGCACTTTTTTGCCTGCGCGCACTTTAATGATCGATTGTTGGGGGCGGTGGCTATTCAAGAAGGACAAGACCGGGCATGGTGGCTTTCAGAGCTCTGTGTACGCAAAACCACACGCCGCCGCGGCGTTGGCTCGCGGCTAATGGCGCTGCTGGGTGAACAGGCCAAGCAAGAGGGGCGTAAACTGCGTATTGACATCTCATCGCTACCGTTGGCCGACCAGGTGCTGCTCTCCAAGCTTGGCTATCGCCCTGGCACCAGTGCCGAAAGACCCACATCGGATCAACCTCTTACCAGCAATTTTGTTGAGTTAGACCCACAAGGGAAAGGGTTATGAAACAGTTATTACGTATTTTGCTGGCTGCTGTCGGCATTCTCGCCATTGTAGGGGTGGCGGCGGTGGTTTATGTGACCACCTTTCTTGACCCCGAAGATTTCAAGCCACGCCTGACGTCCGTTGTGGAAGAGCATACGGGGCTGCACCTGGCGCTTGATGGGCCGATCACATGGTCTTTCTATCCACGCATTGGGGTAAGCGTTGAGCAAGCGCGTGCCTGGCTGCCCGAGCAATCGGAAGAAGATACATCGTTTGCTTCTATACAGCGCGCCGAGGTCAGCGTCGCTTTTGCGCCATTATTGCGCGGCGAAATTGCAGTTGACGGCTTAACGCTGGACGGCATGCGCCTAAACCTTGAGCGGGACGAGGCAGGTGAAGGCAACTGGGAGCCGTTGGTCGAGCGTTTGGCTGAAGGTAGCGATGAAAAAGCACAAACTGTGCTGGCGCCAGCAAGTGCAGGGCCGAATGCCGATGCGGGCAATCTTTCCGTTGTATTGAACATCGCCAGTGTTGAAGTAAAAGACGCCGATATTCGTTTTCGCGATGCGCAAAGCCAAGCGCTGTGGCGCCTGCAGTCGCTGAATGTTTCCGGCAGCAACGTCAATCCGGTAAGTCCTTTCCCTTTAAAAGCCATGTTTACGCTAACCAAACATAATCGTTTGGATGCTGAAGTGCTGGAGCGCACGCCGGATTTAACCACTGATATTGACCTTGAAACACGCATGCGCCTTAAGCTCGCAGGAGACAGCGTGGTACTGGAAAATACCCGTTTAAGTACAAACACACGTTTGCACCCAGACAGTGAGCCCCAGCGGCTTGGTTTAAGGGCGGCTGAAATCGTCGCACGTATGGAAGAGAAGCAGTTAAGTATTACCGAAGGCGTACTAGAAGCAGGCCTGCAGGACCCTGAAAAATGGCAGGGCAGTTTAGCGTTGGCGCTAGCCTTTGGTTTGGAAAGTAACTGGCAGGCGCAAACCGCACAGCTAAAGGAGCTACAGCTGACCGGGCCTGATGGTCTGCGCGTGAGTGGCCACCTGAATGTCGAGCAGATGTTTGATGCACCTCAATATCGTGGCCAGATGACCGCCGCGCCTTTTACGCTGCGTCCGTGGTTGACTCGTACAGGCGTTGAATTGAATACCACTAGCGAGGCAGCGCTTAGCGATATCGCCATGACCAGCCCCATTGAAGGGGATGAGCAGCACGTATCGCTACCTCGGCTATCGCTGGTTGTCGATGACAGCACCTTTACAGGGCAAGTTGCTGCCGCGCTGGATGGGTCGCAGTTAACGTTTGATTTGGAAGGCGATAACCTGAATGTTGATCATTATCTTCCAGGTCCCGCAACGTCTCAGCAGGCAAGTTTAGGCTTATTGCGCAGGGCGTTTGCCCAGAGTGCAGAGACGTTGCTGCCGCAAGCATGGCTCAGTGAGTTGTCAATGGAGGGCGACCTACGTGTCGATACACTTCTGCTGGGAGGTCTTACCTTTAATGACACGCGCTTGCAGCTACAAGGTGAGGAAGGCCTTCAGCAACTGACCGCCTTTGACGCGCGCTTTTATGGCGGAGAACTTAGTGCTTCAGGCCAGTTGGATGCCCGCGAGCGGGTAATGGAGTGGGCGCTGGCCCCGACCATTAATAATGTGCAAATGGCATCGTTGATTGAAGCACTCAGTGATGAGGACGAGCCTTCTCCGCTGAGAGGACGCTTGCATCTGGATGGCGAGCTAACGTCCCGTGGCAATACCCGTGAAGCGTTGGTCAGCAACCTGAATGGACAGTTGGATGGGCGCCTTAATGAAGGTGCGATTTTAGATATTAATATTTCTCAGCAGATGTGTGAGCTGGCAGCCCAGGTAGAAGGCGAAGGAGCCGTCCGCGACTGGCATAACGATACGCGCTTCGAGCGTTTTGATGCGACGTTCCAGATACGTAATGGCGTCATGAGCAGTGACAACCTGAACATCACTCTGCCGGGGATCGAAGTTAACGGAAAGGGCGAGCTGAATTTCAACAGCCTGAACTTTGATACGCGTGCAGATGCACGGTTAGCGAATACCGCCGATGCTGCCTGTGAAGTGAACCCTCGCCTGGAGCAGTTGCCGCTGCCCGTTCGCTGTGAGGGCCACATTGGCGATGCAACCAGCGAATGGTGCCGCATTGATCGAGACGCTTTTCAGACCGCCGTGGTTAACCTGTTGCGTAACGAAGCTGGAAACCGTGTGACTACGGAGCTTGAGGAGCGCGTAGGCGGTTCGTTGGATCAGTTGGATGAGCGCTTGGGTGAAGGCGCCGGCCAAAACCTTCGCGAAGGTATTCGCCGCCTCTTCAACTGAGCATTCCTATAAGTCAGTCTGCGCCGGCTAAATGCCGGCGCTTTTTTATTGGTATACGCTGATTGGCTCATTCAGCCAAAGACGTTACGAACACGCTAGCGAAGGAGTCCCAATGGCTGACATGCCAACCCCAAGGCTTGAAGCAAGCGAGTTTTATCGCCGCCTGCTTACCTGGTTTGACCAGTATGGTCGGCACGACTTGCCTTGGCAGTCGCCCCGTAGCGCTTACCGAGTGTGGGTTTCGGAAATTATGCTTCAGCAGACCCAAGTGGCGACAGTGATCCCTTACTTTGAGCGCTTTATGGCTCGCTTCCCAACGCTTGAGTCGCTCGCTCTCGCTCCTCAGGATGAGGTGTTGCACTTATGGACCGGGCTTGGTTATTACGCCCGGGCGCGCAACCTGCATAAGGCCGCTCAACTGGCGCTGGAGGCGCACAACGGCGAACTGCCCACTGAAAGTGTCGATGCGCTAGTCGCTTTGCCTGGCATTGGGCGATCAACGGCAGGCGCAATTATCGCCCAGAGTACCGGCAACCGAGCCGCCATTTTAGATGGCAACGTAAAACGCTCGCTAACGCGATTACACGCTATCCCTGGCTGGCCCGGTAAGCCTGCTGTCGAACGAACGTTGTGGGCGTTGGCCGACTACTACACGCCGTCCACACGCTTAGCGGATTTCACGCAGGCGATGATGGATTTTGGTGCCACCTTATGTAAGCGCAGTAAGCCTGACTGCACATGCTGCCCGTTTAATGATGTATGCCTGGCGTACGCTCAGGGTGAGCCACAGCGCTATCCTGAATCCAAACCCAAGAAAGCGTTGCCCACTCGCTGTACGATTATGCTCCTGCTACGCGATTCCCAAGGGCGCGTCTGGTTGGAGCAACGCCCGCCTAGCGGTTTGTGGGGCGGGCTATGGAGCTTGCCGCAATTCGACACGCACAGAGAACTGAACGACTGGCTTGAACAACACGTCGTATCGCCTAAACGTGAGACGGCCATGCCAGGCTTTCAGCATACCTTTAGCCATTTTCGTCTTGAGATTACCCCTCAGCCGGTTTCCTGCGATAGGCTGAGTGAGGTAAGAGAGCATGGGGTGTGGTTTGATGTTAACCACCCCCGGGAGCTTGGCTTGGCGGCACCTGTCAAAGCGCTGCTGGGTCAACTGGCATCTTTTACCCTTAACTTAGCGCCCGGGCGTGTATAAGGCCTTCGGCGTTACTGTTCACCAAGGAGTTATCAATGAGTAATACGGTTTTTTGTCGTAAGTATCAAAAAGAGCTGCCAGCGCTTCCGTTCCCGCCGCTACCCGGCAAGCAGGGCCAGGAAATCCAAACCACTGTATCCAAGCAGGCGTGGGAAGAGTGGCAGGCGCTGCAGACCCGTTTAATCAACGAAAAGCACCTGAATATGCTCGACCCGGAAGCACGCGCCTACCTGATGGATCAAATGCAACGCTTTCTGAATAACGAAACCACCGATCAGGCCGAGGGCTATGTGCCGCCTACCCAGGCTTAATCAACGGCTCAAGCAGGCGGAAGCCCCACGAATTACGGGCGTTTCAGCCCTGCGCCGTTAGTCGTAGAGTTATCCTAAGCGACGGTTAGAAAAGAAAGTTTCACAAAGGTGTTGACGAAAAGCTGAGTTTTTAGTTTAATACGCACCGTTGGCAGCGGCCAGATAGCTCAGTTGGTAGAGCAGGGGATTGAAAATCCCCGTGTCGGCGGTTCGATTCCGTCTCTGGCCACCAAACGTTGGGGTATCGCCAAGTGGTAAGGCACCGCTTTTTGGTAGCGGCATTCCCAGGTTCGAATCCTGGTACCCCAGCCATTGCCAACAAGATTTCTTGTTGATTGTAGAGCCTAACAGCAAAGCAATCATTTTCTCAAGAAAATGTGAAGCGCCGACATAGCTCAGTTGGTAGAGCAACTGACTTGTAATCAGTAGGTCCCGGGTTCGACTCCTGGTGTCGGCACCATCAGAAGATGGTTAAAAGCAACACATTAGAGAATTAGATTAAGCCGTCCGAAAGGGCGGCTTTTTTGTGCGTGCTATAAAAATAAACATAAAGAAGTAACGATAAAGGCAGGCATAACGTCTATTAGTTTGCGCGATGAGAACTGGTAAAAATATGAGTAAGGTTGGTGCTGAAAATGGCGGGATAAAACGATGTAGCAGAGGTTATCTAACATGGATGATGAGGCCGTCCGTGGCCTTTCGCGCGTCCTTGATCCTTTCGCATATTGCTTTCCGAAACCCTTCCATGGGCTGGCGCGACTCAAGTGAGCTACTGCGATCCGTAGCAGGTACGATTCTAACGGCTTTAGTAGGGAATGATGTAGTCTATCGCTGATATTTTTGTAAGCATTCTCTTGCATTAAACCTGTATAGTGTTTTTTTCAATGGCTTGTAATCGTTACGCTGGGTTTCGATAAATAAAAAATAGTCATTATGATGACGGCTTGATCACTATTTCTGGCTTGGGCAGCGCCGGTATTCATTTTTCTCACCTTGGCGACCCGCAGTTGCAAAAACAGGAGCAGGAGGCACCATGGCCCAACTAATTCTCGTGAGTATGCAAGAAGATTGTTTTAACCATCGCTTTCACTCTATTACTTCCAGCTTGATCTAAAAAATAGTTATACGGAAAAATTACGTAAGTTAAATAGTAAGGGGATATGTTCTCTTTATGTCTCTGCTTACGGTAGAAGCAAGCGTTGTTAATCCCGTGTTGTTTTATCTTAGTGCTGTATTTTAATAACAACAAAACAACGTGGTGACAAAGGTTAAAGATTTCCATTATCTGTCGTATCTCTTGAAATGGCTTTGGGGTTAGCTACGCTCAAATTACTCGATTGGTTAATCGAGTTAATGATTGATATGTTTTTGCCGAAAGCATGAAAAGGAGATGAATCATGGCTAATGATCGCAAAGATAATGGAATGAGTCGCGAACAGGCAGGACAGAGAGGTGGTGAAGCCACCTCAAAAACACATGGTAAAGAATTTTATGAAGATATCGGCCATAAAGGTGGCCAAAAGAGCGGAGGTAACTTCGCTAATGATCCGGAGCGAGCTTCCGAAGCCGGTAAGAAAGGTGGAGAGAACAGCCACGGTGGTAATTCCTGATGGTGGCCGGTCAGGTCGATTAGGTTTTACATAACCACTTAGCTTAAACGTTGCCCCTTGTAAATATGTCAGTAATAGCATCTAAGCAAGTTGCTGCTTAAGGGGAGTGTGCAGAGGCCTTCAATACTTAACTAAACGCGATCAGATATTTCATTTGATGGGCTTGCAAGGAAGCGCTTTGTTTAGAAGGAACCGTTAGTAATGAGGTTGGTACTGCGTAACGTTTAAGTCTGCTGCCAGGAAGTTTTCTTCCTGGCAGTTAATCCAGGAGGCTGTACTATGTTCCACCACTCTGCAAAGCTGCAATATCCGGTTAAAGTCGATAAACCTAATCCTGAATTTGCCATGTTGCTCCAACAGGCTATCGGCGGTGTAGAAGGGGAAATCCGGGTAGCAATGCAATATTTCTTCCAGGCAATGGGAGCGCGGGGCGATGATCGCATTCGCGATCTTCTTATGTCGACGGCTACAGAAGAGCTTGCGCATATCGAAATGCTTGGTCATGCGGTTGCGCTTAACCTGGAAGGTGCGCCCGTCTCTTACCAGGAGGCTACCGCAGAAGATCCCGTCATGAATGCCATTCTAGGCGGAGCGAACCCACGCCACCTGTTGTCATCTGGGCTTTCTGCCATGCCGGTCAATGCTAATGGCGTGCCATTCGATATGAGCCACATCTATGCCACGGGTAATGTGGCGGCAGATATGCTCGCTAACGTGACCGCGGAGGCAAGTGGTCGAGTATTGGCATCGCGTCTTTATAATTGGACGGACGACCATGGCATGAAAGACTTCCTCTCTTTTCTGATTGCGCGTGATACCTACCATCAGCAGCAGTGGTTAGCCGTCATTGAAGAGTTAGGCGGACTTGGAGCACACCTTCCGATACCGAACGCTACCCCTGAAGATCACGAAGCCATGCAGCATTCGTACTACTACCTCAATACCTTGCTGGATAAAGATGCGCCGAAAGGCCGCTGGGCGGAAGGCCCCTCATTTGACGGTCGTAGCGAATTCACGGCACGCCAACAGCCAGAGCCGGAAGGCCAGGCGCCTACGCTCGGCATGGCAAAGGAGAAATCGGGCGCTCAGAAAGAGCAGATTGATCCGTCAAAATAAGTCGTTATACATAACTCAGTTATTTAAAAGGAGTCAGCACGATGGAAACCCTGTCTCTGGAAACCCAGTATTTGGAAAACTGGTTACGTGATGCGCATGCTATGGAAAAGCAAGCTGAGGAAATGCTGGAAAAGCAGGCAGAACGGTTAGTTGATTACCCTGAGCTTAAGGCGCGTATTGAGCAGCACTTAAATGAGACCCGCCATCAGTCGGATCGCTTGGAGCAGGCCATGGCTGGTTTGGATATTGATACCTCAGCTCTCAAGGATCTGGGCGGTAAGATAACCGCCTTTGGTCAAGCGCTTGGCGGCATGATGATGGGCGATGAAGTCATGAAAGGAAGTATCGCCTGTTACGCTTTTGAGCACTTTGAAATCGCCAACTATAAAGCTTTGATTCAGGCTGCGGAAAGCGCGGGCCATGCGGGCGTCGCTCAAGTATGCAAAGAGATCCTTCAGGAAGAGATTGCCATGGCGGATTGGCTGGCGATCATCTGGAGTCTACGACCACACAATTTTTGCAGCGTGCTGATGATGATGGCCAGCGCGCTAAACGTTAAGCGCTACCTATCGAAATTCGTTTAACCTGCTACTTTTGAATGCACAAAAAAAGCCGCCTAATGCATGTAGGCGGCTTTGCTCGGTTGGGGAAGGTGGTTTGTTAATCCCCGCCTTCTTTCCATGCCAACTTTTCTACAGCAGGTCGCGTGGAATTGTAGACTCCCAGTTTTTGGAAAATACCCGATACTGCCCTTCATAAGCATCCATCTGGGCATGAATAATAAAGTCCGTTTCAGTGCAGCTCAGCACGGTCCGGGTATACACTTCTGTATGCCAGTCATCCCGCTGAAACGAGCTTTCCGTCATCGTCTCGCCACGTGCTGACGTAAAATCATTGCCTACCGTGGTGTAATATTCGCGGGCGCACCGATGAATCTCGGTACCGATATCGTTAATGCGAAAGCAGCCTTGGTCATTGATGACTTCCAGCGTTGAGCCCTTGGCCGCCAGATCTTGATGCAGCAACCAATTATGCCTGCTGGGTGCCAAGTGAGTGATCTCAAGAGGCGGTGCCGACTGGGGCGCTCCAAAATGCGTTAAGCCATCCCCATGATGGTCTGTGGTACGCACCGGTAGTTTAAGCACGCACTGGTTAAAGGTCATATCCACTTGGGCAGGCTTGGGAGGGAGCCAGGCAAGGGGCCAGTAAGAGGTTGAAATAGAAAGCCGTAATTGGTGTCCTGCGGGGAATTTCTGGGCAATACCGTTCATCTCTATCGTCACCCGGTAGGTGCGATGCGGTTCAAGCGGCGTTGGCTCTGCATTGCTATCACGGTGGGTAAGGTTTAACAGGCCATAAGTGACGCGAGTTGCTTTCCCATCCGGCGCCACATCAGAAAGCCTGACAGCCAGCATGGCCTGTGGCTGATTACTGGAAACTTCCAACTCTAAAGAAGGCGTGCCAAAGATATTTAACGACTCGGTTAATGCATCTGTACTAAAAATAAGGGAGCCGCCGTCTTCTTCGCGCTGGTCGCCGGGTAAGTCAGGTGTTGCGGCGTAGGAGCACCATTTGCCGGCTGACAAGCCAACGCTTAACGGCGACTGTAGCCCCATCGTGACAGGCTCAACGTTAGGTTCAGACGTACCAACTGAGCAGGTTTGGGGAGTAAGCCGGTAAGGCGACAAGACAAAACACTGCTCTTGCAAATTACTTGATGGCCACTCGGACTCTGTTAACCAGCGGCCGGGCCTGTCTTCGTAAGCGTTGTCAGGTGGTACGCTATCCTGCTCCCAGGCACGCAGCATGGGTTCATCCATGATGCCGTTATCATCACCTTTCAGCCAATAATCCCACCAGCGCAGTGCTTCTTGTAAAAAACCAATGGCGGGCCCGGGTATCCCCTGGTGAGGGTACTTATGACCCCAGGGGCCAATTAAACCTTTACGTGGAACATCAAGATGCTCCATTAATCTGAAGACGGTATTGGTAAAACCATCGGCCCAACCACCAATCGCATAAACCGGACACCGAATAGCATCATAATTTTCACACACTGAGCTGGTGGTCCAGTACGCATCCCTGCGCTGATGGCGAAGCCACTTGTCTATCCAAAGGCCGCTGTCTTCCATGCGTTCATGCCACATGTCCCGCCAGCGGTCGCCCACTATCAAAGGATCCGGGGGCAGGGCGTTAAACGCTAGCATTACGGTCGCTTCCGACAAATTGTCTCCCAGTAGGCAGCCACCCATGTAGTGCATATTGTCGGCATACAGGTCGTCGCTTGAACAGAGGCTAATAATGGCTTTAAGAGCAGGCGGCTGTTTAGCAGCGACTTGCAGGCTATTAAAGCCGCCCCAGGAAATACCCATCATGCCGACATTACCGTCGCACCAGGCCTGGTGGGCAATCCACTCGATCGCATCCACCGCATCAAGCTGCTCTTGCTGGGTGTACTCATCCGTTAATACACCATCAGAGTCACCGCTACCGCGCATATCCACACGAACACACACATAGCCATGACCAGCAAGGTAAGGGTGGTTGGAGGCATCGCGGCCTCGCGTAATATCGCGCTTGCGGTAAGGGATGTACTCCATAATCGCGGGAAGAGGCGACGCCAGGCTTGCCTCGGGGAGCCAGATACGCGCGGCCAACTGCTTGCCATCACGCATAGGAATAAAGACGTTTTCTATCTCGCGGACGTTATAAGGAAAGTCATTGATAACTTCCATGCTACCTCCTTTTAAAGATCCACTTTTTCGATCTCAAAATCTAAAAAATCCAAACAAAATTTATAGTTTTCTTCGATCTCCTCGTGGTTATTGCCGGTGATGTAAAGCGTGCCTAGTCGATAACAAAAGCTGTCCTGATGCAGTAAATCGCCAAGGCGTTGGCCTGGAGCAACATCAAGGCAGACATCGGTGTGCGGTAAGCGTTGTTGAAGCGCCTGTATATTTTCCTGACTAGGCACCCGCGTCACGATGCCATCCTCATGGGCGTAGGGAATAAAGCATTTTGCCGCCACAGGCGCCACGCCTTGGCGGTTTAATAGTGAAGGACGTTGCCCTAAGGCAATATCGATAGCTACTTCATGGTTGGACATGCCGTCAACCAGGACAAATATCTCGCTATGTGACTGAGAAATACGTGTATTAACTTCAATCAGCCAAAGATTGTCAGTCGCCTCGTCCCACATAAATTCAGCGTTAAAACAGCCATTATCGTAGCCAATATGGGTAAGAAACATTTTGGCCGTTTCTACCATTTTGTGGTGAACATGTTCAGGCAGGTTGCTTGGATACTCCAAGCGGTCAAAAAGTGTTTGTGACCCATCCGATTTAGGTTGGGAGATAATACCGTGCACGTTGAACTCGCCCTTAAAAACCGTACCTTCAGGCGCGGCTTGTACACCCTTGACGATCTCTTCAACAATGCAGGAGTTACCATCCAGCGCTTGAATCTCCTCGGGCAGGTCAGCATACGCAAGCGCTTCGTTAAAAGGGTCGCCCAATTGACGAATACCCATGCGTATTTCTTCAATCGCATGGTCAAACTGCGCCTGATTCTCCACCCTAAATCCCAAGTGAGAAGAGAAGGCCTTTACCGGTTTTATCCAAAAGGGAAAGTCGAGGGTTACCTGGTCAATCGGATTATCTTTGAAAGGATCGACACCACAGAAGGCAGGCACCACATCAGGAATCACCTTTTGCTGCACCAGGCGGCTCCAGAGCTTATGTTCACACGTTAAAACGCTCTTGATAGAAGGAGAAGGAAGGTCATAATGCTGGCAGAGGAGAGGAACGAGTACGCTGGTGGGGAAATCCCACTGCGCGATAATGCCATCTATTGATCCTGAGAAGCTGTCTAGTTTCGCCTTGATTTCTTCAAAAAGCTGATTAAACGATAGCTCTTCAGCCTCAACCGCGGTATCCACACTCAGCAGTTCATGAATATTTAATGCTTTTGCCTCACGCAAGGTCTCCATCGCATGACGCTGCTTATCTTCTAGAGCAATTACAAAAATATTACGTTTCATCATTATTCTCTCCGTGAATAAGGTTGTTCTCCTAATGCCGCATCATTAGCGTAAGACAGCTGGTAGCGTTTATCCTTGATATATGTAATTTATTAAAGATCAATCTCTGACTTTATTAGTTAACTTGCTTATAAGTTGTCTTATTGTTAGCTGACCTTTGTTTATGACCCGGTAAGTTTCATTTTGTTTGTAAACGTAACGCTTTTTTTCAAACCTGTGTTACCTGAAAAACGTAAATCGATGATTGATGATACAAATTAATATAAAAAAGTTAACAATTGTTAATTTTTATCGCTTAATAGTTTAGTAGCATCCTTTATCCAAGTGGGGCAAATAAATAATCCTTGTTTATCTTTTTTTCGTTGACTATATTTTTTTGCCTCTTACCTATTTTAGTTATATAAACTTTTTACCTTTTGGCTATCATGTATAGCTTACGTCTAACTACAAAGGAGTGTAGAAATGGATAAGGTAATGGCAGGAAATTACGATATTATGGACAAAAAAAGCTTTAGCTTTAATGGTGGCACTGATGATTTCGATGCCTTGAGTTTTGATATAACACTAGAGAGTGTTCTGGGGTTGTATGGAGATTTGGGCAGCGACTCTTTAGAAAGCTTGCGGTCAACGCGCAAAAAACCGGTCGAATTAAAGAGAAATCAAAAGATGCTCTCATTATGTGATGGTCGGGCCGATATGTTTCTAGTAAAAGAAGGATGGGCGAGCCTTTGTCATACCACCGATAAGCGAGGCCAGGATATATGTAATGTATTTATGCCTGGCGATATCATCGGTGTTCGAGAAAGCTTTTTTGACAACCACGATATTACTATACTAGCGCTTACTAACTGTAAGTTTGAAAAAATATCGATCGAAGATATACATAAACTTTTTAAAACCGATATGGACGT
This sequence comes from Halomonas sp. AOP27-A1-41, assembly GCF_052378605.1. NCBI lineage: Bacteria > Pseudomonadati > Pseudomonadota > Gammaproteobacteria > Oceanospirillales > Halomonadaceae > Halomonas > Halomonas sp. AOP27-A1-41. The sequence continues at coordinate 21,579 of NZ_JBQSXT010000026.1, forward strand.
TAGAAAAGCGGTAATGTCCTATATCATGGTCAATGACAATATTACGATTGAACGATTAAGAAGCTGTACGCACCACCGTTCTGAAGAGCGTGTTGCCCATTTTTTATTAGAAATTTATACGCGATTCTGCTTTAAAGGGTTGTTGAAGACCAATATTTACGCATTTCCTATTACTCAGGACGTGGTAGGCGAGCTATTAGGCATTACTAGTGTCCATGTTAGCCGCTGCATGACCGCGCTGGAGCAAAAGAAGTTTATACGTAAAACGAGGAGTAGTATTAAGCTCCTTAAGCCGGAGGAAATGGCGGCAGCAACAGGTTTTGATAGTGAGTTTATTTATGGTCATGTTCTTATAGAGTAGCGCTGTATCCGTATTTGAGTAGCTATATATTACGGGTTTTTAATGAAAGAGTTACGATAAATGATCAGTGAGTCGTATTTTCTTTTGGTTGGTTTTGTTGAGCTGTTGTCGTAGTTGTTTTTTGGTTTGAATGTTGGTCGTTGAGAATGAAATTGCCACTTTCTAAAGCCCTCTCCACTGGAGAGGGCTGTTGGCATGGCTTGGATAGCATGAAACCGCATGGCTGATTTGAGTTGGTAAAGTGTTTTAAAGTCAGTGCTAATAATCCCTTAAAGCGTCAATGTGGTGGCAAGGATGTTTTCCATCGCCACAGTCCAAGTATGAAAGCAGGTCAGACATTTAATAGCGAAAGACGGCTTTTAATAGAGCAATAAGCGATCTTTTTTATAATTCGTGAAAGCTCAACGTTTGTTATCTTTAGGGTTGGCGTTTTTAGTCAACTTTGGTTGGGTGTTGTAAGTAATTGACGAGTTTGATGAAATTTTAACCCATTAAGAAGGTTGAGACGTTAAAAGTCGCTTAAGCGATGTTGGTTTAATCCACGTTATAAAGGCTGTGTTATGCCTTGCAGAGACGTATAAGTTAGCTACCTTGTTATGGCAATGACATTGATCTGAAATTTAATCATACAAGGAGTGGATTAGATGACAGTCAGCAATCTATCTTTTCATAATGTGACCGCCCATAAGCATTACAGCGAGTTAGCGGATTCGCCCTCTTCGCAACATGCGAAATTTTATGACCCCTATCCATCGCGCTTGGCACAGCCTCCTCAAGCACTTTGGCAGGCGCGTCAGGACGCCGTTGTAAAAGGGCGTCACCTGTCAGGGCCTTTAAGCGAACCTCAACTGGATGAATTTGAACGTAAAGGCTTTTTGTTTATCCCGAATCTGATTAGCGGTAGTGAGCTTGATGAGCTACGTGCTGAGATGCAGGCACTTATGAGTACGGATGCTTACCGCGATAAAGACTTCAGTATTACTGAGCCTGAAAGTAACGAAATTCGTTCACTGTTTGCGGTACACCACCTTTCCGAACGCTTGGGCGCACTGGCCAGAGATGAGCGCGTGGCAGGTGCCGCTCGGCAGGTGATTGGTGATGATCCTTATGTGCATCAGTCACGCATTAACTACAAGCCGGGGTTCGCTGGTAAGGGCTTTAACTGGCACTCGGATTTTGAGACCTGGCACGCTGAGGATGGTATGCCTGGCATGCATGCAGTGAGTGCGTCCTTGATCCTGACCGATAATCACGAATTTAATGGCCCGCTGATGCTGATTCCTGGCTCGCACAAGAAGTTTGTGCCCTGCATGGGGGAGACGCCAATGGATAACCATAAGCGTTCGTTGAAAGCGCAGGAAGTGGGCGTGCCAAGCCCAGAGGCTCTCACTGAACTGGTTGCCGAGCACGGTATTGAAGCGCCGAAAGGTAAGGCCGGTGGGCTATTGCTGTTTGATTGCAATACACTGCATGCCTCAAACGCTAACTTGTCGCCGGACCCGCGCAGTAACGTGTTCTTCGTCTTTAACCGCCCCGATAATCGCTGCCGCGAGCCGTATGCGGCCCCGCAGCAGCGTCCGGACTTTCTGGCCCATGACCCAGGCCAAGAGTGGCGAGTCGATAAGTGATTGGGAGGATGAACGATAACCTCGTATTAGGTTGTGGAACATGCACATAGGTAGGGTAAACTGTTGCGTCTGTTGTTAAGAACGCGGCACGTATAATGAGAAGGAGAGTACCCGCCATGCGTCTTGTTCCACAATTTACTGACGGTCAGGCATTTCCCCATGCATTGGGCAAAGTCGTATGTGTTGGCCGCAACTATGCTGATCACGCGAAAGAGCTGGATAATCCCGTTCCCAGCGAGCCGCTGTTATTTATTAAGCCTGCGACGAGTGTCGTGGATATAGAGCAGCCGCTGAGCCCGCCTTTTTCTCAAGGCGATGTACACTACGAAACCGAACTGGCCCTGTTAGTTGGGGAAACCCTCACCCACGCGACGCCGGATGAAGCGGAACGTGCGATTGTGGGTATTGGTTTAGCGCTCGATTTAACACTACGCGATGTACAAACGAAGCTGAAAGAGAAGGGCCACCCGTGGGAGATTGCCAAGGGTTTTGATGGGTCTTGCCCGCTATCCAGATTCCTGCCGCTAAGCCGAGTACCCAACTGGAATGCGCTGGCCTTTACGCTGGAGGTTGATGGTGAAGCGCGCCAGCATGGGGAAGGTTCGGATATGATCTTTGCGATTCCCTCGCTGGTCGCGGAAATGAGCCGTCATTTCACGCTTGAGCCGGGCGATGTCATTTTAACTGGCACCCCCGCCGGTGTCGGTGAGTTAACTCGAGGCACATCACTGCGCTTAACGCTGACCGGCGGTCTGGAAGTGACAACCACTGTTACTGAATAAGCCAGCGTTGCATAGTGAAAGCGCCCCTTGGTCGTCCAGGGGGGACGCTTTCTATTGGTGCTGAAAAGTAAGGCAAAAAAGTAAGGCGATAGCGTTACTCTAAATACGTATAGCCTTCCAGTCCTTCGTGCAGGCTTGCCGCAAAGCTTTCCTGCTCTTGCTCTGAGAAATCGCTATTGACGATCTGCTCGGTCAGCTTTTGCATAAGTTCCTTGGTGTCAAAGTTGACGTAGGCCAGTACATCGGCAACGGTATCACCCGCCAGCGGATTGGAAAGCACCCACTCGCCGTGCTCGTTTAATGCGGCGTCAACCGAGTCGGTATCGCCGAACAGGTTATGCAAGTCACCCAGAATTTCTTGATACGCCCCCACCAGGAAAAAGCCTAGCCAGCGCTCATCTTCCGAGGGCCATTCGGGAAGGGGCAGGGTGCTTTCTACACCTTGTCCATCAACGTAGCTGTCGATACGTCCGTCTGAATCGCAGGTAATATCCTGAATGACAGCACGGCGTGTTGGGGGTTGATTCAACCCGCTTAATGGCAGCACCGGGAAAATCTGCTCAATGCCCCACACATCAGGCACCGACTGGAACAGCGAAAAGTTAACAAACAGCTTGTCAGCCAGCTTCTCGGCCAGCTCGTCCATAATTTCGCGGTGTGCCCGATTACGAGTATCCAATTGACTGCGCAAACGCGCACAGGCGGCCAAATACAGGCGCTCGCCTTCGGCACGGGCATTGATATCGCTCAGGCCCAGCACAAATCTGTCCTGTAACTCGCTTACTGCCTGCAAGAGGTCATGCCAGGCCTCGACCAGCATGCGCGGCTCCTGAGGCGTGGCAAGCTGGTCGAACACGCGCCACAGGGCATCAACCTGTATATCGTCCTGAGGCGCCTTCTCGGGCGGCGTATCATCAATGCGCTCTTCGCCAATCACGTTGGTAATAAGCACCGCGTGGTGGGCCGTCAATGCTCGGCCCGATTCGCTGATTAAATGGGGCTGAGGTAAATGGGACTCTTCGCACAGCTGAGCAAAGGCGCTCACTACGTTACGGGCATATTCGCGCATCGAGTAGTTGGCAGAGCAGTAACTGCGCGAGCGAGTGCCTTCATAGTCAATGCCCAGGCCGCCGCCCACATCGACCGTATCAATGGGCGCACCCAGAGTGATGAGGTTTTCATAAAAACGGGCGCACTCACGCAGACCGCGCTGAATGTCGCGAATATTGGCGATCTGCGAGCCCAAGTGGAAATGCACCAGTTGCAGGCTTGCCAAGGCGTCCTGGGCGCGCAGCGTTTCCACCACTTCCAGAATTTGGCTGGCAGTTAGGCCGAACTTGGACTTTTCGCCGCCGGTATTTTGCCACTTGCCTTTCCCCACTGAGGCCAGGCGCGCACGCAGGCCAATACGCGGTGTAACACCCAGCTCCCGGGCCTCTTCCATGATCATCGCAAGCTCGGAGAGCTTTTCCACGACCAGGTAAACACGGTGGCCAAGCTTCTCACCCAGCAGGGCAAGGCGCACGTACTCACGGTCCTTGTAGCCGTTACACACGATTAGCGATGACCCGCCGCCCGAGAGAGCAAGCACGGCAAGAAGCTCGGGCTTGCTGCCTGCTTCCAGGCCTACTCGGCCATTACCGCGCTCGGAAGTCGCCAGAATTTCCTCGACCACGCGGCGCTGTTGGTTGACCTTGATGGGGTAAACCGCCGTGTAGCCGCCCTGGTAGTCAATATCACTCATGGCAGCATCAAAGGCGCCGCACAGCTGTTCAACCCGGTCGTGCAGAATATCGCTAAAGCGCACCAGAACAGGCAAGCGTAGGCCCGCCTCCTGCAACTGAGTAACCAGCTCACGCAGGGGCAGGGTAGGGCCTTCGGCGTCGCTGCCCAAGGGGCGCACCAGCGCTTGGCCGTGGTCGTCTACATCAAAGTAGCCGCTGCCCCATTGGTCGATATTCCATGTGCGGCGAGCACTTAGTGCTGACCCACTTTGCGTTGCACTCATAAGTCAGCCTCAGGAAGAGGTAAGGCGCCATACGCAATGCGCGCGTTTAAGATGGTATGAAAACGCTCGGGGTCGTGAGGTGTTAAATCGTGAGCCGGTGGGTCAACGTAGACGACCAGCAGGCGCGATAACCAATAGCGTAGCGCCGTCATGCGCAGCATTATCGGCCATACGTCACGCTCCTCGTGGGTGAGTGGTCGGCGTGCCAGGTAAGCCCCCAGCAAGGCATTATAGCGCTCTGCATTGAGCGTGCCGTCTTCATTTGATGCCCAGTCGTTAATCACGATGGCGAGATCAAACAGTAGGTCACCAGTGCAGCCATTATAAAAATCAATGATGCCGCCAAGCTGATCGCCATCGAACAGCGTGTTGTCGCGAAACAGGTCACCATGGATAGCCCCTTGGGGCAGCTTGGCGTACTGACTGAAGGCGCTTTCAAAATCCTCGACTTCGTTTTTCATTAATGCCTGATCATCAGGGCTTAAGTACGCCAATACTTTATGGTGCATGGCCTGTAGCCAGTGCAAGTCGCGGGGGTTCGGGCGATGGCCGGAGAAGTGCTGTGAGATCACATGCAAACGCCCCAGCGTGTCCCCAAGCGCCCGGCACTGCGCCAGGTTGGGGGCGACGGGATGACGGCCCGGCATACGCGGAAATAGCAGGGCCGGTTTATCCGCCAGGCTGTGCAGTGCAATGCCATCGCGGTCATGAACCGGGCCTGGCACTGGCAAACGGTGTTCATCCAGGTAGTCCAGCAGGTCGACGAAGAACGGCAGCTCTTCATGTTCACCTTGTTCAAACAGGGTGAGCACCAGTTCTCGGCGCTGCGTGGTAACAAAAAACGTTGAATTTTCGGTGCCGCCCGCGACTCCTTGCAGAGATACAAAGCCACCAACATCAAAGTTGTCTAAAAACGTAGCGACCTGTGCGTCGCTAAGCGGGGTGAATACAGCCATGAAAGTCTCGCCCAGGTTGCTAAGCTGATTATTGTAGCGGCTTGCTGGCTGAGTTGGCAGCGTTGTTAAGCGCTTAAGCGTATTTGTATCCGCCAGTTTATTTCAGCCGCTGGCGCTTAGCGCGTATCATGACCCTATACTTTTTTTGCAATGGATATTGGTTATGGCCCGTGCCCCGATCGTGCTCGTCGATGGTTCCTCGTACTTGTATCGTGCCTTCCACGCGCTGCCGCCGTTAACAACCTCTAATGGCCAACCGACGGGAGCCGTTAAGGGCGTGCTGAACATGCTCAAACGGCTCATAAAGGATTATCCGCAAAGCCCAATGGCGGTGGTGTTTGATGCGCCGGGCAAAACCTTCCGTGATGAGCTCTTTGAAGACTACAAGGCGCATCGCCCACCGATGCCGGATGATTTACGCAGCCAGGTCGCCCTACTGCATGCCTGCGTAAAGGCGCTTGGCTTGCCACTTTTATGCATTGACGGCGTGGAGGCGGATGACGTGATAGGTACGTTAGCGCACCGTGCCACGCAGGCGGGTCGGGATGCAGTGATCTCCACCGGCGATAAAGATATGGCGCAGCTGGTGAATGCGCATATCACGCTGGTCAATACCATGAAAGATGAAACCTTGGATGAGGCCGGTGTGGAAGGCAAGTTTGGTTTGCCGCCTGCTCTGATTATCGATTACCTCGCCTTGATGGGCGATAAGGTCGATAACATCCCGGGCGTGCCGGGTGTGGGCGAGAAAACCGCCTTGGGGCTGCTGCAGGGAATGGGCGGCGGGCTGGATACCATTTACGGGGATTTAGAGCGGGTTAAAACGCTCTCGTTTCGTGGGGCCAAAACGTTATCCAAAAAGCTTGAAGAGCACCGTGAGCAGGCCTATCTCTCCTATCAGCTCGCCACCATCAAAGTCGACTGCGATCTGCCGGTTGGGCTGGATAATTTAGATATTGCGCACCCGGATCGCGAACAGCTGGTTGCGCTTTATAAAGAGCTTGAATTCAGGCAGTGGCTGGCTGAACTGCTGGAGGGAAAAGATGAAGGCGTGGATGACGTAAAAGGCGGCGAACCGGTATCTGACGATGCTGAGGAAACCAGTGATGCGCAGTCAGCCAGCCCTCAAGAGCGCCAGGACCATGTCATCGTTGAGCAAAGCGAACTGGACGCTTGGCTCAAGCGCTTAAAAAGCGCCAAGCGGTTCTGTTTTGACCTGGAAACGACCAGCCTGAATTACATGGAAGCCGAAATTGTGGGAATTGGCCTGGCGCTCGACGCCGGTGAAGCGGCCTATATTCCGCTGGCCCACGACTATTTGGATGCTCCCGCTCAGTTGGATAGAGCCAAGGTTTTAGCTGCGCTTAAACCGCTGTTCGAAGATCAAAAGACCATCAAGATTGGCCAGAACCTCAAGTACGATATTTCCGTATTGGCCAACTACGACATTATCGTTGCTGGAACGCTGGCCGATACCATGCTGGCCTCTTATGTATTGAATTCCACGGCAACGCGCCACGACATGGATTCGCTGGCGCTTAAGTACCTGGGCGAGAAAACCACCTCGTTTGAAGAGATCGCTGGTAAAGGCGCCAAGCAGCTGACCTTCAACCAGATAGCGTTAGAGCAGGCAGCACCTTATGCCTGTGAAGATGTGGATATTACCCTGCGCTTGTACGATGTGTTGCGTCCGCAGGTAGATAAAGAGGGGCGCCTGGCCCAGGTGCTGGATCACCTGGAGCTGCCGCTGATCAAGGTGATTTCCCGCATTGAGCGTAACGGCGTGGCGATAGATGCTGAGCGCCTACACGCGCAGAGCCAACAGCTGGATAAGCGCATTCGTGAACTGGAAATTGAGGCGTTTGACCTGGCCGGGCGTGAGTTTAATCTGGGCTCGCCCAAGCAGTTAGGCGAAATTCTGTTTAATGAGCTGAAGATCCCTGTTCTCAAGAAAACACCCAAAGGCGCGCCGTCAACGGCCGAAGCGGTGCTTGAGGAGCTGGCACTGGATTACCCGCTGCCCAAGGTCATCATGGAGCATCGCGGGCTTTCCAAGTTGAAGTCCACCTACACCGATAAGCTGCCGCGCTTGATCAACAAGGCAAATAACCGAGTACACACCAGTTATCACCAGGCGGTCACCGCCACCGGTCGTCTCTCTTCATCGGACCCGAACCTGCAGAACATCCCCATTCGCACCGAAGAGGGGCGCAAGATTCGCCAGGCATTTATTGCTCGGCCTGGCTATCGCATCGTTGCCGCCGACTACTCGCAAATTGAGCTGCGCATCATGGCGCACCTTTCAGAAGACAAGGGCCTGCTGGAAGCGTTTGCCGAGAATCGCGATATCCACACGGCCACTGCCGCGGAAGTCTTCGGCACCGCGCTGGACAAAGTGTCCAGTGATCAGCGGCGTAGTGCTAAAGCGATTAACTTCGGGCTGATTTACGGTATGAGCGCGTGGGGCCTTGCGCGCCAGCTGCATATCGAGCGCAATCAGGCGCAAACCTATATCGACCGCTACTTTGACCGCTACCCAGGCGTAGCTCGCTATATGGACCGGATTCGCACCCAAGCCGCGGAAGATGGGTTTGTGGAAACCGTGCTGGGGCGCCGCCTGTACCTGCCGGAAATCCACTCGCAAAACCGCAACCGCCGTCAGGGCGCTGAGCGTACCGCGATCAACGCGCCCATGCAGGGCACCGCCGCGGATATCATCAAACAGGCCATGATCGACGTGGACGCTTGGCTTGCAGAGGGCGAGTTCGATGCGCTGATGGTCATGCAAGTACATGATGAACTGGTGTTTGAGGTGAAAGAAGAGCAGGTGGAAGCGTTTATTGGTGAAGTGCAAACGCGTATGCAAGCCGCCGCCGAGCTTAAAGTACCGCTGATTGTTGAAGCCGAAAGCGGGGTTAATTGGGATGAAGCGCATTAAAAAGTAAATAGTGCTCACATGAAAACGGCCCGCCAAGTGGCGGGCCGTTTTGTATGCGTGGGGAGGGCTTAGCGCCAGCTGACGCGGTCAAAAATACGAATGGCTTCGGGGTTATTCTCACCCAGCACATTAATATTCAGCTCATCCTTTTTGAAGTCACCCCATGACTCTAATACCGGGTCTTTCTTGACACCGTCGACGACCGGGAACTCATAGTTACGCTCGGCGAAGATTTCCTGGGCGCCATCAGACGATAAGAACTCCAGGAATTTAATGCCGTTTTCCGGGTTTTGCGCATTGGCTACCAGGCCAGCACCGCCAACGTTAACGTGGGTGCCACGGTCGTTCTGGTTGGGGAAAATTACCCCCACCTTGCGCGCTGCTTCACGGTCAGACTCGCTGTCGGAATGGAGCATACGAACATAGTAGTAGTGGTTGGCAACGGCCAAGTCACACTCGCCGCTGGCGACCCCAAGAATCTGGTCAGTATCGCCACCTTCCGGGTTGCGCGCCAGGTTGTTAACCACGCCCTGGGCCCACTCTTCTGCACCCTCTTCACCGTGATGCTCAATCATGGACGCAAGCAGCGACTGGTTATAGATGTTGTTGGAGGAGCGAATGCACAACTGGCCTTCAAACCGAGGATCGGCTAAATCTTCGTAGCTTTCGATCTGGCTGGGGTCGAAGTTATCGCGGTTATAGAAAATTACCCGTGCACGCTGGCTAAAGCCAAACCATAAATTGTCAGGCTGGCGCATTGACTCCGGCAGACGCTCGCTCAGTACCTCAGAATCCACGCTTTGGAACAGGCCGTCCTGCTCGGCGCGCCATAAACGGCCCGCATCGACCGTCAGCATGACGTCGGCGGGGCTGGCAATGCCCTCACGCTGCATGCGCTCCATCAGTTGGTCGGAGTCGCCTTCCAGAACGTTCACTTCGATGCCCGTCTCGTCGGTGAACGCTTTATAGAGGATTTCATCCGAATCGTAGTGGCGGGCAGAGTAAATGTTAACCGCATCGGCAAGTGCTGTACTTGATACAGCAGCGCCCGCAAGAATGGCGGCGATAGAGACTGAAAGACGTGTTGTTTTCATATAGTTAGCGTCCTAAATGATTATGAGAATAAGTTGCATTAAGTTTTAGTATTGAATACTTTCGCAGTACCCGCGTCAAGGGAAAAAAGAACAAGGTGTTCGTGGTTGTGCAACCCTGCGTGCATATCAAGCGAATGAAAAATACAATGGTGTTGATATTCAACGCAGCCTGCCTAGCAGCACGCCAAAAGTGCTGGCTAAGTGAGACGCTGATTAAATGAGGTAATGGTGACATTATGGCAGTAACCGTATCAGCTCCCGATAACGCCACGTTACAGGCGCTTTCGCTACACGATGTCCACCATACGTATGCAGCAAACCAAGTGGTGAAAGGTGTCTCGTTAGAGATTTCCCCTGGAGAAGTCGTGTGCCTGCTGGGGCCATCGGGATGCGGTAAAACCACGCTATTACGTATTGCCGCAGGGCTGGAAGCCCTTCAACAAGGTAGCGTTAGCCTGGAAGGGCAGGCCGTCGCATCACCTGGCCAGCGTCACCTTCCGCCGGAAAAGCGTAATGTCGGCCTGGCATTTCAGGACTCGGCGCTTTTCCCTCACTTAAGTGTGCTGGAAAACGTCACCTTTGGGCTCAAACAGATGCCCGCGCGCCAGCGCCGCGAACGCGCGGTGGAGCTGTTGACTCAGTTGGGGATGGCGGATTACATCGATACCTACCCGCACATGCTGTCTGGCGGGCAACAGCAGCGCGTCGCCTTGGCCCGGGCGCTTGCGCCAACACCCAAGTTGATGCTACTCGACGAACCCTTTTCAAGCCTGGATGCACGGCTGCGTGACCGCATTCGCGACGACACGCTGCACGTGCTGAAAAAACTGGGGTCAGCCACGTTACTGGTGACCCACGACCCGGAAGAAGCCATGTTTATGGCTGACCGAATTGCCCTCATGCGCGATGGCCGAATTATTCAAACGGGCACGCCGCGCGAGCTTTATTGCACGCCGGTCGACCCGTTTGTGGTGACCTTTTTTGGTGAAGTAAATGAACTCAGCGGCACGGTTAAGCAGGGCCGTGTGCAGACCCCGGTAGGTGAAATAGATGCCAGCTGGCTGCCCGAAGGCAGTAAGGCGCGGATTATGATTCGCCCTGAGGCGCTGCGGCTTCAGGAACGCGACTTGCCCGCAGCCGCCCACCGCCATAGCCATGTGGTCATGGCAAAGCTACTCGGGCGTTCCAGCCTCATTCATTTGTGCGCCCACGGGGCTGATGGCCAGGAGGCGCATCTACATGCCCGCGTGCCTGGCGTCTTTCTGCCCCAGGAGGGCCAGCCGATTGATATCGACCTGGACCACTCTCAGGTGTTTGTTTTTCAGGATGAAGCCTAGGTAGACTTCCCCGTAGATTTACTGAGTATGGCTGCCGGGCCGCGCCCGGCGCATGGCCAGGCTAAGCAGAATCACCGGCAAGATGCCGACCACCACAATAGCCAGCGACGCGGTGGAGGCCTCAGCCAAGCGCTCATCAGACGCCAGGCTATAAGCACGCACCGCCAGAGTATCGAAGTTAAACGGCCGCAGGATAATCGTCGCAGGCAGTTCTTTCATCACATCCACAAACACGAGAATTCCTGCGGCCAGCAGGCTGCTGCGCATCAGCGGCGTATGAATACGGCGCAGCGTGCCACCTGCGGTCTGGCCTAAAGTGCGCGAGGCGGCGTCCATATTGGGAGTCACTTTGCCCAGGCTTGCCTCAACCGCATTAAATGACACGGCCAAAAAGCGCACGACATAGGCATAAATTAAAATAAACGCCGAGCCGCTAAACACCAGGCCGATAATTTTTCCGTAGTGGGCGTGTAGCCACGTATTCAGCGTGTTATCCAGCCAGGCAAAGGGAATCAAGATACCTACCGCAACCACCGAGCCGGGAATGGCATAGCCCATCGCGGCGATTCGGGTAAATAGCCGGGCACCGGGTGAGTTATGTAGCCGAACGCTATAGCTCAGCAGTACTGCCAGGCCCACGGCAATCAGCGCCGCGACCATGGCAAGGCTGAGGCTGTTGGTAGCGAAGCGGATAAAGCGCGTGCCCAGCAGGGCGTCACCCTGCTGAATGGCAAGGTTCAGCAAGATGCCGCTCGGCAATAAAAAGCCGATGACGATAGGCAGCAAGCAGGCGAGTGTTGCGCCGAGGGCGCGCCAGCCATGCAGGCGGTACTCGGGCAACTGTTGGTAGCGGTTGGTGGTATGAAAATAGCGCCGCTTCCCGCGCGAGAAGCGCTCCAGCAGCACCAGCACAATCACAAACGTTAGCAGGCAGGCGGCTAGCTGAGCGGCTGCCGCGGGCTCGCCCAGCCCAAACCAGGTGCGGTAAATGCCGGTGGTAAAGGTATCTACGCCAAAAAACTGCACCGCGCCAAACTCGTTGAGGGTTTCCATCAGTACCAGCGAAACGCCGCCCACCAGGGCGGGGCGCGCCAGCGGCAGGGCAACGCTTGCAAACAGGTGCCAGGGGCCACGACCCAGCGTGCGCCCTACATCGAGTACGCATACCGATTGCTCAAGAAAGGAGGCGCGGGCGAGCAAATAAACGTAGGGATACAGCACAAACGTGATCAGCGTCGCGGCGCCGCCTAACGAGCGCACGTTGGGGAAATAGTAGTCGCCGTACTGCCAGTCAAACCACCCGCGAAGCGCACTCTGTAGCGGCCCTGCCACCTGCAAAAAATCCGTGTAAGCGTAGGCGATGACATAGGTGGGCACCGCCAGCGGTAATAAAAGTGCCCATTCAAAGATTCGTTTGCCCGGGAAGCGACACATCACCACCAGCCAGGCGCTACCGGCGCCCAGGATTAACGTGCCCAGCCCCACCCAGAGCACAAGCCAAAAGGTATTCGACAGATAGCGGCTCAACACGGTGCTCGCCAAGTGCTGCCAGACGCCTTCCGTCGGCACAAAGATATAGCTCAAGACAACCAGAATCGGCAATGCCACCGTCAGCGCAATCAAGAACAACGCACATGACCAGGGTGTGAGTGATAGCGTAAAGCGGGAAATACCATCTGAAAATAGAGCCAATCGTGAACGGCGAGCGGGAATTGGCACGTCGTTGTCTCCTGGAGCGAGGCGGACAGCGCTGACATTCGTCAATGCGAAAAAGTAACGGCTGCAAATAGTATCACTTGGACACTGCAGCTGCAGCTAACCCGTTATCCATATAAAACCCCCCGCGTGAGAGCGGGGAGTTGGCAGGTCAAGCATGGCGGGTACATTATTGTGTTTTTATCGAGCCGTCCAACCACCATCCACCATTAACGCGCTGCCTGTTATCAAAGCAGCCGAAGGTGAGGCTAAAAAAACAACGGGGCCCATCATATCTTCGACCTGACCTAATCTTCCTAGAGGAATATTGGCGATGACGCTCTCTAGGAATCCAGGTTCATCAAAGTAGGATCGCGTCATTGCGGTTTCAATAAATGTTGGGCAAATAGAGTTTACGCGAATATGACGCGGACCAAGCTCTACTGCCATAGCGCGTGTCATGCCTTCTACTGCCGATTTTGATGCGCAATAAAGGCTGCGATTGGTCGCTCCTACATGCCCCATCTGGGAGGACATATTAATAACGCTACCGCCAGCGGGCATGTTTGCTACTACTGTTTGAGTTATGAAGTAACAGGCGCGCACATTGAGATCCATCACGGCGGCATAGTCATCAGTGGTGACATCATTAAGCGGTTTGGGGCGATTAGTGCCTGCATTATTGACCAAAATATCAAACGTCTGTTCGGCTAGATGCTGCGTAACTGCTGTTTGATCACCAACATCTAACGCCAAGGCCTCCGCGTTGTGACCTGCGTTTTGCAGGGCAGCCACTGCTTCATTGAGCGTTTGCTTTCCACGTGCCAGCAATGTGACGTTGGCGCCTGCCTGCGCTAGCGCGCAGGCAGCGGCAAGGCCGATCCCCTGGCTTGCGCCCGTTACAAGCGCCCGCTTACCGTCTAATCGTTGATTGGGTGTTTGTGGTAGTTTCATGATTCCACCGCAGACGCGTAAGGGACATCTTTATGGCCGTAGCGGCGCACGCGTTCATTAGCCTGTTCGCCGTGTCCTACAAACCCTTCTAAAGCGCATAATCGTGAGCAATAGCTGCCAATTTCCGCCGAAGCTTCGTCTGTTAGTACACGTTGGTAAGTACACGTTTTAAGAAACTTGCCTACCCACAGGCCGCCAGTGTAGCGGGCGGCTTTTTTGGTCGGCAAGGTATGATTAGTGCCGATTACTTTATCGCCAAACGCTACGTTGGTGCGTGGTCCTAGGAAAAGTGCGCCATAGTTGGTCATTCTTTCTAAATAAAATTCGGGATCTTCGGTCATTACCTGAACGTGCTCGTAGGCCATCTCATTGGCGACCTGCAACATTTCGTCGTGGCTATCGCAGATAATTATCTCACCATGTGCTTCCCATGCTTTACGAGCTATCTCGGCTGTCGGCAACTTCTGAAGCAGCTCTTCAATGGCTGCCAAAGTATCGTTGGCGAGCTTCTCCGAATTGGTTAGTAGTGCCGCCGGTGATGTTGGCCCATGTTCTGCTTGGCCTAGCAGGTCGGTAGCACATAGCAGGCCATCAACACTTTCATCGGCAATTACCAGCGTCTCTGTGGGGCCTGCAAATAGGTCAATACCGACACGGCCAAACAGCTGGCGCTTGGCTTCGGCTACAAAAGCGTTCCCAGGGCCGACCAACATATCGACAGGCTCTATCGTGTCAGTACCAATTGCCATCGTACCAACCGCCTGTACACCCCCAAGCACCAAGATCTCATCGGCACCGGCTAAATGCATGGCCGCCACAATGGCCGGATGGGGCTTACCTTTATAGGGAGGGGCGGCAGCAACCACACGTTTCACACCCGCCACCTTGGCCGTAAGCACACTCATATGAGCCGATGCTACCATTGGGTAGGCACCGCCAGGAATATAGCAACCCACAGAGTTTACTGGCAGGTGTTTATGACCTAGCACTACACCAGGGTGAGCTTCTATTTCTACTGGTTGCATTGAGGCGAGTTGCGCTTCTGCAAAACGACGAATCTGAGCTTGCGCAAAACGAATGTCTGCAAGATCGCGCTCAGGCACTTCACTCATTGCTTTAGCAATGTCTTCGTCGCTTAAGCGAAAAGAGTTAGGCGACCAATTATCAAACTTTTCCGATAACTCGCGTACCGCTCTATCACCGTTAGCTTCGATATTGGCGAGGGTTTTTTCAACTGTTTCACGAACTTGGCGATCAGCTTCAGCACGTGTTTCAACCGAAGCGCCTATCTTGAGGTGACGAATCATTTTAAAAACTCCATCTTGGCTTTGGCGTTGTTTTTGCTGGGCAATCTTGAGATAAGGAATCGAACCTTACTGGCAAGATAAAACTAGGCTAGGTGTTTTTGCATACGAATGCAAAAAGTTTTGTGAGTGCTATAGTATGTGTCATGTAAGTTTTTTTCGTATTACACGTTTGTAATACCGCAAACTAAGAGGGGTACATAATGGCTATGCAAATTGCAGTAGTTGGGGCGGGGCTCATTGGACGCGCCTGGGCGATAGTGTTCGCCAGAGCTGGGCTTGATGTACGGTTGTACGATGTCGACGCAGAGCAACTTGGCCAAGTCATCAGCCGAATAGACAAGTCGCTTCAAGATTTAAAGAGTGCCGGTTTGCTGGATGAGCCTGCGTTAGTTTTATCGCGTATCACGGTACAGCCTGATTTAGAGGCTGCGCTTGCAGGCGTCTCTTACGTTCAAGAGTGTGGACCGGAAAACGTAAGCGCTAAAAAAACGATGTATACGCAGCTTGAAGCCGCATCTGACCCAAATACCATTCTTGCAAGCTCTACCTCGGGGATCGTGGCCTCGCAGTTTAGTGGGCACTTGCGCCATTCAGAGCGCTGCTTGGTCGCACATCCGGTTAATCCGCCTTATCTCATTCCGTTAGTTGAAGTTGTTCCTTCCCCTGAGACCAGTCCTCAGGTCGTGGAGCGTACCCTAGCATTGATGCGAGAGATCCAACAGGAGCCAATCTTGGTACAGAAAGAGGTGCAGGGATTTATTTTGAATCGTCTACAAGGGGCGTTGCTTAATGAAGCGTTACGGCTTTTCCGTGACGGCTACGTGTCGGCGGAGGATCTCGATAAGACAGTTAAGCATGGATTGGGTTTGCGCTGGTCATTCATGGGCCCCTTTG
Source organism: Halomonas sp. AOP27-A1-41 (assembly GCF_052378605.1). Lineage (NCBI taxonomy): Bacteria > Pseudomonadati > Pseudomonadota > Gammaproteobacteria > Oceanospirillales > Halomonadaceae > Halomonas > Halomonas sp. AOP27-A1-41. The sequence goes on from NZ_JBQSXT010000026.1 coordinate 37,533, forward strand.
AAACAATAGATCTGAACGCTCCAAGTGGTGTCGTTGACTACGCTGGCCGCTATGGTCCTCTTTACCGCGACGTCGATAACCAGAGGAGTACATCGAACCCCTGGGCGACAGAAACGCTCCAGCAGTTAGATGATGAACGTCGTAGGGCGCTGCCAGTCAGTCAGCTGAATGAGCGTCAGATATGGAGAGACCGTCGCCTTATGGCATTAATGGCGCACAAGCAGCAAGTGAAGGATTAACAATAAAGAAATGACCAGATATGTAGTTGGCCAATGCTAGACCCCAGCATTTCCCCTATTACGCAAATGAGGTGTAAATGAAAAAGCGGCCGGTGACATCGCAACAGGTGGCTGCGTTAGCGGGAGTGTCGCAGTCGGCGGTGAGCCGCTGCTTTTCGACGGATGCCAGTATTGCGCCTAAAACGCGTGAAAAGGTGCTAGCGGCCGCGAAGCAACTTGGGTATCGGCCCAACCACATCGCGCGATCGCTCATCACCCGCTCCTCTCGCACGATAGCGGTCGTTATGTCGCAGCTCGATAATCCGTTTTACGCACAGATGTTGAATTGTACTGCCCACCAACTTCAGCAGTATGGCTATCATTTGCTGCTGTTTATGAGTAGCGACGAAGAGCAGTCGGCAAGTATTATGGCGAATATTTTACAAAGCCAAGCGGACGGTATTTTGATGCTGGCGGCTAGGCTCTCGTCTTCGTTTGCTCAGGAGTGCATTGAACGCGGCATTCCGGTAACACTAATAAATCGCACCGTCGCGTTTGAGGGCGTGAGCCAAGTAGCTAGTGATAATTATCGCGGTGGCTATTGGGTCGGGGAACTACTGGTTAAGCGCGGCTACGAGCGAATTGCATTCATTGCAGGCTTGCCGGAATCCTCGACCAGTAGCCAGCGCCGTCAAGGTTTTTTAGCGGCCCTTGCCGATCATGGTAGCCACTGTTGGGCTGAAGCACAGGGCGACTATCAGTTTGCGACGGCCCAGGCAGCTACCCGTACGATGTTTGCTAATGCTCCATATCCAGATGCCATCTTTGCTGCTAACGACCACATGGCCGTGGCCGTTATCGACACGCTAAGAGCCGAGTTAGGACTGCGTGTTCCTGAAGATGTGGGGGTGGTCGGGTTTGATAATATGCCTATTGCGAGTTGGCCGAGCTATCAGCTCACCACTGTTGAGCAGCCGTTAGAGGAGATGGTGATTGAAGCCATCCGATTACTATTGGGCCAAATCGATACAGGTCTGGTAGCGGGTGAAAGTAAATTACTCTCAGTAGTGCCCATCGTTCGTCGTAGTACTCGGTGAATAAATAGCTGGTTTCCTTTAAAATGGCGCTACGAGATTGGTAATATTAGTAGCCTGCTCAAATGCATTCGCAGCACTCAGCAGAGTTCGTTCATCGAATGGTTTGCCGATAAGCTGAAGCCCAACAGGTAGGCCTGAACGGCTAAAACCACAGGGTTGAGCAATAGCCGGAAGCCCTAGGTAGTTAGTCAGCCGAGTACAGTGGCTAAGTGCAGTAATCATTTGACTCATTTGTGGATTTGCTTGCATGTCCACTGCTTTTAGAGTGGGTACAGGCTGTCGAAGAACAGGTGCATGCAGTAGGTCGCAGTGTTGATAAACTGCGTCTAAAAAACGCTTTGTATGAAAGGCGCGTAATTGCTTAGCATTCACATAGGCGCTTGCAGGCAGTAAATATCCATTGAGCAGGCGTGCACGGGTTTGGGTTCCATAGTAACTATGCACTTCCTCCAGATACTCCGCGTGGTAGGCCGCCGCCTCACTGCCTAGTACTATATAGGCTAAGCTGGTAAGAATATCGTGATCAGGAACGGTGACCTCGACCAGCTCGCATCCTAAGCGTTCAAAGTGGGCAAGACTTTCCTGCATTAACTGGGCAATTTCATTATCGATATCGTCGTAGTAATAATTGTTGGGTATGCCAATTTTAAGACCCTGTAGCGAATGCCCTAATCTTGACTGGTAGCCGGTAGTAGTTGGCTCTTCCATTAGACAGTCCATCATTATCGCCACATCTCTAGCGCTACGAGCCAATGGGCCGACGCAGTCAAGAGAGCGCGCCATAGGCATTACGCCACGCGTTGGCACCAAGCCGTTGGTAGGTTTTAGCCCCACAACACCACAGGCTGCAGCGGGTATACGTATAGAGCCACCTGTGTCCGACCCGAGCGCTCCAACAACCAGTCCGGCTGCTACTGCTGCGGCCGAGCCACTTGAGGAACCTCCCGTCATATAGTCTAAATGCCATGGGTTGTGGCAGGCACCGAAGTGCTCATTGTGTCCTGTTGCGCCAAATGCAAACTCAGCCATATTAAGCGTGGCAATTTGAATAGACCCCGCTTTATCCAACTGCCTCAGAACCTGTGAGGTTTCGTCGGGAATGTGATGGCCTGGCGGAGCCGTACCGAACGTACATACCGCGCCCTGGCGATAAAACATATCTTTATGGGCGACAGGTAAGCCCGCTAGGGGGCTTGAAAAAGAGGTACGCGCTAGTTCGCTCAAACGCGATTGGGCATGCTGCTCGGTTACTTTAATGCAGCAGTTCACTTTAGGTTGAGCGTGCCGTATGGCGGATAGACTGTCATAAATCAGTTCTTGGCGGCTAATGGTTTTCTTCTGCAAAGCCTCCTGGGCTGTCAGAATGCTCCAGTGACGAGGGTTGGTCATAATGGCTCCAGGGATGTTGGCCGATAGCGACAAAGGAGCCTTTCAAACATGCCTTCATCATGATTAAAAGTGCTGCCCGCCCTTAATCGACTAATGCTTAAGTCGTGGAGCACCGTTGCTAGCATGGCTGCCGTTCGCTCCACATCTCCTGGGTGAGCAGGCGCACCTGTATAGTGTGCATAGTTAGCACTAACTGCCTGGAACCAATAGGTGGAACTGGCAGCGCCTTGCGGCGTGCCAGAATTGTTGAAGTGGGGGTCAAGCACGGTTGTTACTCTGAAGGTGGGAGATCACATTCTGCATACTCATTACATCGCCATATTTGGCATTAATGTCGAACAAGTTAGCCTCGTGGGGGGCAGGGTGGCGATCTCCCACACACTCCTGCGGTACAATCACTTTAAACCCATATGAAATCGCATCTACCACTGAAGCGCGTACACAGCCACTGGTAGAGCAACCAGTAATAATCACGGTATCAATACCCTGCTTTACAAGCATCGAAACTAGGGGAGTACCAAAGAAAGCGCTTGGATATTGCTTACAAATTACCGCTTCGTTAGCGCTGGGTATAACGTGGTCATCAAATTGAGTTAACGGGTTGTCTTCTATCATCTCCCGTAGGATGGGTAGCTTTTCAACAAATACACCGCCGTTATCACCACTAGGCAGATAAGTGACGCGAGTGTGTATGATAGGAACATTAAGTCCCCGCGCGGTGTTATAGAGCTCTTCCGCATACTTCACCGCTGAGACAACACCCTCCGCATAAAGTCCGCTGCCCTCTGTGGTGTAAGACTTCATGAAATCTATGGCCAGAATAGCAGGCTTGCTGCCAAACCCCGTGGAGCCTTTAAAAGTGTCTTGGTAGTTCTGTTGCAGACTGGTATCGGTCATTGTGATCTCCACGTTATAAGAGGCTGGGTAGCCAGGTGGCTAGTGCAGGGAAAATAGCGATGATAACCATGGCAATGATAAATACACCGACAAAAGGCCATGCCGCTGAGTATAGGTCGCTGATCCGTAGCTCGGGGACTGCCGCTTTAAATGCGAACAGTACGTAACCAAAGGGAGGGGAGAATCCGCCAATCGTCACGTTGATGAGGAATAGTACCCAGAACCATAGTGGGTCGAAGCCTAGCGCTGCGATTACAGGAACATAGATAGGGATAATCACAATGCTAATGGCGATCTGATCCATGAACATGCAGAAGATGAAAGGAATCAACATCATGATCAGCAGCATTAACAATGGATCGAACGGGGCATTAACGACCATTTGAGCAATCGCAGAAGTGGCGCCGCTCAGAGAAAGCAGCTGGCTAAATAGCTTGGAGCTTGCCATGATAATCAGAATAATAGCTGATACCACGGCTGCAGACTCGAGAGATTCTTTGACCATTTTCCATGATAGTTTGCGGTAATAAGCCGCTGCCAGAAGTGAGCCCACGACACCTGAAGCCGCCGACTCTGAAGGCGTGGCAATACCAAGTAGAATAAAGCCCATGACAAAGAAGATGATGACACTAAATGGGATAAGCCGTGCTAGAGCGACGGCTTTTTGCTTCATTGTGGTACGGGGTATATCGCTCTGCGAGGTTTTGCCTGCTAAGGCAGGGTTAATGGCAATGCGTATGCCTGTATAAGCGAGTATCAGGCTTGCGATTACTATGCCGGGAATAACGCCTGCGATTAGAAAGCGTGAAATAGAGAGATTGGCCAGCATGCCGATGACAATAATGAGTACGCTGGGCGGTATGATCGGGGCAAGGTTGGCGCCACCAAGAATGGCGCCGATCGATAGTCGACGGTCGCAGCCCCGGGCAAGCATTTGGGGGAGCAGGGAGCGGCCAAGCATTGCGACAACACCCATCGCTGCGCCAGAAAGCGCACCAAAGATTGTGCCTAGCGCTGCTGAGAGTACGAAGTCCCGACCTTTCACTCGCCCTATCAGAGTATCAGTGGAGCGGAAGACCGCATCAGTTGCGCCTGATCTAAACAGTAGCTCGCCCATTAGAATAAACAGAGCAATGGTTGCCAGCGAGGCTGAAGAAAGGGTGTCATAGATGCTGTTAGTGAAAATGCTGAAGCCGCGCCCACCAAAGAAATGGAGAGCGCCCAGCAAGTTGGTAATTAAAAACGCGACAAATACCGGCACACCTAAGATAAATAGAAGCAGCAGTATGCCTAGGCCAGCCAGTAGAGTATGAAACCATTCCATTAACGTTCTCCATTAAAAGGTGCTTAATTAGCCCGTGGCACCTGCTCGACTTTACTGGCGCGAAGTTCTTCAATGCTGGCGCGAATAAAATAGAGACCTGAATTGATAAACCCGTAGGCAATAGCGGCACTCATCCACCAGCGTGGCACTGATACAACTGCCATGGTGCGGATGCCGCGGTCGTATTGGCGCATTGCTTCTTCTACGGCATACCAGCCCGCCCAAATACATGCGCCTGCCGCCAACATGAAGAGCAACGCATTGAAGATATGTTGAGGGAGTGGTGGAAGAGCATCGCGGATAAAGGTAATTTCAATATGGCCGCGATTTTTAGTGACGCGAGGGGCAAGGAGAAACGTTGAAAATAGTAGTGCGTAGCCAGTGTAGTCAGAGATCCATTGGGTAGGATTGCGGAAGAAATAACGAGCTGTTATTTCGTAGCAAAACATGCACAAAATAGCGAGCAAAGCCAGAACGCCTAACCAATATCCAATGCTAGTAATAGCATCGTGAACTTTACTGCTGTATGAAAATAGCTTGTTCATCGTACTCCCCGAAAAGTCAGCACAATTAAGAGCGAGACACACGTCAAACACCGCTGCTACTCATTAATAAGCGGCAGCGGGTAAGATGCGGCGTGTGATTAGGGAGTAAGGCCAGCCTCTTGCGCGAGTGCGCGAATACGTTCAGCAGGCTCACCTGAGATTCGAATGGCTTCTTCCCATAACCCATCTGCGAATGCTTGATCTAGCATTGCTTGCTGCTCATCGCCCAGGTAAGTGAGCTCAGCGCCCACTTCTTCCATTAGCTCGGTTTCTTCTTCAATCAAACGCTCATAATGGGCGAGAGAGACGTCTTCGAGTTCACGGCCAATTTCGAGAAATACTGCCTGATCTTCCTCGGGGATTTCCATCCAATAATCCTCATTAAAGACCACCATTAAGCTTGTGACCCCAAAGCCTGGG
>NZ_JBQSXT010000027.1:0-38913 GCF_052378605.1 Halomonas sp. AOP27-A1-41
AATCCGCCGCCTTTACGGGTGTGCCAGTTCGAGTCTGGCCACCGGCACCATCTTTAGTTTCAGGGGCTTAGCTTTCTTGCTAGGCCCTTTTTTATGCCTGTCATTTAGTCTTGCTTGGCGCTTGGTCGCAGTTTGGTCGCATGTCGCCGCATTTTGGTCGCAGCTGCTGGACTAAACCTTCCGATTTAATGCCTAACAATAATCGGCTGATCGCTAACAACCCCGCCTAATTTTGGTAGTCTCGCGCCAATTCCATCAAGGTCTCGGTCAAACATGTGGGTGTACCGACTGGTAACCAGTAGGCTGGAATGCCCCAGCAGATCCCGCACCCGCGTCATGCTCTCACCTGCCTGGGCTAACAGGCTGGCGTAGCTGTGGCGTAGGTCGTGAAACCTCAAGTCCTTTCGCCCGATCGCCATCCTTGCAGTTTCGAACGTATGCCGTATCGTGTAATGCGCGCTCTTAAAGGGCAGGTCTCGCAACCACTCTTGCGCATCCAGTGGCACCGGCACCACTCGGGCCTTGCCGCTTTTCGTCTGGTTTGGTCGCAGTATGATGCGACCACCACTGACGTTAGACGGATCCAGTGATAACAGCTCGCCCTGTCGCAGCCCTGTCACGGCTGCCAGGGCGATGACTTTCTTATCATCGCCACGGCTATCAGGTATTGCCTGCAACAACCTTCGCAAATCCCCTTCCGTTAGATAAACATGCCTCTCGTTCTTCGGGTTCGGCTTCTTGAGCTTGTCCCCCAGCGGCTGACTTATCCACTCCCACTCTCTGTATGCCAAGTTGAGCACCCGCTTGACCACTTGTACGTGGTTGTTAATGGTGCTCTGGCTGCGCCCTCGCTGGCGCAGGTCTTTCGCCATCTGCCGGGCCTTGTCGACCGACTCAATACCCAGCATCACACTGGGGCCCATATATGCCACCACGGGCTTGATGGCTTTCACCTGGCTGGTTACATCGTATTCATCTATCCAGCGCTCAATGCCTTCAAGGAAGGTGCGCCGTAGCTGGCGCCCCATGACCTCTCCGTTAAAGCGCGCATCGTTTATTGCAGCTTGGCGTGCCGCTGCGTACTCGTCGGCCTGACGCTTGCCGTCCTTGGTGCCTTCAAACGAGCATTGATGTCGCTTACCGTTGTGCGTTTCCGTGACAATCCACTTGTCGCGGCTTTCTCTGTATCGGACTGTGATTCCCATTTGCGTTCCTCATCGTGCTGAGGGCCGCGCTTGCGGCTGAGAGCGTAGCGCGTTACATCGTCGCTATCAAAGCGAACCGCTTTTCCAATGGTGATAAATCCGATGCGTGACTTGTTGGAGTAGACCCAGCTGGCGGAGACGCCCAGCAGGGTGGCCACCTCTTGCGGTGTGAGTAATGGCTGCATGTCAGTCTCCTGTATGCCGCTGGCCATGCGGGCCATGCCCTTGACCTTCGCGCCACGCTTGCTCGTTACGTGCCGTACTTTCGATGATGGCTTGCTGGCGCTCACGCTCGACCAAATCCTGTACGGCTGGGTTATTGGCAATACGGCGCAGGTTTAGCAGCTCGCCCTGCTGGCGCTCGATGATGCCCGCCGCTACCGTTGCCAGCTCCCATTGGTCGGCGGGCGGCTCGCCATCTACGCGCACTTTGCCCAAGCCAAAGCAATGGCCGCAGGGGCGGTCTTTATTGCCCTTGATGTGATCGTGTCCACTACCCAGGCATACCGGGCAGTCGTCTATCAGTAGCGGCCGCCAGTGGTTCAGCCAATCGTCCTGCGTGGTGGCGCTCATGACGCCCTTATCCAGGTCTTCGTAGACGATCAGCCAGTGCCCATCGAGCGATCCGGTTCCCAGGTGCTGCTGCATCTCTGCGAACTTGCCGCCGAGCTCGCGGTGGGTGTGGGTGGGCTGGCTCATGCTACGAACCTCGCTTCGGTGTAGGCTTCGATGAAGGCTTGCGCCGCTTCCGCATTGATCGCGTTGCCGTAGGCGCGCAGTCGCACCACGCGGGCGGCAGCCCCATCAACCAACGGCTGTGTGCCGGGTTCAACTGGCCGCCACTTTCCATCCCTGCAGAAGAGCCAGTCAGCATCACGCCAGAAGCCGTTAGTCGGGCAGGGCTGTCCTTGCATATCATTGCTACTCGCTGCCCTAGTGGTATCCCTGTGTCTTGCGGTCGCGGAGGTAGAGTTCCTCTGCTTGCGTCGGCCGCGGTTGTTGTCGGCCATCCCGCCAGAAATATCTCGTCCTCTATCCGCGATCGAGCATTGAACATTCGGCTGGGGCTTCCGGTCGTGTGGCCGCTGTGAACTGATCGTGGCGTTCCCCACCCGCTCAGCCAGGCTGTTCGCCCCAGTAGTGAGTTTATTGGTACGTTGCTGCACTCCGGGCCATCCTTCCAGTCCCTGGTCGTTGGTGTCGGCCACCCAGAAGGCGCGGTCTCGGATGTGCGGCGCACCGACGCCCGCAGACGGGAACGGGACACACCCGAAGGCGTAACCCAGGGTTTCCACGTCAGCGTGTACAAGGTCGATCCACGGCTCGACAGCTTTGCTTGCAACTTGCTCTCCAAAGATGACTGGAGGGCGGCGCTCTCCGATGAGCCAGGCAAAATGTGGCCAGAGGTGCCGCTCGTCATCAAACCCGCTTCTTTTGCCTGCCGCGCTGAAAGGCTGGCACGGACAACTGCCGGTCCATACAGGAAGCTCGTCTGGCCATCCTGCTCGACGTAGAGCGTAGGACCACACGCCAACGCCCGCGAAAAAGTGGCACTGTGTGTAGTTAGCGAGGTCATCGGGGGTAACATCCTCAATGGAGCGTTCATCAACATCGCCGGGCGCGATTTGACCAGCGGCAATCAGGTTGCGCAGCCACTGCGCGGCGGCGGGGTCGATTTCGTTGTAGTAGGCGGTCATTGGCGGGCCTCAGCAATATGGTTAAGCGGCCGCATAAGCCCACGCGAATTAGCCGCTAGGATCGCTTCTTTACGCTCCGCTGCTGCCTGTGCTCGAGCGCACTGCTCGGCGTTGTAGCGTCGAATATCGAACGGCTCTACCAGTTCATCGCCGCGTTTGCCTTCGGCGTGACGGCGGGACAGGGTTGATACGCTGAGTTTGTAGCGCTTGGCTAGCTCACTGAGCGTGACGCTCTCTTTTGTTTTAGGGTCGGTGGTGTAGATGGCAGTCATGGCAGCACCTTGCGCTGGCCGCTGTTGTTCATTGCTGACACAACGCCAAAGCGCTCCATTTCTTCAATAAGTTGTGCTGCTCGGTTATAGCCCAGCTTGAATTTGCGCTGGATGCCGGACACTGACGCCTTTTTTTCCTGCTGAACGAAGTCCACTGCATCGCTATATAGCGGGTCGTCATGTTGGTTTGTAAGGGCGTACCTGCGTGGCGGCACTATTTCCTGCTGGTTCTCACCACCCAGCCATTCAATCAACCGGGCAACGTTGTCGCGCAGGCTGCCGGCCATTAGCACAAAGTCAGTCTCAAGGCGGGCCAAGGCGTCGTCGCCATCATCGGCGTGGTCGGCTTCTTCAATCAGCGCATCGCCAAAGCGGATGGATTTAAGGGATAGGTCGTCGTGGAGCATGAAGGTCAATTGCCCCTCGATGCCGATCGCCATCTTGCTGGCCTGGCGTCCGCTCTCCAGTAGCTGTTGCATTTCGTCGCTATCCAGATCGACTTGGCGGGCGCGTACTACGCCGTCATCGCCTTTGGCTTTAAGCTCTACGCCATCCAGCAGCTGCAGGTCAGCCGGGCGGCTGGCGGGGTCGCCTAGCCAGGTTGTCATTGCACGAATGGGTAGCGTCTGGGATGACAGGGGCGTGGCTTTCAGGCTGCCCAGCGTTTCGCGTAGTAGGTCCAGCACGTCTTCGGCGCGTGAGCGGCTGGACGCATTGACGCCAATTAGCTGGCGCTCGGTGTCCCACCACATATCAATTTTCTGCTGACGCACAAAGGCGCGGGGTAGTAGCGCCTCAGTGACCTGTTCCTTAAGCGCGGCTTTCTCTTTGCGCGTTACCTTGCGGCCCTCACGCGCTTCAATGTCGGCTACTTGCTCGTCGACTTCTTCCTTCACGACCGCCGCGGGGAGCAGGCGCTCTTGGCGTAGGGCGCTTAGCAAGCGGTGGCCTTGGAGTTCGTGAACCAGTTGGCCGCCACCCAGGCGACCGGCTGGCGCTGCCCAGCCAATGCGGCGGGCATCTGCGTTGCCCAGTGGCTTGGCGGCATGGTTTGCCATTGCATCAGCCAGCTGTTCAGCAGCAACAGTAGGGGTACCGTGCAGGCGATAGAGGTGTAGTTGTTTGAACCACATGTTATTGGTCCTCGCTGTCGCTGGACTCTTCAACCTTGAGCGGAAAATCGCCCATCAGGTGGAGTGCAATTTGAAGGCCCGTTAAAAAGCCTTTGTGCAGATCGGTGCCAGCCTCGAACTGGACGGCGTCGCCAAGCTTGATGCCCTTATCTTCCAGGGCAATGATGCCTTCCATCTGATCCCGTGCTGCCTGATAGTGCTCTTGAGCGCGCAGTACCAAGCGGTACATGTCTTCACCGCCGTGGGCTGAATCGGCGGGCTGGGCTAGTTCGTTGAATTGATCGCTGATGCTCATGTATTAATCTCCCCGCTTGGGCTGGTCGTTTTGCGCTGGCGCTGGCTTAAAAATTCGGTCAAAGGTGGCTTCGTCTATCATTTAGGGCCTAGTGCTTGGTTAGTGAGTAGCTGGTAACTGAGTCGCCAAACAGGTCTTTACCGGTTGGCTCAAGAAGGCCCTTGGCGTTAAGTGAGGACACCGTGCGGTGATGAACCTTAGTGCCATCCATAAGCCGCCACCCCCCCCATTGATGTAGTTAAGCGCGGCACCGCTGGCGATCTTATTGGCTACGCGTTGCTGAACCTTGGTTAGCTCTGCCATCGTCATCACCTCAAAACTGAACAAGCTGTTGAATGGGCGCCGTCTCCGGCATCGCTAGCCGTGCTGGCGCTCGGTTGTCGTCGTCTATTGCGGGGCCAGCAGGACGCATGCCGGGACATTGCTCGGCAGCGATGCCCTTGTAATCGGGCTGGCCAGTGCGCTGGCTGAGGGGTATGCCGCGATGTTCTTCAAAGGCCCACACCGCCGCGTCGGTGCAGTAATCGGTTAGCCATTCTTCGTGGTCCTGCGCATCGCTTTTTGAGAGGTGGCCCATGACCAGCACGGCGGCTACCAGGGCGCCTGCCCATACAGTTTTGGTTAGCTGAATGCTCATTGGGCACCTCCCATGGAATCGCGAACATTCGCGACGATGGATTCAAGCTCACCAAGCGCCTGCTCACTGGTAATTGCCGGCGGCAGAATGCAGCCACTTATAAAACCTTCCGCTCCGGCGATGTCGACGTGAACGGCGCTCGGCGTAATGAAGAGCGTGGCCGTACTGGTACTATTGGCGTTGATCTCTATGACTAGATCAGTCAGCTCATGAACGCGGTTTCGCACCAGCTGCGCGGTTGTTCTCTCTACGATGTTCATGCGTACACACTCCCCACATCGCGGCGTGAGACTGTGCGGCTAGTGCTAACGCGGGTTTGTGTGCGGGTCGGTACGCGGTGGCGCAGGCCTTCGGCGTCGGGGTTGATGCCGCTGATGAGCAGCGCCAGCATGAGTGGGGCGATCCAGCCGCGGCGCATGGCTTCTGCTACGGCGCCAGCGGCCTTGAATGCGCCTAGCTTGTGATAGGCGCGCTGGAGGCAATCCTTGACGCTTTCAGGTGAGCGCCCAGTGGCGCGGGCAATTTCTTTGTAGGTGTTGCCAGCGGCTAGCAGCATGAGGTCTACCGCTTCGGTGCGGGTGAAGCCGAGGCTTCCGCGTTCCGGGTTTACCGTTGCCTGCCAATTGCCTTGTGTGATTTGCATTGTGATTCCCCTTGCGTTCTGTTGAACTTATTTAAGTACCTTTACGGTACATAGTCAAGGGTGGTTTGTTCTTTTTAGGTACATTCATGCTTGGCGGAATCTAAGTGACCGACGTATGATTTTTTTATAGACAAAAAAACCGCCTACGTGAGGCGGTTATAGGTACATTGAGATCCTTACCAGTGGCATGCTTCGCGCAGTGGGGCTATTTCATCTTCTAGCTGGCTAATGTCGAAGGTCATGGTCATAGGTGACTCGCTGTAAGGCGTGGCGCGCACAATCAACCGATCGGCGCCAAACATCTGTCGAATTACTGGAATAGAGCTTCCCCCGTTCCAAAGCCCAAGCGATCGATTATTTGTTGATTGCCTCATCGACTTTGTGAAAGCTCGGCCATCATCAATTCGCATTTCGACATGGCCCCAGTTGTGGTATTCGCTAGAGGCCATGTGGTGCCCATCCATGTGCAGGACTAGTGCCGTGGTGTTTTCAACGCAGCGCACATAAAGGGTAGGGCGCGCGGTAGATCTGCCGTAGCGCCCAGGTATTGTCTCGTTTGATCTAGTGCTTAGATAGACGTTCTTGCTGTCATCCATTGGGGAGATTTCTTCGCTAACTCGCCACGGTGAGACAGGGGCAGGAGGCGGGGGTGGTTCTGCTGATTCGCTTGTCTCAGGCTGCGGTTCAGGTTCAGGTTCTTTTTGAAGGCTTCTTTCACCACTTGATTCCATATAGGCTTTATAATCATCAGCTCCCGCCTGCACAATTTCATCAGCGCTTTCATTTTCACTGGCGAACCAGCCTAGAATTAGCACCCCCGCAACGATGGTGCCGATCACCTTCAAGTTATCCATAAACCTGCTCCCTGTTATAGCTTTGTTTTTGCCTCTACTGCTACGCCGATGATGCGGCAATTTCCGTTAATGGGTATCAGAGGGTATGCGGGGTTGAGAGGTTTTAGATACTTTTGCCCGCTTTCTAGGATGTATTTTTTGAACGTGGCTTCGTTACTTTCGTCGAGCTGAGCAACCACCAGTTTTCCTGGCACCGGTTCGATCCCGGTATCTACAAGCACAAGTGAGCCTTCTGGAATGCTAGGAGTAACACCCGCTGGCGCTGTCATTGAATCGCCGGTGACTTCCAGCCAAAACGCTGAACCCTGAGCGTTATAGTCTGTGATTTCATGCCGCTCTTCCATTCCTGCTGGGTAGGGAACCACGCACTCTGCAAACTTTCCAGCTTGAACGCTAGAGATGACCGGATAACGGTTGTAACGGATGGGTTGTGCCGCTGGCGCGGTATTTGAGTCGTAAGCAGCCCAGTTTCCGCGCACACCGTTATCGTGATCGGTATCAAGCCAACCGTTAGGCTTTCCAAAACAGCTCTCTATGTGGCGCGCCAGCCTGCTACCAATGTTTTTTGTCGGGTTGCTGCCCATCACACGACTCATTTGCGTGGGCTCGCGATCAACTTTAACGGCAAACGGCGTTGTGCCGCCTGCCTCTTTGGCAAGCTGTCGGGTATTTTCTAAGCGGATTTGGGCTATTTCTTTCATGTTCATATTGAACGTCATTTGTACTCTATAGGTACAGTGCCTTTACGGTACATCTTAAGCGAGCTACTATGTACCAAATTGGTACTTAAGAGGGCGCGGAAATGGGCCAAAGCTCGCATCGAGAGTTCTGGAGGTCGTTAACGATCAGTCAGCGCGGAAGCATTGCAGATGCCGCTGGCACTTCTGCTGAGTATTTGCGGCAGGTACTGGTTTATGACCGCCAGCCTAGCGCAGATATGGCGAAGCGCTTAGAAGAAGCAACATGTGGCGCGCTGACTCGCCGCACTCTTCGGCCTGATCTGTTCGCAGATATGCAGGTAGCGCCGCAATGAATCCAGTTTATGCAATTCGTCCGCGAACAACATCGCCCAAGCAGGGGGTGTGTGGGCATACAGGTATTTGTGAGGTGAGGGTATGAGCGAACTTCTCCAGCTGTTAGCCAGCAATGCTATGGGCGCGGTGACAGGCTACCTAATCGCGCGTTTCTCCCGGCCCACGCTGGCGCCTACCTTGCCGCGCATCGAGCCACCGCTGGTCACGCCCCTTGTTCTGTTTCCAAAGCAGATGTCGAATCACGATGCCGCCCGCTGGCTTCGCCGGATGGCAGGTAGGCTAGAGGCCAGTGAGGTGGCGCCATGAGCATAACCGCAGCCATGCTTCCCGCGCTACTTGGCCGCCCTGTTGCCTATCAGGCGGTGTTTACCCGCTTGCCGGGCGTAACCGTGCAGGGCGCTATCTTTCTGAGCCAGGCGCTTTTCCTGACCAATACGCCCACCGCTTCCAAGCGTGATGGATGGTTCTGGAAAGAGCAGCAGGGTGAGCACGACAGCTGGGAATCTGAAACCGGCATGAGCGCCAAGCAGCAGGTCACTGCCCGTAAGCAGCTGACCCAAATTGGCGTGCTTGAAGAAGTCCGGAAGGGCGTTCCTGCCAAGACGTGGTACCGGGTCAATTCTGAGGCGTTGGCCACTCAGTTAGCGCTGGCGCTGAGTGATGAAGCAACCGAAAAACAGCCTGAAACGCCCGCCGCTGCCCAGACTCTCCCAACAGGAGAATCTGAAAACGCCCAACAGGAGAATCAAGATTCCCCCGAAGGGAGCGCACAGAACCACCCAAACGGAGATTTCTTACAGAGACTACAACAGAGAGTAACCCCCTCTCTCTCTGGCGCGGGCGAACCTGAGCCGACGATCTTCGAGCGTGCAGCCCAGCAGGCCGACGATGGCGAACCCGCTGGCGACGATCCAGCCGTACCCCGCAAAACGGCCATGCACCTGGACTGGGGGCCTGAGCCAGAGACCTACCGTGTTTCCTGCCTGCAGCGTGGCCTGTCAGCCGATGCCAACGTGCACACCGATCTTGTCGACTTCCGCGAACACTTCGCCGCCAGACCTCAGCAAACCCTGACCCATGCCGATTGGACCCGCCGCTTTGCGCGCTGGGTTTCCGAAAACACCAAGCGCCAGCAAGCCCAGCAAACCACCGTCGCCACTTCTGGAGGCCACCATGCATCACGCCGCAACAGCACTCCAAAACGCCGTCTTACCGCTCAGGAAGCGCGAGCAGCCGCCGAAGGCCGCGCCCCAGAGCCGTCAGGGCAAACGTTCGACGGCGAGTGGTCCAGCGCTAACGGCTGGTGACGTGGACGAGTTGTTCAACGTCATGGGTGAGCTGTTTGGCAACAAGTTTGCCAGCCAGTGGGGCGCGTTTGATGAGACCGGCGCGTGGTGGGCAGAGCTGCAGCACGTTACGCCCGGGCAGTTAGCAATCGGCCTACGCCGTATGCGCCAGCAGATCCAAGACGCGGCCCGCTCGAATGATGAGGTTTGGCCGCCGATGCCGATAGCGTTCGCCGCCCTGTGTCAGCCCAAGCCCGAGGACATGGGCCTGCCGGGTGAAGCCGATGCGTGGCGCGAAGTGACGGCGAATGCCCACCAGCCCCAGCGCCACCAGTGGTCACATGAAGCCGTACGCATGGCTGGCGCTGCTGTGGGCTGGTGGGAGCTGACCCACGGTGGCGGCGAATCCCGTGCCAGCCGCATGGAAAGCCGTTTCCGGAAAGAGTATGGCGCGCTGGTTAATCGCGTGATGAATGGCGAGCAGCTGCAGGCCCGCACGCTGATCGGCCACGACAGCCAGTTAAGCCGGGCAGAACTCGCAGAGCGCGCCAGCCGTGAAGCGGCCCAGCAACGCGCCGAGGCGGCGGGTATGCCGGACCGTATGAATTCAGAACAAGGGCTGCGCTCACTGCGTGCCGCTTTGGGAGGTCGTTAATCATGAATACCGCATTTCAACCGAGCGGCAACGAGGTTAAACAGGCTGCGTTCAGCGATCACCGGCGCAGCGGCAAGTTGAGCGTATCGCGTAGCCTGGTGCTTTCCAGCCTTGCTGGTGGCCCGCGCACCCGTAACGAGCTGGCAGCACGCACGGGATTGCCGTTGGCGAGCATTTGCGGCCGCTGCCGTGAACTGCTGGACCTCGGTTACATCGATGTAGCTGGCCTAACGGCGGATACCCCGGCACGGCAAAAGTTGGAGTTGAGTGAATCGGGCCGGGCGCTGGTGCTGCAGGCGGTGGAGTCGCTGAAGGGCAAGGAGGATGCTGGCGATGCTTAAACAGGCATACATACAGCCCAAGTGCCCAGAGTGTAACTATCGCAAGCCGCCGTCTGACTTTCGTGACCCGGGCACTTGGGAGCCGTTACCCGCCTGTAAGCAGTGTATGCGTATTCAGCAGCGTGGGAGGGCTAGGGCATGACCGCTATCAACCAGAAGGGCGGCCCACACGCCCGGCGCGCTGCGATGCTGTGCCAGAACCCTCGCTTCTGGCTTTACCTCGATCAGCGACGCCGCCGCGTTCACCAGGTGCCCTATGACACGATGCCAGACGGCACCCACGCCCAAGTGGATTGCGAGGACTGGCTGCGTGAGGCGTGTGGCGTTGAGAGCCGCGCTGAGATCGATCATAACGAAGCCGCCAGAATCATGCTCGACAGGATCATGGCGGATTACAGCAAGTGGGAGCGTAAGCAGCTCCAGCAGAGCGCAGGGGGTGCGGCGTGATGATTGCTACAGACAAGCAGGCGCTTTCAGTGCGCGTCCCCTTCAGGCCAACGGGGGAGGAGTGGGAAGAAGCGTTCAGCATGCTGTGCGGTATGTGCCAGCGTCTGGGCGAGTGCGAGGTTATCGAAGGCATGATCGACGTCAAGAATGGCAAGCCGTGGCCCCAGGGTGGCTGGGTAACCGATCCCGGCGCGGGTATTACGTGCCTGAGTTATCAGCCTAAGCCGGTGCGCACGTTAAATGATGATGAGCTGGCGCAGGCGCTTGGTGATGCGGTACCCATGTGCGATGGCTGTGCGGCTAGAAAAGGTACCGATGCCAGTCAGGCGCTTCATACGCAGCGAGACTTTAAGCAGGCTGTGAGTGATCGGGGGTTGTTCACGTGCCATAAGCCGGGCAGTGAGGGTAAGTCGTGCGGTGGTTGGTGTAAGGCGGTGCAGCGCCAGCGGGGTGATGTATGACTACCAGAGGTCTACCACCCTGCAAACGCCGCCCACGCAAGCCAAAAGCCGATGGCACGCCGCGTGCCAAGCCCGTTGATTGGGAGGGTAATGAACAGGCGGTTTTGATCCGCTGGTTGCTGGGGGAGAAGATGCGCGGCGAGCGTGTGGGGCAGCTGCATGATGTGACCTATCACGTTCCAAATGGCGGCGTGCGTAGCTACAAGACAGCGGCGGCAATGAAGCGGCAGGGGGCAAAGGCGGGCGTTAGCGATCTGGTGATCATGGATGCCCGCGGCGGTTGGTTTGGCCTGTATCTGGAGTTCAAGGCGTCGCCACCGCATACGGCAGCACTTGCAGATAGTCAGCATGATTGGCTGGCGCTGGCGCATGACAGGGGATATTGCGCTGTGTTGGCCGTGGGGCTGGAAGAGGCTAAGCGGGTGTTGAGGGAGTACGCAGAGCTAGTGCGTACTACCCACCACCACACAGCACGCGAGCATTTGAAAAGCGGTACCGAGTGGAGGAAGGGCTAATGGGCATGGCATTGATGAAAGAGGGGTGCATGATGCGGGATATGTACGAGCGTATGCCGATTGGTCGTTTACGTGAGATCGCTAGAGAGTCGCATGCAGACCATGACCCTGAGGCGACGCGGATATTTGTCAGCCGGGTACTGGATATGGAGGTCGAGCGTCGTACATGGTTTGCCCATGAGAATCTGGGTTTCCAGCCATTCAGCTCAACCGCGAAACTTGGAGAGCATCCGGGCGGTGGTACCGCCGCAGCTGATCCGCTGGCAATTGCCTATGATCGAGGCATTCGTGTACACGCCGCTCATGAGGAGGCTCGGCAGTTTCTAGCGTATGCCAAGCTTAAGGCGCGCGCTCTGTTAGCTGCGCTTATCCAAGCGGCTAAAACTGATCGGCGTGTTACTGGGCCTTGGGGAAAAAGTTACGACCAGATTGCTGCTGATCTGGGGCCTTATGCGCAGCGCTTGGGGTTTTCGCCTGGGATCATGAGTGGTAAGACTATGGTGTGTTTTGACACAATCGAGCATGAAATGGGTTGGTTGCGAAAGGTTGAGTCTAAACACATAGTCCCGCTCTTTAGAAATGGGCAGTCGATCAAGGACGCTGCAAAACATGCGAGGGTTCAGCTTCTACTGCTGGCAGGTTTTGCAGGCTAAAGTGAAAGTGTAAGAGAGCTCAAGGGTTTCTAATTACTTCGATGTAGCGATAGATACATTCTGTCTATGTGGCCGCGGTAGATATATATCGTGGCCACATGCACATACTTTTCTTTTAAAAAAGCTATCGAAGAGGGCTATATCAAACCGACGTAAAATTTTGATTTTTTTTGTAAATACCAAAGCTGCAATATCGTCAATACTTTGGCCTTCTAAAATACCATTATGGTATGTATAAAATGCTTCTGAGTAGTCAGTTGTTATATGAAGTTGCTGGAAATCTTTACACATAGAGCCGCTCATTATTGGGGCTATGCTCAAGACCCTTTCTTCAGCAGGCAGCGCTGGATCAGGCATTCCAAGCACAAAGCCAATAAATACCTTCCCATTCTCGTCGCATGTCATGATCGCGCCTTCTTCGTCAGACATGAGTTTCAGCAGAAGTTCGTCGACTGGGTTACCGCTTAATGATTTTTTTTGGAGCCATTTGATGTATGTAAGACTAAAGTATTGAAGCGTGTTCCAGATGAGATCCAATTTTCTTATTATATAAGCCGTATTTTTTCCCTTATACTTACGTCTTAGATTTAGAAGGGCATTGTCGATAAATTTAGACTTAATTAGAGGCTCAACCCAGTATACAGGGAGCTGTAGAAGTATTAGTAAATAGACTGAGAGAGTTAAGGCGAGTGCTGCAGAATGGGTAAGCGGGTCTAGCTCGCTCTCAAAAAACCTAGCGAAGAAATTCAGCGTATACTGATAAAATGCGTAATTACTAAACTGATATTTGAGAAAATAAGATACTGCAAAAAATAACACACCCCAGACAGCGCTTTTAAGATACAGATGCTGGCCGTTGGCTCTGGCGATTTTACCTTTCGTATAAGTGTAATTGGATATAAAGATGTAGCCAGAAATAATTATTAATATTAGGAGGATAAACCTACTACTGTCCACTGACGGTAACCCTGTTAAAAATTATGTAGTGTGTGACATGTGGTCGGATTTATCTTGTTTAGCTTTAGCAATCTTACCAACAACATTTTTGACTTGTTGTGATGACATGAATCTTTGCGTATCAACAGAAGCAACGCCAGCCCCACGAATACGCACAAAAGGTACTGAACCTTGCTGCTTTTGCCTACGGAAAGAGAGTATGCGTTCTTTTAACGTGCTAGTCATAACACTCCCCTTTATTAACAGCTTATCCACAAAGTTATTAACAGCTCAGAACTGACAGTATAAAGTAAGCCCCATTAATTGAATAGACTTGTTTCTTAATTTAGACCCATAAATAAGACTTGTCTATGTCTCTATGAGCTTACCGTATTTCAAAAAATAAGCATAAATTGATAAGGAAATTAGCAAAGAGGCATACATTATGTTGTGTTTTTTCTACGGCTAACCTACTATATATATAGGCTGGCGTTCATTGAAACTAGCCGCCACACACCATGAAGCCCTGCCGGTCACCCGGCGGGGCTTTTACGTTTCTAGCGGTTGTGGACCACTGACTGGTTGCCGGGCTCATATCCCGGAGAAAGCGGGTTCGATTCCCGCCACCGTTACCATTTCCCTGTCGCGTGCCACCTGGTGCGCCTTGCCCCAGTCGTGCGGGGCCTTTTAATTCTGAGGCGCTCATGCGTTACATCACTATCCACTGTGCGGCCACCACGGCCAGCATGGACATTGGCGTGTCTGAAATTCGAGAGTGGCATCTGGCGCGTGGCTTCCGCGACGTGGGTTACCACTATGTGATTCGCCGCGATGGAACGCTCGAACGCGGCCGCCCTGAGGGCCAGACCGGTGCACATGTTGGCGGCTATAACACTGGCAACATCGGCGTGTGTATGGCCGGCGGCGTGGCTGATGACGGAAAAACACCGCAAGACAACTTCACCCCGGCGCAGTGGGCGGCGCTGGATGCGTTGCTGACTGAGCTGCATGAACGCTACCCCGAGGCGCTGATCATGGGGCACAACGGCTTTCCCAGTCATGAGTCGCGCGGGTGCCCGTGTTTCGACTGGCGCACATACCGCGATGGTCTTCACGATCTATGGGCCGACACGCCAAAAGAGTGGCACGGGCATTGGATTGATGAAGTGGACGTGACGAGCGCCTAACGCTTCCCGGCCGCTGAGGTGGTCAATATGAAACCCAGACGCAAAGAGAAACGCACCATGCCAAACCGAGACCCAAGCAACTGGCAGTGGCTGGTGAATATCATTCCGTACCTGATGCTGAGTGGCGCCACGTTCACAATAGGCCTTGTTAAAGCATTGCATGACGGAGGCCCTTGGAAGAAGGCGCTTATGGTCGCTGCGATGGGTACTATCCTGTCACTGTCGCTCTATCCGGTATTCCTGTGGCTAGCGGTTTACTACTCCGTGCCAGAGGATCACGCGTCAGCGGTGGCGATGGCGCCGTGCGTGTTCTTGGCGTTTATGGGTGTTGAGTGGGTGCGCAATAAAGCCGACGGGCTGTATGAGATTCTTATTACCTTTGTTAAGAAGTGGCTCAAATGATCAGTTCGCTCAAGAGTAAAGCCGTGGGTGGCTTGGTCCTGCTGTGCGCATTTCTTTACTGGCAGCACGTTACCACTCAGCGAGACAGCTACCGCGCTGAGTCAGAGCGCCAGCGTGATCGCGCTGAGATTCTGCAAGAGCACCAGCAATGGCAGCGAGGGCAGATCGAGACCCTTAACACTGCCATGGTCGAGCGTGACCGAGCGCTTGACCGGATTGCCAGCGACATCAGAGCCAGCACAGCAGCGCTTGAGCGACTAGGAGAGACGGATGCAGACGCGCGTGATTGGCTTGGTGATTGGGTGCCTGGGAGTGTTGATGGCTGGGTGCGCCAGCTCCAGCGCACCGGCGATGCCGGTGGTGTACCAGTGCCCAGTGGTGCCGCAACACCTAACCAGTGAACTACCAGCGCCGATGCGCGTATTGGATAGCAACAAGGGCCTGCTGTTACTGCTGGCTGAGTATGAGGCATTACGCCGCCGCGCTAACGCTGACCGCGTGAGTGTGGTTGAGATCGTTGGTGGTGGTGATCAAGGAGTAGTAGCAGATGAATGACCCCAGCATGGCTGACCTAGTCGCCGCGCTTCAAGAGCAGACAGCGGCAATCAACAGACTGGCTGAAAGCAATCAGCAGGTGATTGATTACCTGCTAGCGCAAGAAGCCGAAGAGACCGGTGCCGACCTTGAAGGCCCCAGCTACCTGGACCTCGACGACTGATGCCAGCACGTACACCAACCCCTTGCCGCGACAAGCTATGCCGCAAGACAACGCGGCATGCCCACGGCTACTGCGACGAGCACGCCGACCAGGCCAAGGCATGGACGCGTGGACGTGCTGGCCGTGGTCGTGGTGGTCGAGCGTGGCGCCGCATCCGTGATGCAGTCGCCGAGCGTGACCGTTACTTGTGCCAAGAGTGCAAACGACAGGGTAAAGCAACGCCGTTTGAATCGGTTGATCACATCGTCCCAGAGGCCGAAGGCGGCGCGACAACGAGCGCTAACCTTGAGGCACTGTGTGGGCCGTGCCACACGGCGAAGACGCAGGCCGAAGCGATCAGGGCGCGCCAGCGCGGCGGCTGACACAGGGGGGCGGGGTAAATCTCTACAGCCCTCACCAGCGGACACCGCACCCTCAGGCTTATTTTTATGCGTGAGAAATAAGGAAAATTTTCTGGAGCCGGTATGGCCAATAGCAATGCCCCGGTTCGGGCGTCTGGCGGTGGGCGAAAACGCAAGACGGACATGAAACACCAAAGCTCGATTTCGCGGATCGCACCACCTCCCGAGCTAATCGACGAGAACGCCGTCCGGCTTTGGAAAAGCCAAAGCAAGATCCTGATCGAGCGCGGGACGTTCGAGCCAGAAGACGCGCCGCTGCTGCTGGCGTACTGCAACAGCTTCTCTTACATGATTACCGCCGACCTGAAAATAACCGACTGGGCAGCCGATGATGGCGGCATGGTCGTGGCCACCTCAGACGGCAGCATCAAGAAAAGCCCCTATGTGGCAGCGCGTAACGATGCCATTGCGCAGCTATCGCGCTTGGGCTCGCTGCTTGGGCTGGACCCATTGACGCGGCTGCGCATGCTCGGCGTGAGTAATAGCGACGACGGCAACGAGGACGACGACTTTAGCGAGTTTTAAAACATGGCCGCATACCCCAACGTCAACGCGGCGCAGAAGTACGCGAGAGACGTTGTAGGCGGCCGGATCCCCGCATGCATATACGTTAAGCAAGCCTGCGCCCGACACCTCAACGATGTTAAGGCCAGCAAGGCCAAGAGCTACCCCTATAAGTTTGACCGTGATTTAGCAGAGCGCGTGTGCCGCTTCATTCAGAAGATGCCGCACACCAAAGACCGTTGGGCGCGCTCAAAGCAACGCCTGGTGCTTGAGCCCTGGCAGTTGTTTCTGTTCTCGATGATTTTCGGATGGGTGCGAAAGAAGGATGGAACGCGCCGGTTCCGCGAAGCCTACATCGAGGTGCCGCGTAAGAACGGCAAATCGATCATCGCCGCCGCGTCTGGCCTCTACGCCTTCTGTGCAGATAAGGAATACGGCGCGGAAGTGTACTGCGGCGCGACCAGCGAGAAACAAGCCTGGGAAGTGTTCAAGCCCGCTCTGGCCATGGCGAAGAAGCTACCCGCCTTGCGTAAGCGCTTCGGTGTCGTGGTCTGGGCCAAGAAGCTGGAGCGTGCCGACGGCAGCAAGTTCGAGCCGGTTATCGGAGACCCCGGCGACGGCTCCAGCCCTTCGATGGCCATTATCGACGAGTACCACGAACACCCAGATTCAAACCTGTACGACACGATGATTTCGGGCATGGGGGCGCGCCTTCAGCCGCTGATACTCGCGATCACCACGGCAGGCTTTGATATAGCGGGGCCGTGTTACGCGCATCGCGAGCGCTGCATCGAAATGCTCGACGGCACGCAGCTGGACGACGAGCTGTTCGCCCTGATCTACACCATTGATGCCGATGACGACTGGACAAGCGAAGAGGCGCTGCTAAAGGCCAACCCCAATGCCGATGTGTCGGTGGGCTTAGATTGGCTAAAGAGCCAGATCGCTACCGCAGTCGCTCGCGCACGCACCGCTAACCGCATCAAGACTAAACACCTGAACGTCTGGGTCTCCGCGAAGGAAGGGTTCTTCAACATGGAGGCGTGGCGTAAATGCGCCGACATTACGCTAACGCTTGATCAGTTTCTCGGGGTCGATTGCTTTTACGGATTCGACCTTGCACGAAAGCTGGATTTAACCGGCATGGTCCGCGTCTTCGTCAAGCAGATCGATGGCAAGACTCACTACTACTGCATCGCCCCCAAGTTCTGGGTTCCAGAGGATACGGTACTCAACAACGACGACCGACGCACAGCAGAGCGGTACCAGGGCTGGGTAGAAGGTAAGCACCTTGAGAACACCGAAGGCGCAGAGATCGATTACCGCGAAGTGCTGGCGCAAGCAAAAGAAGCGCACCTTGAAGCGCCCGCCATTCAATCAGGCATTGACCCACACGGCGCCGCGAACCTATCGCACGAGTTAGACGATGCAGGCCTTAACCCAGTGACGATTCAGCAGGGTTATAAGAACCTGTCTGATGCAATGAAAGAGCTAGAGGCCGCCATCCTCACCGGCCGTTTTCATCATGATGGCCATCCGATAATGACGTGGTGTGTGGGCAATGTCGTTGCTAAGTACATGCCCGGCAACGATGACGTAATGAGGCCTATCAAGCAGGGGAATCAAAACAAGATCGATGGTGCGGTTGCACTGATCATTGCCATCGGCCGCGCAATGACTCCTCCAGAAGACGACCTTTCAGACCACCTTGAAGAACATGGCATCCGCACCCTATGAAATTTTTCTCCAAGCTATTCAGCCGCAAAAGCACGGCTATCGACACGCCCCAGGCGCTCGCTGAAGAGCTTGGCGTTACCTACGACTCCATTAGCGGGCGTCGGGTATCGGGCGGCCAAGCCATGCGGCTCTCCACGGTTTTCGGCTGCGTGCGTGTGCTGTCCGAGTCGGTCGGCATGCTGCCGTGTCGCCTAATGGAGCAAAACGGGCGGACTCGCCTGCCCGCGCAAAGCCACCCCTTGTACCGCCTACTGAACGTGGCCCCAAACGATTACATGACCTCGCAGGAGTTTTGGGAGCTGCTGATAACTTGCCTATGCCTAAGGGGCAACTTTTACGCCTACAAGGTAAAGGGTTTGGGTGATCGGGTATCTGAGTTGCTGCCACTGGATCCCGGTTCGGTGGAGCCAAAGCTAGATTCCAGCTGGAACCCGGTTTACCGAGTGACCTTTAAAGACGGTACTACCGACGTGCTCGGCCAAGACGAAGTCTGGCATGTGCGCTTGATGACGCTTGATGGACTGGTAGGGCTTAACCCGGTGGCCTATGCCCGCGAAGCCATCGCCTTGGGGCTAGATACCGAAGAGCACGGCGCGCGGCTATTTAAGAACGGAGCAGTCACAACAGGTGTTCTGCAAACAGAGCAAACGCTTAGTGATAACGCCTATAACCGCTTGA
Source organism: Halomonas sp. AOP27-A1-41 (assembly GCF_052378605.1). Taxonomy (NCBI): domain Bacteria; kingdom Pseudomonadati; phylum Pseudomonadota; class Gammaproteobacteria; order Oceanospirillales; family Halomonadaceae; genus Halomonas; species Halomonas sp. AOP27-A1-41. The sequence goes on from NZ_JBQSXT010000027.1 coordinate 18,692, forward strand.
AGAAGGACTTTGAAGAACGGCATGGCGGCCTAGCCAATAACCACAAGCCCATGATTCTGGAAGGTGGTTTGCAGTGGAAGCCTATTTCGCTCAATGCCGAAGATAGCCAGTTTCTCGAAACCCGCAAATTCCAGCGTGATGAGATCTGCGCCATCTTCCGTGTGCCGCCCCATCTGGTGGCTAACATGGAGCGCGCCACGTTCTCCAACATCGAGCACCAAGGGCTCAACTTCGTTAACTACTCACTAGTGCCATACCTCACGCGCATTGAGAAGCGGGTGCAGGTCGGGCTGATGGAGCCGAAAGACCAAGGCCGTTACTACGCAAAGTTCAACACTGGCGCGCTACTACGAGGCGATTTGAAGGCCCGTTACGAAAGCTACGGGCGCGGCATTCAGTGGGGGATCCTTAGCCCCAACGACTGCCGAGAGCTAGAAGATTTAAACGATCGAGCAGGCGGCGATATTTATTTAACGCCGACCAATATGACCACGATGCCGGAGGGCGCCTCAGATGACAAAACGCCCAACAACTGATCGCAAAAAGCATGCAGACGAAAAGGCCAGGCATGAGCGTCTGAACCGTCAAGCTGTTCAAAACGGACTGATTCAGCCGAGCCGCCGTCACGACCTCGAGGACAAGCAGAAATGACTACCAAGCAACGCTTCGACGCGCCGTTAACGATTAAGGCCGTCAACGATGCCGGCGAGTTCGAGGGTTACGGCTCGGTGTTTGGCAACCAGGACAGCTACGACGATGTGGTAATGCCCGGTGCCTTCCAGGCCAGTTTGAAGCGCTGGCAGGAAAAGGACCGCATGCCCGCCATGCTGTGGCAGCACAACATGCAAGAGCCGATCGGCATCTACACCGAAATGAAGGAAGACGAGCAAGGCCTCTATGTAAAAGGCCGTTTGCTGGTAGATGACGACCCGCTGGCGCGTCGGGCACATGCCCACATGAAGGCGGGCAGCCTCACCGGTTTATCGATTGGCTTCATGCTGAAAGAGTGGGAATACGACCGCGATAAAGAAGTGTTCCTGCTGAAAGAGATCGACTTGTGGGAAGTGTCATTAGTGACATTCCCCGCCAATGACGAAGCGCGTATCTCAAATGTAAAGAACCAGCTGGCGCGAGGCGAAATGCCCCGGCCCAGCGAGCTCGAGAAAGCCCTGCGAGAAGTAGGGCTTTCCCGCTCTCAGGCCAAAGGCTTTATGTCCTCTGGCTACGGCGCCATCCAGCCGCGTGATGCGGAGGCGGAACAAGCGCTTTCCTCCCTTAAATCCCTACTAGAAAAAATGTAAGGAGCCTCCCATGGCTGTTGATGCACAAGACATTAAGCAAGTAGCTGACGAGCTCGGCAAACGCTTTGATGAGTTCAAGTCCAGCAACGACAAGCGTATTGACGCTATCGAACAGGAAAAGACAGCGCTGGCTGAGAAGACAGAATCGCTAAACGCAAAGCTCTCAGAGCTGGACGAGCTGAAAGCGGATCTCGAAAAGTCGCTAAAAACTGCTAACCGTCCAGGGCGCGCTGGTGGCGAAGCGGCCAGCGAACACAAGACCGCGTTCGAATCATTCCTTCGCAAGGGCCGCGAAGACGGATTGCGCGAGCTCGAGCAGAAAGCATTGCAAACCGGTGTAGATGATGACGGTGGCTATGCCGTGCCTGAGGAGCTGGACCGCAACGTGCTAGAGCTACTGAAGAACGAATCGCCTATGCGTCAAGTATGTAACCAGATCACGGTTAGCACACCTGACTATAAGCGACTTGTAAACCTGGGTGGCGCTGGTTCTGGCTGGGTGGGTGAAACCGCTGCGCGCCCGGTCACAGGCACGCCTACGCTGGCTCAGATTGCCGCACACATGGGCGAGATCTATGCCAACCCGCAGGCTACACAAACCAGCCTGGATGATATTTTCTTCAATGCAGAAGCCTGGCTGCAATCCGAAGTGGCGATTGAGTTCGCGGAAAAAGAAGGGGCTGCCTTCGTGCTAGGCGATGGCACCAATAAGCCGAAAGGCTATTTGGATTACCCGATGGCAGCGACGGCGGATGCAGCACGCGCCTTCGGTACGCTTCAGCAAATCATCTCAGGTACGGCCGGTGACTTTACCGGTGATGAGCTGTTAAAGCTGATCTACAGCACTAAGAAAGGGTACCGCGCTGGCGCTACCTTCATGCTCAACATGATGACGCTATTTAAAGTGCGCACCATGAAAGACGCAGATGGTAACTACCTGTGGCGCCCGGGTCTGCAGGAAGGCGAGCCGTCTCAGTTGCTAGGTTATGGCGTGACCGAAAACGAAGACATGCCCAATGCGGCTGCTGATGCGCACGCGGTGTCCTTCGGTAACTTCCAGCGCGGTTACACCATTGTGGACCGCATCGGTACCCGCGTCCTTCGCGACCCCTACACCAACAAGCCTTACGTTGGTTTCTACACCACCAAGCGGGTGGGCGGCATGCTTACCGACTCACAGGCCATCAAGGTGCTAACGCTCAGCGCAGCAGAGTAAACCGGCACTCAATCGCGGACGGTGAAAGCAATCCGCAGGCGTCCTTTAAAGGGCGCCTGCTTTGTTCAGGCTGGAGGAGCCCATGCCCACAATTAACGTAATCAAGCCATTTCCGTGGTCGCCCGATGGCAAGGAAGTTATCGACTACAGCAAAGGGGTGCATGAAGTGCCTGAGCGCTGTGCAGTCGTGGCTGTCGATCAACTCAAAGTAGCCACGCGGTTAAGCGATAAAGAAAAAGCAGAGCTTGAGAAAGAAGCCGCAGTAAAAGCAGAAGCTGCAGCTGCCGCCAAGAAAGAGGCCAATGCGGCCCTCAATGAGCCGCCCGCAAAGGCAGCTAAAGCAACCGCCAAGAAGTAAACAGCCTGCTCGGTGCCGACCATGTTAGATATTGAAATCATCAAGCAGCAGTGCCGTATCGAGCAGGATGAAACGGAAGAGGAGCCGCTGCTGGAAACCTACTCAACAGCGGCCCGCCGCCTGATCGAAAACAAGACAGGCCGGAAGCTATACGCCACCACAAATGAAATACCAGCGGACGGTGACGAAAGAGCGCTGGTTCTCGATGACGACATCACCACCGCCATGCTCTTACTGATCAATCATTGGTACGAAAATCGCGGTGCAGTCATTGTTGGCTCAATCTCTAGCGAACTACCGATGGCCGTGAATTCCCTTATTGGGCCTTATCAATATTTCAACGTGTGAGGTCCTATGAAAGCCGGCACACTCCGCCACCGCTGCACCGTCGAGCGCCCAGCCAACGAGCAAGACCCCGACAGCGGCGCCATGGTGCCGGGCTGGGAAGAAGTCGGCAAAGCCTGGATGGCCATCGAGCCGCTTAGCGTGCGTGGCTTCATCGCCGCCAACGCTGCGCAGTCAGAGGTTAAGGGGCAACTGGTGATGCGCTTCAACGCGGGCGAGCGCTTGGGCATCGATAGCACGATGCGGGTTCGCAAGGGCCGGTACATCTACAACATCGAAGGCGTGCTGCCGGATAAAGACAGCGGGCGGGAATATCTAACCCTGCCATACAGCGAGGGCGTGAATGATGGCTGACCATATCCACACTCGTGAAGATGGGCGAGGCCGCCGCTACTTTCTGCTGAATGGCAAAAGACTAGAGCGTTGCTTTTATGCAGATACAAAGCGTGGCATCGCGGACGTTTACAGCACGGATAAAGACGGAGCTGTAAAGATAGATAAGCATCGAAAGCGAGCCTTGTCTAAGCGCCTGCGCGGCACGATCGAAGTGGTTTTTTATGACTGATCCAGTTGTTCTCAACTTAGATGGCCTTGAGCCGCTACTCGCTCGCATGGATAACATCAACTTCGACCTACGGCGCAAGGGCGGCCGTTTTGCCATGCGTAAGGCGGCAAACCTGATTCGCGACAAGGCCAAGGAAAACGCGCAGAAAATTGATGACCCCGTCAGCGCCGAGGACATATCTGCCAACATTGCGGTCCGATTCTCACCGAAGGAATTCCGGCAAACCGGTGATCTGGTGTTTCGTGTGGGTGTCATGGGTGGCGCGGGGGGGAGGAGAAAGGCGGAAGCATTCTCCGGCCTACCGGGTGGCGATACCCGGCACTGGCGCCAGATTGAGTTTGGTCGGGGCGCTATCCGCGCTCAGGGTGATGGCATCCTAGCTAACCCTCAAGCCGGTGAGTTCTTTGGTAAGGAGGTCGGCCCGGCCCCGGCTCAACCGTTCATGCGCCGCTCGCTGAGCGAAAGCATCCAGGCCGCGACCGACGAATTTATCACCCAATACAACAGGTCGCTTGACCGCGCCCTGCGCAAGCAAGCCCGAGAAGCCGGAGCCTAACCCATGCCCCCTTTGTTTCGAGTCTGCGCCGCTAACGCGGGGGTCACTGCGTTGCTGGGCGTTAACCCCACCCGGCTGTTTCCGTTCGGTGACGCGCCGGAAAACGTCGCCAAGCCGTATGCCACCTACCAGGTGCTCAACGGCTTGCCCGAAAACTATCTGGATGATCCACCCGACGTGGACGACTGGGACATCCAGATCGACATATACGCCGATAGCGTCGCCGACGTTAACGCCGTATTGGGCGCGTTCCGCCGCGCTCTTGAGCCTCACTGTTATATCGAACGACTGGGTGGTACCAGCACAGAAGCGGCCACCAAATTGAAGACCACTAATTTCGACATTAGCTGGTATTACCCAACCTGAAAGCGAGGAACCCCACAATGCTGACCAAAGGCACAAGCGTATTTTTCCGCCACCCGGATTCTGGTGAGATCGTGCGCCTGAAACGCTGTACCGCGTTTAACCCCGGCGCAAGCCCAAAGACCCAGATCGACGATACCGACCTGGAAGAAACCGAAGCGATGCAGTACAGCGCCGGGCTAGCGCAGCCGGGGCAGGGCAGTCTATCGATTAACGCCGACCCTAACGAGCCATCACACCTGATTCTTCAGGAAATGGCAGAGGGCGGTTCAACACCGACGATTGACTGGTTTGTGGGTTGGAGCGACGGCCCTATCGATGAAGATGGAAAGCAAACGGCAATTCCCAGCGTTTCAGGTGACACCGTCACGTTGCCAGAGACACGCACCTGGTATACCTGCCGCGCCTATGCCTCTGACTTCCCTTTCGACTTCCAGCTTAACGCCAACGTCACCGTTGCGGGCGCGCTCCAGCGTAGCGGCCGGGGTCGCTGGATTCCCAAAACCTCCTCAGCGCCAGGTGATGACGCATGAAGCTATCTATTGAAACCCTAGCCGCCCATGGCGGCTTTGTAGCACGCAAGCCGGTAGAGAAAGGCATCAAGTGGAAGCACGAAGGCCAGGAATTCACCGCTACCGTGAACGTGCTCCCGCTTTCCTACGCCACGGCCAAAAGCGATATTCAGGCCGTGCACGCCCAGGGCGACGTGATGGCCGCCCGTATCGCCCACTGCATTGTGGGCGACGACGGCGCCCCGGTGTTCACTGTCGAAGACGTCATCGGCACTGCCGACGAAGAGCGCGGCCCGCTCAGCGTCGAACTGACCAACGAGCTGTTGCGGGTGATCTCTGACGTCAGCGGCCTGGGAAAGCGCCCGACGAGCTCGACGACGAAGACGAAGTCTGGCACGAGCTCGTCCTTGCGGGCATCGGCGGCCGGACGATCGCGGAAGCCCAAGAGCGCATCAGCTACCCCGAATACCTGAGCTGGTTAGCGTATCGCAAAAAGCGCGGCTCGCTGCACGTTGGCATGCGTGTCGAGCGTGCCGCCGCGTTGATCGTTACCCAGCAAGCCAACATGAATCGCAAGCAGGGAGTGGCTGCTTTCAAAACCAATGACTTCATGCCACACGCCGATCAGCCCGAAGTGACGATGGAGCATGCCAAGGAGGCTTGGGGCTGATTATCCATACACCCCCATTGCACGGGTTTAGAACTTCATGCAATGCCCACATAATATGCAGGCAGCTTGACGCCTGCGCCTTCTTGGGCCAACATTCCCTTGCCGCTGCAAAATCAGTGGCTCGGGTTTGGTCGCTCGATTTGAACAAGGCGCAGCATCAGCGCTTAACAGCGCTTTTTTTATGCCTGTTATGGCGGGCTGCGTGGGGACACCTTCGGGTGTGCCGGTTCCCTTGTTCACCGGTCGACCAACCTCGCGCAGTCCGCCACCATCTGAATGGTCGCAGTGTTGGCGGATTCTCACTCAAGAACGAGGATCTACATCATGGCAACACTTACCGCATCACCTATTTCTATCAATTTCCACGGCGCCCACATCCCGACATTTAATGTTGCTGGGATCGTGCGCGTTGCAATGAAGCCCATCTGTGACTCTATCGGTTTAGAGTGGCACGGCCAGCGTCAGCGAATTAAGCGTAATCCCGTGTTATCCAAGGGTGCGGTTATGATAACCGCACCTTCAAAAGGCGGCCTTCAGAAGGTTTTGACTTTGCCACTTAGTAAGCTTAATGGATGGCTGTTTGGTGTAGATGCTGCGCGTGTAAAGCCTGAAGTGCGCGACAAGCTTATTGAGTACCAAGAAGAGTGCTTCGAGGTATTAAGCGACTACTGGCAAAAAGGTGGTTCCGAGAATCCACGCTTTACCAGCATAGAGGATCGAAAGCCTCTTAATCGTGCTGTGCGCACCCTTGCCAACCTACGCAGTGCTCAAGGTGAAAGCGCCGACTACGCAGGCATGTGGAAACTGGTGAACGGTTACCTGGGGCTGGCGCATATCGAAGACGCCAGCCCTGAGCAGCTCGACCGCGCGATGATGTTTGTTCAGGACAGTATCGAGCGGGAAAGCGCCAAGATCATCGAAGGCGACTACATCAGTCGCCACGCACTGCCTGAACCAGAACCGCAACCGGCCATTCACTACCCCATGGAGGCATGGCCTGAAATAAACCCCCAGCTACGCAGCGATTGGTCGAACGAGATTCCCACGATTTACCCCAGTCGCCGCTGGGTAAAAGCACACCACCTCTATGGTGAAAGCGCCCCATCGCCCACGCTTCGCTTACTCAGTCAGCTTAAAAAGGCGGGGTTTGATGTGGGTTGCTGCGAAGCCGAAGTGCTCGCCATGCGCCACTATATTGGGGAGGGCGAGTCCCTTCGCCGCGATATGGAAAGACTGATGGGCCGCTCCAATAGCATGGCGGTCACGGCTCACTCATAAGTGACGTCAGTAAATTCGCCTAAGATAGCCTAGTCAAACTTAGCCAAGTGCGATACGTTCCCTGCTGGGTTAGCTCAGCGGGGCGTATTTGCTTCTTGACTAAAGGCAATAGCTTTCTGACCTTTCCTAATTTCATCTACAAAAGGGTAAGGGAATGAAAAAAAATATAATTTTGGCAGCTTTGCTATCGTCTTTAATTGCCGGGTGCGCTAATACAGCTAACCATAGCAATTCAAACTCAAGCTACCAGGCGTCGGACTCCTCTCCTTCTGTCACAAATGTGCGGATTGAGATTGACGAAAATCAGATAGAAGAGGCGCAGGCCGCTGTTCGAGGCGCTTTGAAAGATCCTGATTCCGCAAACTTCCGAGATGTGCACGGTATTTCTGTAGCAGAAGATGGGCCTCTTATAGCTGTGTGCGGAGAGGTGAATGCCAAAAATAGTTACGGTGGCTACATTGGTTACAATCGCTTTGCATACACCGCAGACAGGGTTTATTTATGGCAAAAAACTCGCAGAATGAACGTTGATAACTCAATAGTAGAATTCACCTGCGATCTTTAACGCCCAACACAATATTTCCATTAACCCGCTTCGGCGGGTTTTTTTACGCCTGGAGAAAAGTATGTCGGTTCGCTCGCTCGGTAGCTTGACTCTGGATATGGTGCTGAAGACCGGCAACTTTACCGGCCCCATGGATAAGGCGCAGCGAGACACGCAGCGTCAAATGCGCCAGATGGAGAAGGATGCCAAGAAGGCCGCCGCCGGTATTGCGACCATAGCCGCCGCTGGCACCGCCGCCGCCGTCGGGCTTTACGCGTATGCCAAGTCCAATATGGACACTATCGATGCAAACGCCAAGATGGCGCGCTCGCTGGACGGCACCATTGATGGCCTGCGCGCGGTCAACATGGCCGCGTCGGACTCCGGGCTGGATGGCATGGAGGCATCGCTTAATCGGATGAATCGCCGCTTGGGTGCTGTGGAAATGAGCGGCGGCCCTGCGCTAAAAACCGTGCAACGGCTAAACCTTGACCTGAAAGCCATGCAGGAAATGGATGTTGATCAGCGGCTGGGTTATATAGCTGACCGCATTCGCGATACCGGCATGTCTTCGCAAGAAGCGGCGCGCCATTTACAGCAGTTAGGGTTTGAGCAGAAAGGCGCAACCGAGTTGTTCATGAAGGGTGGGGACGCCATTCGCGGCGCCCGCCAAGAGATCGAGGACTACGGGCTTTCTGTCTCCATGGTGGATGCCGCCGCCATTGAAGAGGCCAACGATGCGATTGCCAGAATCGGCCTGTCGTCGGAAGCGATGGGCAATGTGGTAGCGGTTCGCCTGGCGCCTGCCCTCAATGATATGGCCGACTCCATTAACACGGTTACCAAGGCGTTCCACGCGGGGGATTACGATCTACAGCTTGAGGTGCTGAAAGGTATAGCGGTAGGTGTGGCAGGCGCCGCCGGGGCTTACGTTACCTACCGGGTGGTCGTGAACGCGGCTACTATCGCGCAGTGGGCGTTCAACGCCTCCATCCGCGCCAACCCCCTAGGGGCGCTGGTCACGGTGGCGGGCGCGGCCGTGGGCGCTATCTACACCTTTCGCGAAGAGCTAGGCCTGGTGTCGCCCAAGATACAGTCGGCGACTGACCGCGTTGACGACATGACCAGCGCGCTGGATGCCAACTCGGAAGCGGCCCTCAAGAACGCCAAGGCCATGCTTGAGGCTGAGCGTCAGTTTCAGCAATTCCGCCAATCCACGCTGGCATTGGCCGTTTCCAACCAGCGCGAAATCGTGCAGGAAGAGCAGCGGCAATGGGAGGCCATGGGCGGTCAACAAGCTTTTGGTATGGGGCAGCGAAGCGAATCACAACAGGCTTTGCATGATCTTCAAGTAGAGCTAATGACGACCCGTAACGCGATTGAGGCGGCGGGTGGTTCGGTCACCGAGATAGATGAAAAGCTGGCCAAGCTTGGGAAGACGACGCGCGAAACGACCCAAACCACAGAGGACCAGGCCAGCGGAAGCAAGCGAGCAAGAGACGCCATCAATGATCAAGTAGCCGCACTTCAGTTGCAGGCCTCTACGCTCGGCATGGCCGAAGACGACCTGGTGCTATACAAGCTGGCTCAAGAGGGCGCGAGCGAAGCACAGCTTGCCGCTGCTCGCACCGCGCTTGAAGCCGTGTCCGCGTATGAAGCCAGCGAACAAGCGGCTTCGGACTATGAAAGCCTTCTTCAATCCTTACGCACAACTGAGGAGCGGCTTACAGACCAAGTAGCCGCCCGCCTCGCCGTACTCGATGCCGCCAACGTCGCGGGCGAAGAGTACGCAGATGTGGCCGCCAAGATCGCTGCCGCAGGTTTTTCTGATGCCCCGGAATACGGTGGCCTGGATGCCTCCATTGGCGGCGCCTTCGGTGAGTTAAATAAAATCGACGAAGCCGAGGAAGAACTACAGGAGTGGTACGACACTCAGCTGGAAATGCTGGCGCAGTACCGTGAAGAACGTGCCGACCTTACCTCGCAATGGGACGCCCAAGAGCGCGCCCTGCACGAGGAACATCAAAACGAGCTGATGCGAATCGAGAAGGCCCGGCAGATAGCGCAGCTGGCCGCTGCCGAGAGCACCTTCGGTGATCTTGCCGGGCTGGCGAGCGCATTTGCTGGTGAGCAAAGCGGTATCTATCGCGCTCTATTCGCTACGGAAAAGGCGTTCGCAGTGGGCAAGGCATTGATGAATGTGCCGTCGTCGTACTCAAAGGCGTTTGATGCGACGGTAGGCATTCCCTATGTGGGTCCTGTGCTGGCGCCTGCTGCTGGTGCGGCTGCCGCAGCCGTTCAGGTTGGGCAAGCAGCGGCGATAGGCAATATCGGTATGGCGCACGATGGGTGGGACAGCCTGCCCGCCACGGGCTCTTACTGGCTTGAAAAAGGTGAGCGCGTTAGCACTGCTGAAACCAGCGCCAAAATGGATGACACGCTGGCACACACCGACGCGGCCTTGGCGCGAGTTGAAAGCCAGATGAATAGGCCGGGGGATAGCGGGGGCCTTAATGTCAGCATCAATAACCACACCAGCGCTAACGTTTCAGCGCGTCGCGAAGAGGGCGGCGGGTTAACAATTGACATTGTTAAGGCCTCCCTAATCGAGGATATGGCGAGCGACGGCAAGGTAACAAAAGCAGGGCAGCATTTTTTGGGGTGGGGGCGGCAGCCTCGCTAGGCGGCCTAACCTTACGGGCTCTCCTGCAAGTGCTTTTCAAGCTCTTCAACTATTTTCTTTAGACGAGGCAGTGCTGCTGCTTTAGCGGAGTTGTATAGCTCAATGCGTGAATCGACATTTGGGACACGCAAGTGGCATTGAACGTCAAAATTGGTGCCATCGTATTCATCCCAAAAAGTAACGTTTACCGGTGCCAGCGCTTCGTCTGGGTTATATGCGCCTACTGAAATTTCCATTATTGATGCTCTATTTAAGTGGATTGAGCTTATGAGACTAGCAGACAAATCTATGTATGGGGCGACCTAATGGCAGACATCAACTACCCGGAAGGCCTGCCGCGCCCGTTTCGGCAGGGCTACGGGCTGCAACACACCGACAACGTGCTGCGCACGCCACTGGGAAACGGCAGGCCGCGCAAAGAAATATTGCACGGCCCCGGACCTACCACCGCTTCTGTTCGCTTTCGTATGCGTCCGCGCTTTGCCCAGGTGTTTGAGGGCTTCTACTGGCACACGCTGAACAGTGGTGTGCTTCCGTTCAACATGCGGTTGCTGAGCCCGTTGGGTGTGCAGTGGTGTGAAAACGTAGAGTTCCTGGAACTCTATGACGGTCCTACGCCGCTGCCTGAATCGAGAGGCGGAGAAGGGCGGATATGGGAATTTAGCGTGGAGCTATTAATTCCTAAGCCTCCGATCGTGACTGCCGAGGACATGCAGTACCCAGAAGAGATTCTGTACAGCGACTTGTTTGATTACACGATGAACAAGCACTGGCCCAAGCCAATCCGCTAACCCGCTACCAACATTCTCAATTACCGCCCACGGGCGGTTTTTTGTGCCCGGAGAAAACCCTATGGCCCTACCACCCTTTGACCCTGCCAGCGAACCGTTGGGCAGCACTGACCCGCGTGTGCGAGAGGTTAATAGCAAACTGCTGGATCTCGGCATGCACTCCAAAGAGGACAAGTTTACCGACCGTTTCGGTGAAGAAAAAATGACGTGGGAGGCGATGCAGAACGAGCGCCTTGGACTGCTGATTGCCGGGGGGCAGATATTTCCAAGCGAGGCCGAAGGCCGTGCTGCCGCTGAGGACGGTTGGTATTACTACGCTGTCTCGCCAAACCCCAATGTGACGCGGTCGCTCTATCGCCGTATCTCAGCGAGTGAGAGCGAGCATATTAAAGACGATCCGTCAGCGGAGTTTGTGGAAGGTGTTGCGGCTGCATCGAATGCGGCGCTATTAATATCAGGGCGTACCAGTGACTCGGCTGGAGAGTTTTGTAACGATGATGAGCAGCATACGCTGTATTCAATCGCTGATAAAAGCGGCAACAATTTAGCTGAGTGGGGGGCGGACGGGCATCTAATAATTGTCACACGTCAAGAGTTTTACAACGATGATAACGATATTGCTCTTTACTCAATCTGCGATAAAAACCGCATCCCGATTTTATCAGTTGATTATAATCTTCAGCCGATAACCCCTTTTTTGGGTGAGTTTTTTAACGATGATGTTGAGACAGCCGAATACGCCTGGGTAGATAAAAACGGGTATATATATCGCGCTATGGATGCGAGCGGTAAAACGATTGTGGGCGGGGGGAGTGATGTAGATTTCGCTGAATTAAATAAAACAGATCAGATTATCGATGACGGTGCCGCGTGGATTAATCGTGAGTCAGTTTCCGTCAAACGCGATTATTCCAGCGCTTACAAACAATCGGCAACAACTCAGTTTCCTACAACACAAAGCGTTTATGATGCGCTAGATGCTTTAATGTCTGAGTTTCCCGACTACGTTAGTTCGTTTAGCATTGGGCAGGATGGGTTAGGCGAGGACATTATGTGCTACCGTTTCCGGCCCGCTGATTATGTTGTTTTAGCTCAAGGTAATTCCTACCCGCAAGAGAGTGTCGAGCGACCTAAAATTATTGTGAGTGGTGGCCTGCACGGTGATGAGCAGCATGTTATTCCAGGCAACCAAGCGTTTTTCGAGGAATTGTGTCGCCAGTGGCGAGAGATTGCAAAAACTGATGATCTCCGATGGGGTGTAGAGTTTTTATACTTACCCGTTACTAACCCTAGTGGTTTTAGTGCACGGACTCGACGCAACCACAATAACGTTGATTTAAACCGGAACTTTCCTACTCGCTGGCCTGGATCATCGACAAGCGGCCCATCGCCAGCTTCAGAGGCTGAAACTCAGTCTTTAATGCAATTTATGTCGGAACATACAGATGCGATTGCATTTATTGACCACCATCGGATGTTTCAATTCCAAACGGGTGGCGAGCGCCTAGTGTGGGTGGGTACAGAAGGTGCTAATAATGTTGGTGTTGGCTTGAATGCAGTTAACAAAACGATTGCCGATATTAAACGTTTGATGCCCTTTGTGCCGCAGGGTAATGAACCTGTTGGTGCCATTAGCTCTCACTTTAACGGCTCCATGGTTTTACACGCAGAAGAAGCGTTCGGGATTCCAGGGTTTTTAGTTGAAAGCCCTAGTCAGCTGGGTGGAAACATAACGCAACTACACGTGCATGCGCGCAACTGTTTATTTAATCTTGTTTATGAGCTATTTGATAAAGAACGCATTAAACGAAGTAATAATTTTGTAATTAATGAAACTCCTGAAGACGAGGGTAATGGCGATGACTAACTACACATTAAATCAAAACATTGAACTTGAGAACACGAATGGCTTACGTCGTGTCGTAACTACACCCGAAGGACGTGCGTTCGGCAACGTCCCTGGACGCGAGATACTACTCGATCCAGCTTATGCTGATGCATCCGCTCTGACAGCGCGCAACCGCGCTAAAGCTGCTGACCATCGGACAATCGAAACTTTCGGCGAGGGTTCTCCCGACCCTATCCGCAATTTTAACGGGCTGCCGTGGTTCGTGGGTGACAACGATCGCCGCATCGGTATTCGCACTCGCCCCCGCATTAATAAAAATGAATGGACTGTTTTTGCAGTCGTAAAGCCTGAACCTCGCGAAGACGGTACCAATGCAGGTTATTTAGTATCAAACTTGGGCAGCGAGGCAGAAGGAGAACTGCATCTAAGCATAGGCTGGCCGCGTAGCGTTCTTAGTGCGCTGCGCGTTTATGAGCAAGGGAGTTTAAATCAACGGATTTCAGCGGATATTGATTTTGCTAGCCGCTCTATTCCATCGCTAGTCGAGATTACATTTAGCATAGAATATGGTTTAAAAATATTTGACGGAGGGGATCTTGTTGCTGAAAACCCTGATGATAAACGACCGCTCACGTATGAGGTCGCGCCTAGAGATAGCCTCTGGTTCGCAAACGGGCATTGCCGAGGAGGGATTAGTGGTCTTTATAACCTAGATTTATCTAAAGAGAAAAACGCCGGACGCCGAGCGTCGATTGTCAATTTCTTAAAGCAGAAATATGGTATTAGTTAAGCATGCTGTCTCTTCGCCCAACGCGAACGCGTTGGGCGAAGATTAATTTTACTATTGTATTTCAAATATTGAAGATGCTTTTTCTTTTGCATCTATATATGTAATTTTTTCAACCAAGGCTTTTTCAGGGCCATTTGCACAGAGTCTAACTACCGCATCGACAGCCGTTTTGCTTCCTTGAAACAATGCTTCGATATTATTCGAGGAGTTTTTACAATAGCCTGTTACGCCATAAATAAGCGCTTGCTTAGCGATCCAGCGGCGAAAATTAACTTTTTGCACTTTGCCTGAGATTATGATCTTGGCGCAGTGATCCAGTTCTTTTTTATCGTTCGGGAAATAGTAATCAGCAATAGCTGCTGCAACATCTAATGGCTCACCGATTGTAGGCCAGTGATGAATTGGTATATCGCAGTTGGCATTCATTTCTATCACTGAATAGCTCTGCGATGCTGCAGGTTTTGAGATGTCCTCTACTATGAGGTCCACGCCGCAGCACTCAAGATTATCAAACGCTTCCCAGCTTTTGCGTGCAATTTCAACAAAGTCGGGATGAATAATGGACGTTACATCTTCGCCTTCGCCTCCTGCACCAATGTTAGCAATTGTTTGTAAATCAACGCGCTGGTCTACAGATAAAATTGTGTCGGGTGTCATATTGATTTTTTGAAGGCGCGCGATAATTTCTGGTGTTAAATTTAATAAATACCTACCGTCATAGGGATTTTTAGCACGCTCTTTGTTTTTCTCATCCACTAACTCTTTTACTGTTGATTTCCCATTGCCAATTATGTGAGCTGGCCAGCGGCGCATGGCGGCAATGACATTTCCACCAGCCACCAAAATTCGGTGATCGTGACCGTCTATATGCTCTTCAAGTACGGCTGTAGAGGGATGGATACTCTCTAATGCTTGGCTAAGTTGTTCTTTATTTGTAATCGATGACGTAATGCCTTTACCGCCGGAGCCTGAAATTGGTTTCACGACCGCCTTTTTTGTAACGAGGGTGTCGAACCATGCGTGTGCTTTCTCAATTTCTGATGACTTTAGCGTAATGCCTTTCGGCGTTCTTACGTCGTTGGTATCCAGCAGCTCCTTGGTTTTGATTTTGTTTTTTGTGATTTTTACCGCTTTCAGCGATGAGTGAGCAGGCATCGTGCTCTTAAAAACGATGGCTTTGTCTTTCCCCTGTGCAGCCCATCGCGTGGGTTTGCCGTCCGCATCTGTAAAAAATTCAATCATGATATTTTTTTGAAACAATGCCCTTCTGAGGAGTATGTCTTTTTTCCCTAGAAGCTTGTAAAACGGATGTTTTCTGTCAAAAGAAAACGGCTTTGTGAGAATTGAAGAGTCTTTGTTGATGCTGTCCATTCGCATATGATCCAGTTGTTTTTCAATCAGCGCATCTTAACTGCTTTTAGCGTGCTGAGCGAGCTGATCAGGTGCCAAGAATTACGAACCCCACCACCGCCCTGAGCGGTTTTTTTGTGTGCCTAAAATCTGAGGCTACTATGAAAATCACAGTGCAAAAATGGCTGAAAAAGCACGGCTATAACCCCGCTACGGCGGGGTTAGTCGTTTATTCTGGGCGGCTCTTGATACCGCGCTCGACATGGAGCAATGTGCTCGTGAGCGCCTCTGCACAACTGATAGTGAGTCGCGAATGAACGATGTACTCGCCCAACTGCTCAGCGGTCACGACCCGACGATCTATCGTATCCCCGCGGTTGAGCTGACGTGCTCGGCGTGGGAGACGGCGATCCGTAATATCCCCGGCTGGGACGACATAGTGCTAGGGCATGAGGATGGTCAGCGGCATGAGTACCTGGGCTCGCCGCTTGATCTTGCGCTGCCCGCTAGTGATGACAGCGGGCAGCAAAAGCTGGGGTTTGCGCTGGGTGGCGCCAATGCGGATGCGGAAGATCTGGTCGATCAGGCGCTGGATGCTAGCGCGATTATCTACCTCACGCTGCGCATGTATGCATCCAACAACCTCATTGCGCCGGCGCGGCGCCCGCTGCGAATGGTTGTTGATGAGCCAACATTCCAGCCTGATGGCACGCTGCAGGTGCGGTGCCGACATCGCGATCTGCTGTTTCGGCGCTTTTTGCTGGGCCGTTTTACCGCTAACAAATACCCCGGCGTAGCCCTCTTCGTTTAAGGAATCCCAATGCTCGATGAGTACCGAAACGCCCGCTACAAAAGCGGCGGGAGGGGTGAGCGTGTGGGCGGCATTCGGTTATTTGATTGTTACGGATTCTTACGCGCTGTGCGCGCCGAGCAATACGGGTTGCCCACGCTGCCCAGCTATGAGGGCGTGGCCACCGATGACGCCCGCCGTGTGAACCGTTCGCTGCGCGAAGTGTGCCAGGGTCTACAGCCGTGCGGAGTGCAAGCGGGCGCAATGGCGGTGTGCTGGACGGGTGAGCTTGCACTGCACTGTGGCGTCGTGGTGCCTCTCAACGGCCTGTCGGGGGTGATGGAGTGCACTGTGGATGTAGGTGTCCGCTGGCAATCGGTGCGCTCATTCAGCCGTGAATTTACCAGAGTGGAGTATTTTACGTGAGCGAGATTCGTTTATACCCGTCACTATTTCGCGAAATAAACGGTGTGGCGACGCAGCCCATTAGAACGCAGGACGTGGCTGGCGGCTCGCTGCAGGAGTGGCTGTTCAATGCCGTGCCCACGTATGCAGAGAACCCCGAATTCACCCCGTGGGAGATAGAGCTGGAAGGGGCGCGTGGGAATGTGGTGCTGCCGAATGACTATGCTGGCGTGATGCTCGATCAGGTGTCGGTAGTTCACATCTATGCAAATCCTCAGCGCTCGGTCGTCAGTGCAGTCGGCTCGCTGTTCAGTGCGGTGGTGGACCTGTTCAGCGGAGTGTTTAGTTGGCTGATGCCATCGGTCCCAACGCCCAACGCGAATGGCGGCATCGAGCAGGGCTCACAAATTAATGACCCGAGCACGACGATAAATCGCCCGCGCTTGAATGGCGTCATTAATCAAGTGGCCGGGCAAGTCAAGTTAGCGCCGTACTATTTGGCACCACCTCACTCTTACTTTATTGACCCACGAACCAAGGCAGTGGACATACTGCTGTGCGTCACATGGGGGTCGTGCCTGCTGCCTGCCTCGCAAATCCGTATCGCTGAAACGCCAGTAACCGCGTTTGGGGATGACGTACATTGGCAGGTATTTCAGCCGGGTGAGAGCATCACAGGCCATTCTGCTAATCAGCTCTGGTACAACGCGCCAGAAGTGGGCGCGGCCAGTAATGGGCAGGCGGGGCTAAAGCTCAAAAGCGTATTCCATATCACTGAGCGGTTAACAGCCCCTTCGATCAATGTCGATGGCAATCAAATTAGCCTTACGGGGGAGCATGAATTCCCCAGCGATTGGGAGCCGGGCCTGCTGCTCAATGTGCGCGTACCGCGCCAAATAGAACTACAGCCCCCGGCCCCGGAGGATAGCCGCGCTGTACTGGCAGGGTCGTATGACGACTTGGGTCTAGCCGTGGGCGATGCCGTGGTAATTCATGGCGATGCGCTGAACGGTGATTACATCGTACACAGCGTGAGCAGTAATGCTCTAACGCTGAGCTATCCGGACCTTACCCCCGTCACTGATCCCACCGGGGGCGTTTATCAACTGACGATAGATAAAGCGGGCGCGCGGTACCGCATCGTGTCGCGTAGCCAGAGCAGCATCGTGGTCGAGAAATTACTGGCTGATAACAACGTAGACGCAACCTGGCTGGGCTGGAACGCCTGGGTATATCGTGATCGCTGGAATATTTTTGTAGACAGTAGCTATGCGCAAAGCGAGTGGCTAGGGCCGTTCCCTGCGCAGAAAGCAGGCACGCTGATTAACCGCATAGAGGCCCAAGTGCTGGCAGTACGTGGACTGGGCTATGCCCACGAAAATGGCGTGGACTACAACGGGCAATGGGTTGAGTTGCAGTGGCGTGAAATCGGCACTGAGGAGTGGCAGTGGATGGGGCAGGAGCTGTGGGGCGCATCGCGTGACCAGTTGGGTTTCACCCTCGGTGTCGATTTTGATACGCCCACGGCAGTGGAGTGCCGATTGCGTCGGATGAATCCCGAGAACACTGACGTGGCCGCGCTTGAGGAGCTGCACTGGACAGGGCTGAGCTCGCGGCTTTCTGAAAGCCCGGATCGCTACGACGACATTACGGTACTGGCAATGACGATCGTCGGCAGTGATGCGATCGCGGCGCAGAGTGAAAACCGGATTACGTGCGTGCCGACGGCAATACTCAAGCGCATGGATGGCACTGTAGGGCCAACGCGATCAGCGATTGATTTTGTACGCAATGCCGCCAATCAATCAGGGGTTTCAGACGATGAAATCAACATGGAGGCCATGCAGCGGATTGACAATATAACAGCAGCCAGGGGGGATACCTTCGACTATAACAATGACGGCGACGACACGGTAAAGGCAGTGCTGGAACGCGCACTGGCAGCGGTATGGGCTCAGTTAACGTGGGACGAGGTGCTAACGCCGGTGCGTGATGAGCCCCGCTCCCAGCTGGGGCACATGTATAGCCCGCAGAACATGCGAGCGGACGCACTGCTGACGAAAACCGTTAGGGCGGTGAGGCCGGATGACTACGATGCGGTGGACGTGGAATATAAAAGTGCAATCACTGGTGTAATTGAGACTGTGCCATGCCGTATTTCCGATGACCCGCCTCAGCGGATTGAAACGATACGTGTGGAAGGGGTGCCGGACGAGGTGCGCGCGTGGCGGCACGGTATGCGCCGCTTAATGCGTCACCTGCATGTAAGGAAGAGCTACACGTGGGGCACGCCTACCGACCTGCTGAATAGCAGCAAGGGCGACTACGTTCCCGTCGTAGGGCCTATCCCCAGCCGCGCTCAGTCGGCATTGATTGAACGTGTGGCGGTGGATGAGGACGGTGTGCATTTACAGGTAAACGAGGTGCTGAAATGGGGCAGCATTGAGCAGCACGTTATTTACTGGCGCAACCCGGAGGGAGAGTCACAAGGGCCATATCGCGTGCTACGTGGTGATGATGATTATCACGTGATTGCGTTGATGGGTGATGATCCGGTACCGGTTGTCGATCCGACAAAGGAACCCCCGCACCTGGTGTTTGGCAGAGTGGAGCATGTGTTGATCAACAGTATTAAACCGTCGGGCATGAGTAACGTCAGCGCAGAGGCTGAGGGCTATGACGAGCGGGTGTATCAGTACGATGATGCGCATCCGTAGATGGAAGGCTGCTGCCTGCAGGAATGTGAGCGGTTCTTTTGTTCCTGATGTAAGCAAAAGCCTACAAAATCAAAGCACATTTCCTACATGCGCGCGCCGCTTGAACAGCTATTGTAGGAAGAGTGACGCCAAGCTCGCCGCAATAGCATGTCGCATGTGTCACTCGGAGTCGCTCGAACGGACTCGAGCTGCCAGGGATGGCGTATTTAATAAGGTAGCGGCCTCACAATCTGCCCTACCGGCGCATCGTCACGTGTGCGCCGCCATACGCCCTCAGTCATCATGTCACGCCGCTGGATCACATAAGCAGTAGTACCGGGCTGACTCGGGTCGCCGGGCAATGACGTTGTATAACATCGACCGCTATATAGCTGGCTCCGGTGGATGATGTGGTACTCAATCATGCATCGCGGCAGCATGTATTTGCCGAAGCGCCGCCAGCCGCGCCGCTCCATGCTCTTGCGCCATAAGGTTGCTTTGTAGTCCATTGCGTCGTTATTCGATGGTGCGGCAAGAGGTGGTGACTTTGCACCCTTGATAAATGCCGTCGGAATCCGTGCCGTTATCCCGGTACGCCTCCATGATAACTATCTGAATGTCAGTTGGTGTCTCCCCAAGCGTTTGGTGCATTTCATCAAATGCCGCTTCCATGTGGCGGCTGATAATTTTCTGCATAGCGCTGGTGTTGTCCTTCATGCCATCGACTCTTCTGGATTCCAGCGCAGTCGTACAGACTCGGCTGCGTCATCGAGAGGAATCATTGTCACGTTTTCAACTGTGCCAAGGTCGTCTAGCAGGTGCGCCCAATCCTCATCACTGTCATCAGGCTGGCGCTGGATCTCAACACAGCATTTATCTTGTGCACTAGGGCTGTTTATCTGGCGCTTCACTCGGTCAACCAGAGCTTGGTAGGTTTTCGCTGACATAAGCACCTCATTATTTAACTGTTGAAATATACAGTGGTAGGTGCGGAGTATAGTCAGGGGAGGCTACAAAAATCTAGGGGACTGGTCGCAATTTGGTCGCAGACTGTGTGCGACCAATGTGCTGTGTGTAAGCATAGTAAAAAGGTAAGAGGCTGATTTTCTAGCGAAGCCCGGTGCAAGCGCGGCCCGCTGGAATTGCCGAAGCGGATTCAA
>NZ_JBQSXT010000028.1:0-34800 GCF_052378605.1 Halomonas sp. AOP27-A1-41
GGTTGCACCGCATTGGTTTTTATGTAGGTTTTTCGGTCTTTTTGCACTTAATAGTGGGCGCTCTCTGGTTAAGGCAGGATGCTGATTTTGTCGTGGCGACCAAAGCTACCGAAAGCGTTTCCATGAGCGTAGGGTTGCAGGCCGCTATGGCGGGGGAAGAGCAAAAGAGTGAGGCTACCCAGCCCGACACGGCTCAAGCGAAAGTACCTTCAGTCACAACGTCGGACTCGGCCCCTAAGGAGGCTCTTCAAGAGGTTGTCGATGAGCCTTTGTCAGAGCTTCCAGAGCCAGCAGAAGATAAGGCGCCCCCTCCTGTTGAGCGCAGAAGCCCAGAGGCTAAGGCTGATAAGCCCGTACCAGAACCAGAACCAGAGCCAGAACCAGAACCAGAACCAGAACCAGAACCAGAACCAGAACCAGAACCAGAACCAGAACCAGAACCAGAACCAGAACCAGAACCAGAACCAGAACCAGAGCCCGATCCTGTCGTGGCTGAACGGTCTGAGCCGGTTAAACAGGCAGAGCCGACCGCGCAGCCTGAGCAAGTCGAACAGCCTCTGGCCAATCAGAAAGCTGACGATAATACTCAGACTGAAAATGAAATGGTGGAGGCAGTGGTTGGCCACGCCGGTGAAGATGGCTCTTCAGCCGAGGAAGTGGTCATGGAAGAAACGGGTATTGCTCAGGCTAATAGTGCGGATGTCGATAACCAGTATGATTTATTGGTTCGACAGCACTTGCTTGAAAACAAGCAGACGCCCAGAGTCATGGGGGCTCGCCGTATGGAAGAAGTGATTACGGTTGAATTCACGCTGGATCGCAACGGCAACGTATTAAGCCATCAGTTGGTAGGGTTATCCCGTGTGCGAGAATTAAACCAGGTGGGTGGCCGCTTGGTAGAAAATGCCATGCCTTTCCCCCGCGCTCCCGCTGGGGTTAGCTGGCAGAGCAGGGTATATACTATCGATGTACGTTATCAGATTAATTAAAGTCTGGGCGGCACTACGGTTTTCAGTGCCATTGCATAAAAAGAGTGTGCAGCACTATGCAGTTAACATGGTCGCTATTTAGGTCACTGCTAGCGCGCGCTCTTTAAGCTTAATTGAATAGCGAAATAAAAAAGAGAAAAGAACAAGCAGGGAAGTAGCAGCAGTGTGTAGAAAATCGAAAGGGATGATGTAAATGGAGTGGGTGTAATACAAAAGAAGGTGTTCAATGATGCGGACGGGACCAGCGTAATGGTGCCCAGGAGAGGACTTGAACCTCCACGTCCATACGGACACTAGCACCTGAAGCTAGCGCGTCTACCAATTCCGCCACCTGGGCGCATCATTTGTACTGCGGGTATTTTGCTGATTGTATTCGTATGGTGCCCAGGAGAGGACTTGAACCTCCACGTCCATACGGACACTAGCACCTGAAGCTAGCGCGTCTACCAATTCCGCCACCTGGGCGAATACATATCAAGCATCAACCACATCAACTTGCCACTGCACCCGCTACTCATGAAAAGAGGATAACATGAGAAAGCGTGGTGCCCAGAAGAGGACTTGAACCTCCACGTCCATACGGACACTAGCACCTGAAGCTAGCGCGTCTACCAATTCCGCCATCTGGGCAAGTGGCGCGTATGATACCGGGGTGCTGGTTAAATGCAAGACCTGAAAGATAATTTTATGGCGCAAATCGCACAATTGCTGCTTAAGGTGGTTGGGTCATGGAACATGCAGCGCTATACTGGCCCCATGACCAAACAAAATATGACGTTTTTCAGCTTACTGCCTATTAACGCAGTCGCTGACTATCCCTACCTGCAGCGACTATCCGCTGCTGTTTTTGTCCGCCTCCCGCAAATGCAATTAAGGATGTCGATCGCATGAAGTATTGGACGTTGAGTGATGATCCGCACGCCGAGCGTGAGGCGCAAAAATATGATAATCCGGCGCCTAGTCGTGAGTATCTGTTAGCGGCGTTGGAAACGTACGGCAAACCGATTACCCATGAAAATATGAGCCGCATGCTGGGCATCGAGGACGAAGATCACCTTGAAGCCGTTCGCCGCCGGATGGCGGCCATGGAGCGTGATGGTCAAGTGTTGCGTGACCGTCGCGGCGCTTATGCATTAATTGATAAGCTTGATTTGATCAAGGGCAGCGTACTGGGGCACCGGGACGGTTTTGGCTTCTTGATTCGTGATGATGGTAAAAAACCGGATCTGTTGTTACCTCCTCGCCAGATGCGTCGGGTGTTCAGTGGTGACCATGTATTGGTCCGTATCAGCGGCACAGACCGCCGTGGCCGCGATGAAGCGACCATTGCCGATGTGATCGCCCGAAATACGCAAACAATGGTGGGGGTATATCGCAGCAATACGCCGGAATTTGGCATACTGATTCCTGAAAATCCGCGTATTACTCAGGAAGTTATTATTCCTCACAGTGCCAGCGCTGGGGCGAAGGATGGCCAAGTGATTTCGGCCAGAATTGTGCAGCAGCCGGCTACCCGCGTGCAGCCTGTGGGTGAAGTGATTGAAGTGTTGGGTGAGCGTATGGACCCTGGCATGGAAATCGATATTGCGATTCGTAGCTACGATATTCCTGCTGAATTTCCGCCTGAGGTGCTGGATCAAACCAGCGGCATTTCAGCGGAAGTGCTGGAGGAAGACAAAAAGCATCGCGTTGACCTGCGAGATACACCGCTGGTTACGATTGATGATGAGTCTGCCAAGGACTTTGATGATGCCGTGTGCGCGTGGCAAACCAAGTCAGGCAGTTGGAAGCTGTTAGTCGCGATTGCGGATGTCTCTCACTATGTGCGTCCGGGGACGGCGCTGGATAATGAAGCCCGCACGCGGGGTAACTCGGTGTATTTCCCGGGGCAGGTGGTGCCCATGCTGCCGGAGCTTTTATCCAACGGTCTTTGTTCGCTCAATCCGAACGTGGATCGCCTGGTCATGGTCTGCGAGATGAATATCTCCAAGACCGGGGCGATTAGCCGCTACTCCTTCTATGAAGCCGTGATGAACTCTCATGCTCGCCTCACTTACAACAGCGTGGCGGCGATGCTTGATAACGAGAGCGAAGAGGGCAGTGCGCTGCGTGAGGAACACCGCGAGCTGGTGAAGCCGCTGCAAAACCTGCATGAGCTTTATCACTTGCTACGCGGGGCTCGTGAAACGCGTGGCGCGATTGATTTTGATACCACTGAAACGGCGATCATCTTCAACGACGAGCGCAAGATCGAAAAAATTGTGCCGCGTAAGCGTAACGATGCGCACAAGTTAATTGAGGAGTGCATGCTGGCCGCGAACGTTGCGACCGCACGTTTTCTTGATAAGCACGACCTGCCCGCGCTGTACCGTATTCATGAGCGGCCAACGCCTGAGCGGTTGGATAAGCTGCGCTTGTTCCTGAACGAGCTGGGCCTTTCCGTGGGTGGCGGCGATATGCCTACGCCGCAGGATTACCAGGCGCTTCGTGAGGCAATTGTTGATCGTCCTGATGCCGATATTATCCAGACGGTCATGCTGCGCTCCATGAATCAGGCGGTGTACTCACCGCAGAATGAAGGTCACTTCGGCTTGGCATATCAGGCGTATGCGCACTTTACGTCGCCGATTCGTCGTTATCCTGATCTGCTCGTGCACCGTGCCATTCGTTCGGTCATTCGGGGGCCGCGTCAAACCAATACCGTCGTGCGCGTTGACGGAGCGCCGGTCGATCCGCCGAGCAAATGGTGCCCTTATACGTTTGAGCAGATGCTTGAGCTTGGCGAACACTGCTCAATGACTGAGCGTCGCGCCGATGAAGCGACCCGGGATGTAGAAAGCTGGCTGAAGTGCGAGTTTATGTCCGACAAGCTGGGCGAAACCTTTGAAGGCACGATTGCGTCGGTTACCCAGTTTGGCTTGTTTGTGCGTCTGGATGCGTTCTATGTCGAAGGCCTGGTGCATGTGACGTCGCTGCCGTCGGATTATTATCACTATGAGGCAGAGAAGCATCGCCTGAAAGGCGAGCGTACCGGAACCACCTATCGCTTGGGTGATGGCTTGACGGTGCAAGTGGCGCGCGTCGATATGGACGACCGGAAAATTGATTTCAGTTTGACCGACGATAAGCCTCGCCCGCGCCGCCAGCCGCGTAAACGCCGCAGTGGCGACACTAATGAAGCGGCCGCTCCCAAGAGCGACGCTGCGCCCAAGAAAGATAAGCCATCTACGCGTCGTGGCCCGCGACGTACGCGTCAGTCAACGCCCAGGAGAAGTTAAGTATGAAATCGGCGTCGTCTCGACGTGGTGCACGTACTACGGTACGTACGCCGGATGGGCTGGACCAGGTCTATGGTACCCACGCCTTGCAAAGTTTGTTGGAGCGCGGTGAAACGCCGCGCGAGCTATGGGTTCAGCAAGGAGCCGGTAGTCGTTTGGCCGAAGTGGTTGCCCAGGCGCAAGCGCGTGGTGCGCGAATTAAAGAGCAGCCGCGTGACCTGCTGGACCAGTTGACTCAAGGGGCTGCGCATCAGGGAGTGGTGGCGTTCTGCCCGCCACTTACGCCTGAAGGCGAAGAGTCCTTGTGGTTAAAGCTGCGTGCCTGGCAGGCGCCAACACCGCCACTTTTGCTAGTGCTGGATGGCGTGACAGACGTGCATAACTTTGGTGCCTGCTTGCGCAGCGCCGATGCCGCTGGGGCACATGGCGTTATTGTGGCAAAAGACAAGGCCGCACCGCTAAATGCAACCGTGCGTAAAGTGGCTTGCGGTGCTGCCGAGGTAGTGCCGGTTTATCAGGTCACCAACATGGCGCGTACGCTTGCCAAGCTTAAAGATGCCGGCGTATGGATTACCGGTACAGCAGGTGAAGCCCAGGCTAGTGTATTTGACATCGATTTGACCGGCCCTACTGCGCTAGTAATGGGAGCAGAAGGGAAGGGCATGCGGCGTTTAACGCGGGAAGCCTGCGATAATCTGGCCAAGCTACCTATGGCAGGGCAGGTTTCAAGCCTTAATGTCTCTGTGGCTACCGGGATTTGTTTGTTTGAGGCAGTACGACAACGCCAGCTTGCAAGTTAACCCTGCGCCCACTAGAATACTCGCGCCCGTTTGTCTACAGGCGGGCGCAGATGTTTACGTTGGTTAAATACCTGTACGTTGGTTAGATGCCAATACGTTAGTTGAACACCAGTTCTGCTTAATGCCTTAAGTTGCCGTTTGGCGGTAAGTTAGGTGCATTTCAGTAACTCCTTGCTTCCCTGTCGTCGTTCTCGCTTGTGCGGGGCACACACCGGAAGCTGTCAAACCGCAAGGAGATCTCATGCGTCATTATGAAATCGTGTTTATGGTCCATCCGGATCAGAGCGAGCAAGTGCCGGCTATGGTCGAGCGCTACACCAGCATCGTTACCGAAAACGCTGGTACTGTACATCGTCTTGAAGATTGGGGCCGTCGTCACCTGGCTTACCCGATCAACAAGATTCACAAAGCCCACTACGTGCTGATGAACGTTGAATGTACTGGCGAGACGCTCGAAGAAATCGAGAACATCTTCCGCTTCAACGATGCCATCATCCGCAGCCTGGTTGTACGCTGCAAGGAAGCGGTTACTGAAGCTTCTCCGATGATGAAGCCGGCAGAAGAGAAGCGTCCGCGTCGCGAAGACAAGTCGCGCGCTGATGAGTCCGAGTCTGATTCAGACGTCGAAACTGCCTGATTCTATCCACTGCACGTTTTAAGGAGCTAATCCATGGCACGTTTTTTCCGTCGCCGTAAGTTTTGCCGCTTCACTGCTGAAGGCGTCAAGCAGATCGACTATAAAGATCTGGACACTCTGAAAGCTTATATCACCGAAACTGGCAAGATCGTTCCGAGCCGTATCACCGGCACTAAAGCACGCTACCAGCGTCAGCTGGCGACTGCTATCAAGCGTTCGCGCTACCTGGCGCTGCTGCCCTACTCCGATAGCCACCAGTAAGCGTTTAACGTGATGCTGGCACTGGCAAGATGGCTAATGCGAGGGCTGCCTTACGCCGTAGGCGGGGCAGCGCTGGCCACGTTAGTGCCGTGGCTGTTTTGGTTAGGTGCTGCTATTGCTGCTTTGGTAACCCTGCGTAAAGGCTTTGCACCTGCGCTACCGGTTATTATCGCAGCGGCGCTACCCGCCGGTTTTTGGTGGTCGCAAGGCGACGTTATCCCGCTGGCCAGCGTATTGCTGGTAACGCTGATGGCGGTTGTCCTGCGTGAAAGGATGCGTTGGAGTGAAGCGTTGCTGGCGGGCACATTCGTGGCTGCAGCAATGGTACAGTTCGGCATCTTTAGCCTGCCAGGCGACATGGGGCCAATGCTTGAGCAACTACGACAAGGCTCTCCGGACGTTGATCGTATGCTCACAGAGTTGGCTAATCAGGGGTACGATACCCAAATGCTGGCTGCCATTGTGGTGGGGGGCGTTACGGGGCTTGTGGTTCTGATTGCGTCGATTGCATGTTTAGCCTTGGCGCGAAGCTGGCAAGCGGGGTTATATAACCCGGGCGGGTTTCGTGAAGAGTTTCATGCGTTACGACTCGCACCCAAAGAGCTTGCCGTGTTAGCGGTGCTTTGTGTGGTCGGCATGATGCTTGGGGGACATGCGTTAGCAGTACTCGGCTGGATACCACTACTCGTTGCCGGCATTGCGTTAGTGCATGGTTATATTGGATTAAAGGGGATGAACGGGCTGTGGCTGGTAGCATTTTATGTGCTGCTGATCACGACCTGGCCCACGATTCTCATTGTGCTGCTGTTGGGGCTGATTGATACATTCGCGAACATTCGCGCACGCCTTGCCCGCGGCAACTGACAAGAGGTTTACGAGATGGAAGTCATTCTGCTCGACAACATTGGTAAGCTGGGCGGCTTGGGTGACAAGGTCACTGTTAAGCCTGGTTATGGTCGTAACTACCTGGTGCCTTACGGTTTAGCCGTACCGGCCACCAAAGAGAACGTTGACGCGTTCCAGGCACAGCGTGCTGAGCTTGAAGCTCAAGCGGCTGAGCGTAAAGCAGAAGCCCAAGCCCGCGCTGAGCAGCTGAACGACATCGAGCTTTCGCTTGTGTCTAAAGCTGGCGACGAAGGCAAGCTGTTTGGTTCTATCGGTCCTCGTGATCTGGCCGACGCTATTTCCTCTGCTGGCATCGAGGTTGCCAAGAGCGAAGTGCGTATGCCGCAAGGCCCGATTCGTCAAACTGGCGAATACGACATCGACCTCCACCTGCATGCAGAAGTGGACGCCGTTGTTCGCGTGGTAGTCGTCGCAGAGTAAACTTTGCTGCTGCTATTTACGCCAAAAGGGCGCGGGATTTCCCGCGCCCTTTGTTATTTAAACCCTTTGTTATTTAAACCCTTTGTTATTTAAACCCTTTGTTATTTAAGCTCTGTGTTATTTAAACCCTGTGTTATTTAAGCCCGTTGCTATTTAACGAAGGCTTATTTTCAAGCGGCTAGTGGTTTGTTGAAAGCCCTGAGCGTTTAGAAATAACCCTTTATGCGATGACCTAGCGG
Source organism: Halomonas sp. AOP27-A1-41 (assembly GCF_052378605.1). Taxonomy (NCBI): domain Bacteria; kingdom Pseudomonadati; phylum Pseudomonadota; class Gammaproteobacteria; order Oceanospirillales; family Halomonadaceae; genus Halomonas; species Halomonas sp. AOP27-A1-41. Next base: position 7,531 of record NZ_JBQSXT010000028.1, read on the forward strand.
TGGTTGCTAACGGTTTGTCCGATTAAGATAGTGGTCTTTGTCGGCTATGCTGCACTATTGAAAGGAGCTCGCTATGGACCAGCCTTCTGCTGATCAGGAAACGGCAGCGCTGAAGCTGCCGCCGCATTCGCTGGAGGCGGAGCAGTCGGTGTTAGGCGGGCTAATGCTGGATAATCAGGCGTGGGATACGGTTTCCGAGCGCCTGGTAGCCGATGACTTTTATCGTTATGAGCACCGTTTGGTGTTTAACGTCATGATTCATCTGGCGGAGTCTGGACAACCCCTTGATGTCATCACCTTGTCTGAAGCGCTTGAAGAGCGAGATCACCTGGATACCGTGGGTGGCTTGGCTTTCCTGGCGGAGCTTGCCCGCAATACGCCTTCGGCGAGCAATATTCGCGCCTATGCGGATATTGTGCGTGAGCGGGCAACGCTTAGAAAGCTGATTCGAGCGGCGAATCAGATTGCAGAAGGCGCCTTTGCCCCCCAAGGGCGGCCAGCCGATGAGCTGCTTAATGAAGCTGAGCGGTTGGTTTTTCAGATTGCCGAAGAGCGCCCTAAAACGGGTGGCCCAATTGGCATGAGCGAGCTTCTCACCAAAGCGGTTGATCGCATTGATGAACTCTTCAACCTGAAGGGCGAAATGACGGGGCTATCAACCGGCTTTCGTGATCTGGATGAGATGACGTCAGGGCTTCAGCCTTCGGACCTGGTCATCATTGCCGGGCGTCCCTCCATGGGTAAAACCACGTTTGCGATGAACCTGGTCGAACACGCGGTTATCTCCAGCGATAAGCCCGTGATGGTGTTCTCCATGGAGATGCCGGCTGAATCGCTAATGCTCAGGGTGCTGTCATCGCTTGGGCGCATCGACCAAACCCGCGTGCGTTCGGGGCAGTTGGAGGATGAGGATTGGCCGCGCCTAACGTCGGCGGTCAATCTGCTTAAAGACAAGCAGCTCTTTATCGATGACACCGCTGCGCTTTCACCTAATGAAATGCGCTCGCGCTTGCGCCGTGTCGTGCGTGAGCACGGCAATATGTCGCTGATCATGATCGACTACCTTCAGCTGATGCAGATCCCCGGTTTTTCTGAAAACCGCACGGGGGAGATATCGGAAATTTCGCGCTCGCTAAAAGGCTTGGCGAAAGAGTTTAAATGTCCGGTAGTGGCGCTTTCTCAGCTTAACCGCTCGCTGGAGCAGCGCCCCAACAAGCGCCCGGTTATGTCTGACTTGCGGGAATCAGGCGCCATCGAGCAGGATGCGGACGTTATCGCCTTCGTCTATCGTGATGAGGTGTATAACCAGGATAATCCAGATAATCAGGGCTTGGCTGAACTCATTATCGGTAAGCAGCGTAACGGGCCTATCGGAACGGTGCATATGGCGTTTATCGGCAAATATACCCGTTTTGAAGACCTGGCTCCCGACAGCTATGGCGAAGCCTTTGGTGACTAGAAAGAGGGTGTGACGCCCTTAACATATTGATCATATAGAAGAGAACGAACGGGAGTAATTCATGGCAGGTGGTTTTCGGCGTGGTAATCGTCAGCGTCTTCCCAAGCTTCAAGGGCGCGGAGAACTTCAGGAATTAGAGCGCGAAGGGCCTTTTAAAGAGTGGTTGGGTATGCCAGACCTTTATCGCTATCAGCTGGTCGTTGATGGTGAGAAGTACAGCTATCAAACAGAAGATGCTGAGCTTCCGGTCGCTATCGGCGATAACGTGGTATTTCGCTACAAAGAGACCAAGGGCGGTAACTGGATTGATCGTAACTCGCTTGGTAAGGCGATTGATCCTTCTGAATATCAGTAGCTTGGCTGTATTAATAGACTGATAGCCTGGAAACCTCCTGAAAAGTTGCCCTCTTGGTCAATAAGTGCCAATGTAAGGTAACAGGAATGTAATAGGACGCAGTCATGCTGGGTCCTATTGTTGTATCCAATAACAGGAGGGAATCATGGAACTGAAAGCACTTAAACAGTTCGTCGATAGCCACGATAATTTCGAAATTCGCGTTATTACGCATTCGGGTAGTCGTTTTTATCAGCTTGAACTTGAAGATGTAGAAGGCGCGCGGCATATGCTCACCCAACGTGGTAAGCCCATGCTGTTTCGCTCGTTAGATGATGTGTATTTGGAACTAAAACGTGCGGGTATTCATCGCGCGTATCTGGTTCAACATGTGCCTCAGGACGAAGTTATTGGTCGTGACGCACATTACAGCGAGCCGCTAGCCTCACGAATGCCGCTGGTTTTTTAAAAAGCGGTTGATGAACCACTCTGTGTATTTACTGAATGCACACACAACAGTTAGCGTAACGTTTTTCCCACCCTCGCCTAAACCCTAATGCGGTGACAGGCAAAGAAACAGCAGCCTGCATTCATCTCTTCTTGCAGGCTCGGTAAGCAACAAAGCCCTACCAGCCGCCGGACGCCCAAATCTTTATATAGTGGCCCGGCTGCATCCTGGTCAGCGCACTGCTTTAACCGCTTAGCTTGCCTCTATTCGCCGTGCTTTCCAGGTGTTTTCCAAGTGCTTTGCTTCTGACCACCTTGCGGCTATTTTTTAAGTATCTTCGATCTGCGCTTAAAGCGTATTTGAAGTAAGGCGTGGGGCGGCGGAGTGCCACTTTACCGGTGGTTATACAAATGATGTTGATAGTATAACTTTATGCCGCGCCTTATCGAAAAGTGTTAAGATTTTTGATAATTAGAAGCCGTCTTTGGAGTAAGCGTAATGACCGATAGCGTTGTGGTGGACCAGCCGGGCGAAGGCCGCTTGGCCCATGCATCCAGTGATCATCCGGCCGTGCCGCGGGCAAAAGTAGGTGTAGTTCTGGCTAACCTGGGGACGCCCGATGCCACTGATTATTGGTCGATGCGACGTTATTTAAGTGAGTTTCTCTCCGACAAGCGGGTAGTCGATTATCCTGATTGGAAGTGGCAGCCGCTTCTGCAACTGATTATTTTATCCAAGCGGCCTTTTTCGTCGGGTAAAGCGTATAAAAGCATTTGGAATACCGAACAAAACGAAAGCCCGCTACTCACGATCACGCGGGCGCAAACCGAAAAACTGACGGAGCAGCTTAAGGCCTTATACGGCGACAACGTTGAAGTGGATTTCTGTATGCGCTACGGCAATCCTTCAACACGCAGTGTGCTCACGCAGATGAAAGAAAAGGGCTGTGAGAAGATTGTTTTTTTTCCGCTCTATCCACAGTACGCCTCGCCGACCACTGCAACCGCCAATGACGAGGCGTTTCGCGCCTTAATGAAGATGAAGTGGCAACCCTCTATTCGTACGGTGCCCGCCTATTTTGATCACCCTGCTTATCTACAGGCACTGGCGAATTCAGTAACAGATGTTTACGCCGAGCTTGAGACGCGGCCCACCAAGTTAGTTGCCAGCTACCACGGCGTGCCTGAGCGCTATTTGATGCAAGGCGATCCCTACTATTGCCAGTGCCAGAAAACCACGCGCCTCCTGGGCGAAACGCTAGGTTTTAGTCAGGAGGAAGTGGATACCACCTTTCAATCACAGTTTGGTCCTGAAAAGTGGGTGGGGCCTGCAACGGTCGAGCACGTAGCCGCGCTTGCCAAGCAGGGCCATAAACATATTGCGATTCTATCGCCTGCTTTCTCCTCCGACTGTGTGGAAACGTTAGAAGAAATCAAGGAGGAGATCCGCGATAGCTTTATGGAAGCAGGCGGCGAAACGTTTAGTTACATTCCCTGCTTAAATGATCGTAATGATCACATAAAGGCGCTGCTGGACATCGTAAATAACGAGCTTTTAGGTTGGCTTCCATCGTCGTAATGAGCCGATAATCAAGGCGTTATAAATGGCGATGAAGTAACGATAAGCACGCTATCTGTTTGATTTTGAATGATTGCCTGGTAACAGGCAGTGGCCTGTTATAGAGTCTACGACTTTATGATCACCTCGCGTGTTTAAAATAGGTGCTGTTACTCTACGGCTTTCAGCGTGCTCGTTAAAATCTGGTCCGAGCGCTTAAGACAGAGTGCTTGAGAGAGGGTGCTTGAGAGAGGGTGCTTGAGACAGAGCAGTTAAGAGAGAGCAGTGAACAGGGATGATGATCGCTACTCACCGCGAGAGGTATTGATGCTCAACGAACCCGCTTCATCATGGGGCAGATACACAGGAGATATCGCTAGATGCAATTCGCCGTTTTGATGGGATTTGTATTAGCCGCGTTGGCACCACTTATGCAGCGCTGGTTTGCAGACCGTACGAGTTTGGTATTGGCCCTTTTTCCTGCGCTCATCGCTGCGTGGCTGTTTTCTCAAGCACCCACAATCATCAATGACGGCCCGTTGCTAATGGAGTGGCAGTGGGTGCCTTCGTTAGGTATCAGCCTCACCTTTATGCTGGATGGGTTGTCCTTACTGTTCGGCTTGTTAATCAGCGTTATTGGCGCGTGCGTGTTGGTGTATGCGGGGAGTTATTTAAAAGGCCACCCGGAGATCGCCCGGTTTCATATCGCGCTGATGGCTTTTATGGTGTCCATGCTGGGGCTAGTGTTGGCCGATGGGCTGATCACGCTGTTTATTTTTTGGGAGTTAACCAGCGTTACTTCGTACCTGCTGATCGGGTTTAACCATACCGATATGCAGGCGCGTAAGTCGGCTCGCCAAGGGCTTTTTGTCACTTTTGCGGGTGGGCTTGCGTTGATGGCCGGGCTTATCTTGCTGGGCATCGCCAGCGACCAGTGGTCGTTAACCGATATTCGCGCAATGGAAACCGACCTGCGAGAGCATGCCCTTTATACGCCCATGCTCATCTGTTTGCTGTTGGGCGCTTTCACTAAATCAGCGCAGTTTCCCTTTCATTTCTGGCTGCCAAACGCCATGGCAGCCCCTACACCTGTCTCGGCTTATTTGCACTCCGCCACCATGGTGAAAGCCGGTATTTACCTCATGGCAAGGCTTCAGCCTGAACTGGGTGGAACGGCACTCTGGATAAGCATCCTCTCTGTGGTGGGTGCTATCACGCTGCTGCTGGGCGCTTTCCTGGCGCTTCATCACACGAACATTAAAAAGCTGCTGGCTTACTCAACCATTATGGCGCTCGGCACATTGACGATGCTGCTGGGCATTGGCACCGAGTACGCCATGACAGCGTTTGTAACTTTTTTGCTCGCACACTCCCTGTACAAGGGAGCGCTGTTCATGGTGGCCGGTATTCTCGATCATGAAACGGGCACCAAGGATGTCACTGCAATGGGCGGGTTAAGGTCTTTGATGCCGGTGACGGCCACCATTGCATTGATAGCGGCGCTATCACTTGCAGGGGTGCCGCCGTTGCTTGGTTTTATTGGCAAAGAGCTTAAGTTTGAAGCGGTGCTGGGCGCAGGGGATTTTCAAGGCTTGCTCGTCGTGTTCGCATTTGTCAGCGCGATTATGACTATCGCCGTGGCGGCGATTGTTGCGCTACGGCCTTTCTACGGCAAGCGTCACGAAACCCCAAAAACGCCGCATGAAGCACCTTTCGGCATGTTAATGGGGCCCGCACTGCTAAGCGTAGGCTCGCTGGTTTTTGGTCTGGCGCCCGCCATGTTTGGCGTTGACGCTCTTTTAACGTCAGCGGCAAGTGCGGTGGCAGGGCAGCCGAGAGAAGTGGCGCTGTCACTTTGGTACGGCGTTAATGCGGCGCTGATAATGTCTGTTGTTAGCCTGGGGTTGGGCTTTTTGCTGTTCAAGTACTGGGACAGCGTGCGAGGCAAGCTAACGTTGCTGGCCCCTGTTATGCGTTACGGCCCGGAAGCGGGCTATGAAGGCTTGTTAAATGGCCTGGTTCGGTTTGCGGAATGGCAAACCCGTGTGCTGCAAAATGGCTATATGCGCAACTATATTTTGGTCATGCTGGTCGTGCTGATTACGCTGTTGGGCAACTCCATTCTGGTACGCCACTCTCCGCTGTTAGCCTTTGAACTTGATGTACGGTTTCATGAGGCCATCGTCGTCGGCACAATGGTGATGGGTGCCCTGTATGCAACGATCACCCGCTCCCGGCTGGGTGCCGTCGTGTCAGTGGGTATTATGGGGTTCTCAATCGCGCTGGTCTTTATTCTTTTCAGCGCCCCTGATCTTGGGATTACCCAGCTTCTGGTTGAAACGCTCACAGTTATTTTACTGGTGCTGGTACTGTTCAGGCTGCCTCGCTTCTCGCATCTCTCGACCAGCCTGGAGCGCATTCGCGATGGCTCGGTAGCTGCGATGATGGGGATATTGATTTTCCTTCTGATCATGACGGCCTGGAGTATTAACCAGTTCGAGTCCATTTCTACCTATATGGTTGAAAACAGCGCACCGCTCGCTTTTGGCCGCAACATCGTCAATGTCATTTTGGTGGATTACCGGGCACTGGATACGTTGGGCGAGATGTTTGTACTGGCGCTAGCCGCCATTGGCGTTATCGCTATGCTGAAGCTGCGCCATGAGCCAGAAAGCGCTAAGCCCACCAATGACAGTGGGAATACTGATAGCAGGGAGCCGTACGATGGTTAAATCGGGAACGATTATTTTAAACACGGCGGCCCGCTTTCTAATGCCGCTACAGCTCATGTTTTCGATATTTTTGCTGCTTCGTGGACACGACGAGCCCGGCGGTGGGTTTATTGCAGGGTTAGTAGCGGCGGGGGCGTTTACCTTGTATCTGCTGGCGTTTGGCGTCAGTGCCACAAAAGAGGTATTACGGATGGTCGACCCTCGCGACTTGATTGGCGTGGGGCTGTTGTTAGGCATGATTTCTGTTGTACCTGCCTGGTTTATGGGTCAGCCGTTTTTAACCGCGCAGTGGTGGACCATTCCGGTTATTGATTTTAAAGCCTCCACTCCGCTGATTTTTGATATTGGCGTTTACTTGGCGGTGTTGGGAGCGGTGATTGGCATGGTGATGGCGTTGATGGAGGTGGATAAGGATGAGCCTTAACATAGCAGGAGGATACGCATGGAACCGGTAATGGCGCTAGCGATTGGGGTTATGTATGCCACCGCTATTTTTATGATGCTGCGACGCTCCATTGTAAAACTGGTTATTGGGCTACTGCTGCTTTCCAACGCTGCTAACTTATTGATCTTTACTACTGCCGGAATGACGCGGGGCGCGCCACCGCTGATTCCAGAAGGCATGGTTCAGCCTATGGGCGATGTCGCTGACCCATTGCCCCAAGCCGTTGTACTGACGGCTATTGTTATCGCGTTTGGTGTGCTGGCCTTTGCTGTTGTATTGATTCGTCGTGCCTATGAAGTGGTTAAGGCGGATGACCTGGATAAGATGAAGGATACTGATACGTGAGGCCTGAAGTTGCTCTTCCCGTCCTTTTACCCTTACTTTCAGGGGCTATTTCACTACTGTTTTGGCGTTCAAGGCCAATGCAGCGCTTTATCGCCGTTGCTGGAAATATAGCATTTCTGATCGTTAGCCTTTGGCTGTTTACGACAACCCTTTCCGAAGGCTATGTCACCATGCAAATGGGCAGCTGGCCTGCACCGTTTGGGATTACGCTCATCGCCGATATGTTAAGTGCGGTGATGGTGCTGCTGACCGGTATCATCGGCCTCGCCATGGGGATTTACTCCTTGGCCACGACCGGCCGTGGCCATGAGAAATTTGGCTATTATCCGTTAATGCACTTGTTGTTAGCCGGGGTGGCGGGAGCCTTTTTGACCGGCGATATCTTCAACCTGTATGTATGGTTTGAAGTAATGCTGGTGGCCTCTTTTGCGCTACTTATTTTGGGCGGCGAGCGGGCCCAGATGGAAGGAGCAATAAAGTACGTAACGCTTAACCTGCTGGCGTCGGTGATCTTTCTGACAGCGGTGGGGCTGCTGTACGGCACGGTCGGTACGCTTAACATGGCCGATATCGCACTGCGCATGAATGCCGTTGAGCACAACGGGATGGTCGAGGTGCTCGCGGTGATGTTTATGGTGGCCTTTGGGATCAAGGCGGCAGCCTTTCCGCTCTTTTTCTGGCTGCCTGCGTCTTACCATACGCCGCCAGTTGCCGTTTCAGCGCTTTTTGCAGGCCTTCTCACCAAAGTAGGCGTGTACTCACTGTTCCGTGTGTTTACCTTGATCTTTGACCAGACGATGGGCTACCTGCAGGAGATAATGTTGTGGGGGGCGGTGCTTACCATGGTGACCGGGGTGCTGGGTGCGGCCGCTCAATATGAGTTTCGGCGTATTTTGTCGTTTCATATCGTCAGCCAGATCGGCTATATGATTCTGGGTTTGGCGCTGTATACCCCCTTGGCGATTGCTGGCGGCGTGTTTGCCATCATGCACAATATTATTGTCAAGACGAACCTGTTTTTGATTAGCGGTATCACCCACCGCTTGCAGGGCACGTATCAGCTAAAAAAGATGGGTGGGCTTTATAAAGAGCGCCCTTGGCTTGCCGTTGCATTTTTTATCTCAGCATTTTCCCTCGCGGGGGTTCCTCCGTTATCCGGATTCTTCGCCAAGTTTGTCATCGTGCGGGCAGGTATTGAAGCCGAGGCGTATGTGGTTACTGCCATTGCCTTGGGAGTAGGGTTATTAACACTCTACTCCATGGTGAAGATATGGAACGAAGTCTTCTGGAAATCCTTGCCAGAAGATAACCAGGTGCCTGTATCGAATACACCCTCTGGGGATGATGGGCGGTTGATTAAACCCAGCCTGTGGATGATGTATTTACCCGTGGTGGTGCTGGCTCTGTTTTCAGTGCTCATCGGGATTTTTGCGGAACCCATTATGCATGTGATGACCACTATTGGTGATCAATTGCTGGCCCCCAGAGGCTATATTGATGCGGTGTTGGGCGTGTCCGCGAGCGCTGAGGATGCGCTACTGATACCAGGTCAGTTGCAGGTAGACATAATAGGCGGGGAGGACGCGCCATGACCGGTGCTATTTGGAACCTGCTGTTAGGATTGGCATGGGTGCTGCTGAGCGGCGACTTCACAGGCTTAAACCTGCTGGTAGGCATGATTTTTGGCTATATCGCGCTGGTGCTGATTGAGCCGCAAGTCAGCGCATTAAAAGGCTACCCGGCCAGGATTCCGCGCATTATTGGCTTTCTGGGCTTTTTTCTAAAGGAGCTTGTTCAAGCCAACCTGCGTGTTGCGTTTGATATTGTGACGCCGCCTTGGCACATGCAGCCAGGCGTGATTGCCATGCCGCTTTCCGCACGCACTGAAATGGAAATTACCCTGGTGGCTAACCTGATCTCTTTAACCCCGGGAACGCTGAGCCTGGACGTCTCTGATGACCGCAAGGTGCTTTATATCCACGCCATGTTTCTTGATGATGAAGAAGAGCTAAGACGCAACTTAAAAGAAATGGAGCATCGAGCCCTGGAGTTATTTCGCTAATGGATACGGTTCTCTTGATTAGCCAGATCATTATGGGGCTGGCGCTAGTTTTGACATTTGTGCGTGTGGTGCGCGGGCCAAGCCTGCCTGACCGAGTGGTGGCGCTTGAGCTTTTTTCTACTACGGTGGTCGGGCTGGTAGGCGTTTACGCCATTCAATCCGGGGTAGCCAGCTTTCTGGATGCCGCTATCGTTATTGCGCTGATGGGCTTTCTGGCCGCGATTGGCTTTGCACGCTTTTTGGAACGGGGAGGGCCTCGCGATGATTGAAACGATTAAAGGTGCGCTATTGCTGACAGGCTCTTTATTTATGCTCCTGGCGGCTATTGGCTTGCTACGTTTGCCGGATCTACTAACGCGTATGCATGCCACTACCAAAGCGGCGGCATTGGGCGTTATTTTGATCATGCTGGCATCGGCGATGCATTTTTCTGAGGTAGGCGTGGTCGCTCGCTCCTTTGCGATTATCGTGTTTATCCTGATGACAGCCCCCGTTGCGGCACATGTGATAGGACGGGCGGGTTACTTTGTGGGCTCTCGACTTTGGAGTGGTACGGTCAAGGATGAGCTTCGTCCCAACTACGACCCGTTAACCCACGAATTAAAAAGTGGTATGGAAACGAATGAAAATGCTAAACGTCAGCCACGAGCGACGGATCCCGATTGATGTGTTTCACTAATTTAGCGGTTGGTAAATAACTAATCGGTAAGAAGCCACCTTCGGGTGGTTTTTTTATAACACAATGTATCAGCAGGAAATGTCAGCGCCGTGACTTTACCTGGTGAAAGGTTGGTAGGCGTGGGTTTACGCCACAACGGCTAAGCACACGTTGTTTTCGTACAAATTCTGGTATCTGCTTGTTTTCCAGGCCATCATCAGGCATGCCAAGGACAGCCCAGGAATAGACACCATGTTGCTCAAGATTAATTTGCCATTACGTCGCGCTTTTTGTCATACATCACTTGTAGTTACTGCCGGGGTGCTATCGGTAATGTTTAGCGGAAGCCTCTACGCTAACCCGCAGTTGATGACAGAAGTGGATGCCCGCGGTGCCGAAGAGCTACGCTATGCCAACTTTGAACAGTGGCGCAATGAGTTCCGTCGTTATGCAGCTGCTCAGGGGATCAGTGAATCAACGCTAGCCACCGCACTGGATAACGTGCGCTACCGTGAACGGGTGATTGAACTGGACCGTTATCAGCCGGAATTCGTGCGGCCTATTTGGGAATATCTCGACTCCGCCGCCTCCGATACGCGCGTCAATGCAGGCCGTGAGAAACTTGACGCCCACCGCCAGACGGCATTAGAAATGCAGCAACGCTACGGCGTGCCCTCAGAAATCATCGTGGCGATTTGGGGCATCGAGAGCAATTACGGAAGCAATTTTGGTGATTTCTCAACCCTTGAAGCGCTCGCTACCCTGGCATACGACGGGCGTCGCCGGGATTTCGCACGCGGTGAACTGCTTGCGGCGTTACGTATTATTGACCAGGGCGATATCGCAGCCGAGCAAATGAAAGGCTCCTGGGCGGGGGCTATGGGGCATACCCAGTTCATCCCCAGTAGCTTTGAAGCTTATGCCGTGGACGGTGATAACAATGGTCGCCGTGATATCTGGGGCAGTATCCCCGATGTGATGGCCTCCACCGCCAACTATCTGGCGCGGGCAGGCTGGCAGGCAGGCGAACCCTGGGGGGTTGAGTTAGCGCTTCCTGCATCGTTTGATTATTCACAGACCGAGCGCCGCAGTAGCGCTGAGTGGGCGCGTCAAGGTGTACGCGCCCTGCAGGGTGAACTGCCCAATTTCGAGAGCGCGGCCATCGTCATTCCGGCCGGGGCTGAGGGGCCCGCCTTTTTGGTAGGCGCTAATTTTCGAGCGATTTTGCGCTATAACAATGCCACCAGCTACGCCCTGGCCGTGGCGACGCTGGCTGATAAAATTGCCGGGCGTGAGGGAATACGCCAGACATGGCCGCGAGGGCTGACACCTTTAACCCGCGACGATGTCAAAGAACTCCAGCGGCGCTTGAATGAAGCGGGCTATTCGGTAGGCGGGGCTGACGGTGTGATGGGACCCAATACACGCCAAGGCGTGCGTGACTTTCAACGCAGCCAAGGGCTAACGCCGGATGGCTTCGCTACTCAGGCGCTGCTTGAAAGGCTGCGCTAGGTGCGTAGTTAACGATTAATCACTTATTTCACCAAGGATGATGCTATGGGATTTGTGGCAAAAACGCTGTTAAGTAGTGTGCTGGTAAGTGCATTAGCCGCCAGCGCAGTGGCAAGCGATGATGATAAAGTGTTTGGCTGGGTTGAAAATGCCACCATAGAGCCCTGGGGCATTATGGTGAAGGCCAAGCTTGACAGTGGTGCCCTGACGTCATCTTTGGATGCACGTGATATCGAAGTGTTTGAGAAAGAGGGCGAGGAGTGGGTGCGCTTTCGCTTAAAGCTAACAGACCAGCAGAACGACGAAGTGTTTAGCGACCGTCTTGAACGGCCGCTCTATCGTGAGTTGGCAGTGCGCGGTGCGGGCGGACGTGATGAGCGCCCCGTTGTATTAATGAATGTGTGCATGGGCGATACGGTTTACGAAGAGCAATTTAGCCTACGTGATCGCGAAGAAATGCATTATCCACTGCTGCTTGGCCGGCGTACCATCAGCCATTTAGGCTTGCTGGACGTGCGCGAAACATTCCAGCAAGAGCCATCCTGCAGTGACGATGCTGAGGTAGTGCCTCACGATCCAGAAGACCAGCAAGCCTAGGTATTGAGCTCTAAAACAGCCGTGACAGCAACGCTGTGACGGCTGTTTCAACGCGTAAAATGCGCGGCCCAAGATGCATCCCCTCACAGCCCGCGTCCAGCAGTTTCTCAACTTCCCATGGGATAAACCCACCTTCTGGGCCGACCAACAGCAGCGTATTGTCGCTGATGCCACGTGGGCAGGCCATCGGCATGCCAGGGTGAGCCACAAGGCCACGGCGACCGCGAAGTAAAGCAGGCAGTTGCTCTTCAAGAAAGGGCCGAAAGCCTTTGGTCAGTGTCACGCTCGGTAGTTGGGTATCACGTGATTGCTCCAGACCCAGCACCAGGTGCTGATGAATTTTCTCGGGAAGAAGCTCTGGTGATTGCCAATAGCTTTTCTCTACGCGCTTGGTATGCAGTAAAGTAATTTCCTTCACCCCTAGCGCTGTCACATGCTCAAGCGTTCGCGCCAGCATGCGTGGTCGAGGTAGCGCGAGTACCAAATGCACGGGAAGAGCGGGGGGAGGCACGTCTGCTAACGGGTCAAGGGCAAATACGGCAAGCTCAGTGGTTAATTCGACCAGCTGTGCTTTTCCCATTAAGCCACCCTGAACACCCACCGTTAACCGGTCACCGAGGGCAGCGCGATGGATGTCGCGTAAATGCGCTAATCTGCGTGCGTCTGTTATACGCGCATGGCCCTGGTGGTCGAGGTCGCTGGGGTGAAGCAAAATCAAGTTCATAATCGGCATCTATTGGTCGAAGGGTGGGCACGCTGTTGCGCAATATTCTACTCACATGGCTTGCATGGGCGCGTGGTGCAGGCACAATAATAGCATTGGGGAACACCCCTATCGCGTTTAAGGAGATGCGCTGTGCGCGTAATTCGTAAGTATGCCAATCGCCGGTTGTACGACACTCAGCAAAGCCGTTATGTCACGCTTGAAGATCTGCGCCATCTTATTATTGAAGAAGCGCCGTTTCGGGTTGAGGATGCCAAAAGCGGTGAAGACCTGACGCGTACCATTCTGCTCTCCATCATTATTGAGCAGGAGCAGTCGGATAACGAAGCCGAAGTATTCTCTAACGACCTGCTGGCGCAGCTCATCCGGGTTTATGATATGTCGTCGCCTTTACCGCTGGCGCGTTATCTGGAGCAAGGCACGCAGCTTATGCTGGAGCAGCAAAAGCGTCTGCAAAGCCAATGGCAGCAGGCCATGCGCCATACGCCCATGGAGTTTATGCGCGAGCTGGCCGAAGAAAATATGCGCTTTTGGCAAAACACCTTGAACCAGTCGCCCTCCACCAGCGACAAGGATGAGGATAAATCCTCCTAACGCCACGAGTGGCCACCTTGTGGCATAATGCGGCGCATAATCGCTCTCCCGTTCGAGAAGGAAGAACATGAAGGTTTTGATGATAGGTGGCGGCGGCCGCGAACATGCGTTGGCGTGGAAATTAGCGCAATCTGATAATGTTGAGCAGGTATTCGTAGCGCCCGGCAATGCCGGTACGGCGACCGAAGACAAGCTGACCAATATCGATATTGCGGCCACCGACTTGGCCGGGTTAGAAGCATTTGCGCTCCAGGAGCGTATTGGCTTGACCGTCGTCGGTCCGGAAGCGCCTCTAGTCGAAGGCGTCGTTGACCGCTTCCAAGCGGCTGGCCTGACTATCTTTGGCCCTACCCAAGCCGCGGCCCAGCTTGAAGGCTCCAAGTCGTTTACCAAGGACTTCCTGGCGCGCCATGCTATTCCAACAGCGGCTTATCAGACGTTTACCGCGGTAACGCCTGCGTTGGCATATTTACACAAGGTCGGTGCGCCTATCGTCATCAAGGCGGATGGCTTGGCGGCAGGTAAGGGCGTGATCGTTGCCATGAGCGAAGTGGAGGCCGAAGCCGCTATTCGCGATATGCTCGAAGCCAATGCCTTTGGCGATGCTGGTGCTCGCGTTGTCATTGAAGAGTTTCTGGAAGGCGAAGAAGCGAGCTTTATCGTCATGGTCGATGGCGAAAACATCGTTCCCATGGCCACCAGCCAAGACCACAAGCGCGCCTATGATGGCGACACAGGCCCTAATACCGGCGGCATGGGCGCTTACTCACCTGCACCGGTCGTTACGCCAGACGTTGATGCCCGCATCATGGAGCAGGTCATCGTGCCCACGGTTAAAGGGATGGCCGCTGAAGGCAATGCCTATACTGGATTTTTGTATGCCGGGTTGATGATCGACCAGACCGGGCAGCCCAAAGTGATTGAATATAACTGTCGCTTTGGTGACCCCGAAACTCAGCCTATCATGATGCGCCTGACGTCTGATTTTGCTGAGCTTTGCCTTGCTGGTGCTAAAGGGCAGTTGGCCGGTAAAACGTGCCATTGGGATTCACGTGCCGCGGTGGGTGTGGTCATGGCGGCGGGCGGTTATCCAGCCAGCTACCGTAAAGGCGATGTCATTGATGGTTTGGCAAAAGCCGAGCAGCACAGCAAGGTGTTCCATGCGGGCACTGCGCTGAACGCGAATAACGAGGTAACGACCTCTGGCGGTCGTGTACTGTGTGTGACGGCACTGGGCGAGAGTGTATTTAGCGCACAGCAGCAGGCTTACAAAGGCGTCAATGAGATTCGCTGGGAGGGCGCTGAATATCGCCGTGATATCGCTTACCGTGCTATTGCGAGAGAAAAAGCGTAATAAGCGCGTTGATACCGTAGCGCAAGGGGCGGGCCACTTATCACCACCGAAAGGAAACAGGTATGGAACGTGTCACGCTGGATTTTCCCGCCAACGCGGTTATTCATCGTCACCCCCTAACGGTGCGGGTAACTGATATGAATTACGGTCGGCATTTGGGTCATGACACAGTGGTTTCGCTATTACATGAAGCCCGCGTTCACGCTTTTTCCGCCCTGGCGCTATCGGAATGGGACATGCACGGCTATCCAAGCGTGGTGGCCGACTTGGCCGTGCAGTATCAACGTGAAGCGCGTTGGCCTGATGCGTTGATCATTGAAACGGCGGTGCCTGAATCGCAGGGCAAGGCATTAACCGTTTACCAGCGTATTTTGCAGCGCGACGGCGAACATATCGTGGCGACCGCCCGCGTTAACCAGTTGCTCATCGACGTCAATAGTGGGCGGCCGGTTGCGATACCTGAGCCCATCAAGCAGGCCTTGGCCCAAGCGAGGAGCGCTTAATGTCGCGGGAATATCCCATTATCGCCGTGACAGGCTCTTCGGGTGCGGGCACCACGACCGTAAGACGAAGCTTTGAGCGCATGTTTCTACGCGAAGATGTACATGCGGCCATGGTGGACGGTGACGCTTTTCACCGCTATACACGCGACGATCTTCACCGCATGTTTCGTGAAGAGCCTGAGCGTAAGCATGAGCTTTCGCATTTTGCAGTCGAAGCTAACCTGCTTGACCGCCTTGAAGGGGTGTTTGCCGAGTATGGCGAGCATGGCACGGGCACGTTTCGGCACTATATTCACGCGGAAGACAAGCAGAAAATCGAAGCGGGGTACCGCGTAGGCACCTTTACGGAGTGGCAGTCGCTCCCATGTGGTACCGACCTATTGTTCTATGAAGGTTTACATGGCGGGTTGGTAACCCAAGAGTATGACATTGCTCGCCATGTGGATCTGTTGGTAGGCGTTGCGCCGACCATGAATCTTGAATGGATTCAGAAAATTGACCGTGATACCAAGCTGCGTGGCTACTCCCAGGAAGCGGTGATCGACACGATTCTGGGCCGCATGAACGATTACGTGCGCTATATTCAACCGCAATTCTCCCGCACCCATATCAACTTTCAACGGGTGCCTACCGTCGATACGTCCAACCCCTTTGAAGTGCAGGATATCCCCACGGATGCTGAGTCGTTTGTGGTGATACGATTTCGTGATCCATCAACCGTTGATTTTCCCTGGCTTCTTGCAATGATCAAGGATGCCTTTATGACGCGGCCACATACGTTGGTCGTGCCTGGCGCGCGCATGTCATTAGCCATGGAACTGATTTTGGCACCCCTCGTGCGCCATTTATTATCCCAGCGCCGCTTTCGCTAACCGCGTTTGCAAATGCCGGGCGACAAGCTGCAACGATAACAAGGAGTGGGTATGGAGTGTTTATTCTGCAAAATCATCAATCGTGAGATCCCGGCTGATATCGTTTATGAAGACGAGCACGTTCTCGCCTTTAACGACATTAGCCCTATGGCGCCCACTCATCAGCTAATTATTCCCAAAAAGCACATCGCCACTTTAAATGACATTGAAGAAGGTGATCTTGAGCTGGTCGGCCGTTTGCAGTTCACAGCTGCTAGGCTTGCCAAGCAGCAGGGCTTTGCCGAAGACGGTTATCGTGTTGTGATGAATTGCAACGAAAAGGGCGGTCAGACGGTCTACCACATACACATGCATTTATTAGGTGGCCGTCAGTTTACGTGGCCTGCGGGCTAACATACGGCCTTCAAAATACCTTTAAGACAGTCTTTAAGACAGTTTGCTGTTAAGCGGAGTAAGCCATGAAGCGCCAGTTTAGTCGGTCTGATTGCTTAATTCATCAGTTTGATACAGCGTTACGGTCGCTAATGCCTCGCGCCGCTACATCACAGCGTAACCACCCCGCCAGTCAACTTGCAGATAGAGTGTTTGATGGCCACCAACGACGTCATACCGCAGGCCTGATGCGTGTTAATCATGTGATTGGTGTATCGAATCAGGCGCTGTATCAGGGCCAGAGTATTACCGCAGCGCTTCCCCACGCGCGTACGCAAATGGTGCAATCCGCTGCGGAGGCGTTTGATCACTTGGCGTGGTGTGAAGAGCGGCTGGCGCAACTGAATAGTCGCACCAGCTACTTTACGCCCTTTTTCTATACCGCTGCATTTGGGGTTGGGGCTATCTCTGGGTTAACCAGCGAGCGTCTAAGCCTTGGTATGATTGCCGCTACCTGCGAGCTTTCAGGTAAACACTTTGAAGAGCAGCAGGCCAGGCTAATGGCAGACGATCAGCGCTCGCATGCGCTGCTTCGTCAGATGGCTGCGGATGAAGCGCACCAGGCGCATTTAGCGATAGAGGCGGGGGGACTGCGTTTCCCTGCGCCGATTAAATGGGGGCTACGGTTTATCGCTCAAGGTGCCACTAAAGGCGCCTACTATTTCTGAATACCGGCATCGAGAATGAAAAGCATCAGCAAGGAAAGCAAATTCGCCTTAATTTCTTGACGAATGACGAGTTATCGCCAACGCTTAATCAGGTCAACGCTCATCGTACGTAAGGTAGCGTGCGTTTTCTAAAGCAGAAAAGCGTCACCAGGGAAAAGGAGAAAGACGATGCTAGGCAATGCGATGCTGTTTTTGATTATTGCGATTATCGCCGGTGTGCTCGGTTTTTCGGGGATCGCGGGGGTTGCATCAACCATCGCGCAAATTCTATTCGTTCTGTTTCTCATCCTGTTTGTGGTATCGCTCTTTACAGGGCGACGCCGTTAGCATAAGGGCTACTTATAGAGACCTTTCATAAAGGCTTTTCATAAAGACTTTTTATAAAGACTTTGGATAGAACCAGCTAAACAAAAAGCCCCGTTTGGGGCTTTTTGCATACGGGTCAACCGTACTGTTACCGGGTATGGAACGCTAAAAATCAGGCATCAATACGCTTGTACTTCATGCGCTTGGGCGTATCGTTACCTACCCGCTTTTTATGATCGTCTTCATAGTCGGTATAGTTACCGTCGAAGAAGACGACTTCAGAATCACCTTCAAACGCCAGAATGTGCGTGGCAATACGATCCAGGAACCAGCGATCATGAGAAATCACCATGGCGCAGCCCGGGAAGGCAAGAAGGGCTTCTTCAAGCGCACGCAGTGTCTCAATATCAAGGTCGTTAGATGGCTCATCCAGCAGGAGTACGTTGGCGCCCTGTTTGAGCGTTTGAGCAAGCTGCAAGCGTCCACGCTCACCGCCGGACAGTTCATCCAGGCGCTTCTGCTGGTCATTACCTTTAAAGTTAAAGCGACCAACGTAGGCACGTGAGGACACTTCGTAGCCGTTGATGTTGAGAATGTCCTGCTCGCCAGACACCGCCTGCCAAACCGTCTGCTTGTCATCAAGCGCATCACGTAACTGCTCAACGTAAGCGATCTCAACCGTGTCCCCTATGATCACTTCACCCGTATCTGGCTGTTCTTTGCCGGTGATGAGTTTAAACAGGGTCGATTTACCCGCACCGTTTCCGCCGACGATGCCAACAATCGCACCTTGGGGAATAGTGAAGGAAAGATCTTCATAAAGCAGCTTGTCTTCAAAGCGCTTGGAGACATTATGAAACTCGATGACCTTATCACCCAGGCGCGGGCCAGGCGGAATATAGATCTCGTTGGTTTCATTGCGTTTCTGGAAGTCGCCAGACTGCATTTCTTCAAAGCGGTTAAGGCGCGCTTTGCTTTTGGCCTGACGACCTTTAGCGTTACTACGCACCCACTCAAGCTCTTGCTTGATGGCTTTTTGCCGCGATGCTTCCTGCTTGGCTTCCTGGGTCAGGCGGTGCTCTTTTTGCTCTAGCCACTGAGAGTAGTTGCCTTCAAACGGGATGCCTTGGCCACGGTCGAGCTCCAGAATCCAGCCCGCTACGTTGTCCAGGAAGTAACGGTCGTGGGTAATCGCCACAACGGTGCCGTTATAGTCATGCAGGAAGCGCTCCAGCCAGGCAACCGATTCGGCGTCCAGGTGGTTGGTTGGCTCATCCAGAAGCAGCATGTCCGGGCTTGAAAGCAGTAGGCGACAAAGCGCGACACGGCGCCGTTCACCACCTGAAAGGTTGCCTACTTTGGCATCCCACGGTGGCAAGCGAAGCGCTTCGGCAGCGACCTCAAGCTTACGCTCAAGGTTGTGGGCATCGGCGGCTTCAATGATGTTTTCAAGGCGTGCTTGCTCGCTTGCCAGTGCATCGAAGTCGGCATCAGGCTCAGCGTAGGCAGCATAGACAGCGTCCAGCTTCTCCTGCGCTTCCTTGATAGCGCCTAGTGCTTCTTCAACGGTGTCGCGGACATTTTTCTCATCATCAAGCTGCGGTTCTTGGGGGAGATAACCGACATTGATACCCGGCATCGGACGAGCTTCACCCTCAAACTCTTTATCGACACCCGCCATAATGCGCAGCAGTGTGGATTTACCGGCACCGTTTAAACCCAAAACGCCGATTTTGGCGCCCGGGAAAAACGATAGCGAAATATCCTTGAGAATTTGTTTTTTGGGTGGCACAACTTTGCCAACCCGGTTCATGGTGAATACGTATTGCGCCATGGAAATCCGTTAGGTTGATGAATGAGACAGCAACGTGCTGAGTAGCCTCAGATGATAGTGCTCTGTGCTTGGAAAGGCCAGAGGAGGCCACCGGGCAACATCCAATGGCTATAAAAAGAAAGCGTGGATTTTGTGATGTGTTGGATGGTGACGAAGAGGGCAACTGGCTCGCTGCCCACTTAAAGGAGCTATTTACGCATCCCAATCATCTTCAATGGCACGCTGTAAACGACGCTCTTCAAGCCACGCTTCCACCTGTCGGCGGGCGCGTAACGAGTCGGTTTTGCTTGGCTTATGCTTGCCGTATTGATCATCGTTTACGGCATCAAGATTATCGAATTCGTCAGCTTCAAGGTTTTCTGCTGAGTAGTTCTCACGATTTAAGGGGTCACGGCTCATGGTATGCCCTCCAACCCAGGCCGGCAGGCCGGCGTCACGATGGCTTCGTTTGAAAGAAGCGCCTAGCCGCTATATAGCGCTACATGGGCTGAAGGTCAAGTGTTGGCGTTAATTAATGAGTCCTGTGCTTTATGGGCGGTGTTATCACTGCGTTGTCATTCAGCTTCAGCTAAAGCCAGTTGTGCTTCCACGCGCTCAGGAACATCTTTTTGTACGCCGATGAAATACATCAGCTGGTCTGTTTCATCAAAAACGGGTGTTGTGGAGAGCGTTGCATTGCAATCATGTCTGTTATTCCACCTCGGGCAGTTTCAGCGCGCTAAGCACCGCCCCAGCCGCCGTAAGTGCCAAAAGCAACAGCAACGCCGCACTACCTAGCCATTGGGCCAGCCCGCCAATAACGCCGCCGACGACGAGCATGAGCAGGCCGGTTAAGGTATTGGAAAGAGCAACATACAGAGCCCTGTCATCCTGACTCGCCATATCTACAATATAGGTTTTGCGCCCTAGGCGGACACCGTGATGGACGATCACCAGCAACGCATACACCAGGGCATATGGCCAAACACTCTGAGTCCAGGCACCGGGTAGCCAGGCCAAGCCAGCGCCTAGTAAACAGCAAGTAACGGTGCCAATAGCCGCATTACGCATTACACGGCGGCTGGATTGGTCGGCTAATTTACCCCAGATAGGGCTTGCCACCATTGCTGCAAGACCCGATACCACTACAAGCAGACCAAGCCCACCCAAATCAGAGCCGCTTTGCTGCTGGCCGAGTAGCGCAATGTAGGGTAGCGCCAGTGCGCTGGAGAGTAGCAATGCTCTGGCAACATTGAAATGTAGAAACGTGCGATCCTTTTTTAAGAGCGATAAGCCAAGCTTGATGCTGTCCCAAGCGCTCTCTCCGCCTTCCACTGCACCTGGTACTTCTTTAATACGTGCAACACAGAGCGCGTTTAGTAGCCAACTGAAGGCGGCAACGCTTAAGAGTACCGCCAGGGCGAGGTTGCCTGGTTGATTACCCAGCAACATCAGCACGCCACCCGCCGCCAGGGTTGCGCCGCCCGCTAGGCTACCGCTCCACCCCATCAGGGCGCCTCGGCGGCGTTTGGCAATGGTTTTGCCCATGACATCTTTGCTGGCAATTGATGAAAGCCCGCGTGCCAAGGAGAGCAGCACAAGTACAGCTAACACCGCAGCGCCACCCAAGCTTCCGCTCCCCACAAGTGCCAAGACAGCAAGTGCAAATGCGGCAAGTGCCTGGAACAGCGCACCTAAAACCCAAACGCCTTTACGTTTGGGTTTTAGACGAATAAAGCCCGCCACGAATATCTGGGGTAACAGGGCACCAGACTCACGAATAGGCACCAACAGTCCCACCATCCAGATGGGTGCGCCGATAATCCCCATTAGCCAGGGAAGCACCAAGCGTGCGCTGGATAGCTCGTCAGCAAGCTTATTCCCCAGGGAGGCCCATAAGTGCAGGAAAAAATTACGTGGTTGTTCGGCGCAGGCCTGCTCCGGAATATCAGCACAGAGTCGGCTGTCCTCATCGCCCGTTAGCCACTCAAAAACACGCGCTTGAGAAATATTGGGTCCAGCCATGACAGCTCCTTGGCGGTTATACTCCTGGAATGACAAAATGCAGCGACAGAATGCCACCATTATATGGGTAAGGAGACCGAAAGTGTCACGGATCCAGATTCGCTATTGCACGCAATGCCAATGGCTTTTACGCAGTGCCTGGTACGCTCAGGAGCTACTCTCCACTTTCGGGGAGGATTTAGATGAGGTGGCCCTTGCACCTGCGCATGGCGGTACCTTTGAAATTTGGTGTGATGACACCTTAATTTGGGAACGCAAGCGTGATAGTGGCTTTCCGGACAGCAAAGTGCTGAAACAGCGCGTTCGCGACCAGATCGAACCGCACCGTGACCTGGGGCATATCGACCGATGAACCAGGATCGTCAGGCTATTCTTTACGGGCTAGGTGCTGTGGCGCTGTGGTCAACGGTGGCGACTGCTTTTAAAGTCGGCCTGGGTTTGATGGGGCCGGTTGAATTAATGTGGCTTGCGGCGTTGGTTTCCTGGCTTTTAATGGGCGCTCTGGTGCTTAAACAAGGTGCTATGAGGCAGGCGTTAACCAGCGGATGGAGAACCGCCTTATGGGCGGGGATCATGAATCCCGTGGCTTACTACCTGGTGCTGTTTGCTGCTTATGATCGCCTGCCTGGCCAGGAAGCGATGGCGCTTAATTATACATGGGCGCTAGCGATGGCATTCCTGGCGGTTCCCATACTGGGGCAGCGGTTAACCCGGGTGGATATTTTGGCAGGTGTGGTGGCCTATGCGGGCGTATGGGTAATTGCGACACGGGGCGCGGTACTCAATGTGTCGTTTGCGGACCCTGTTGGCGTGCTGTTCGCGCTTTCATCGACTCTGTTATGGGCGCTTTACTGGTTGCTTAACGCACGTGATCGTCGCAAGCCTATAGTCGGGCAGTGGCAGAACTTCACCGTTGGACTACCGGTGTTAACCGTTTTATTGCTTATGGGGCCTGGGCTTCAATGGCATGGCTGGAAAGGTGTTGGTGCTGGGGTCTATGTTGGACTGTTCGAAATGGGAATCGCGTTTGTCCTGTGGCAAATGGCCGTTCATAAGGTTTCGCGCACAGCAAAAGTCTCGACCCTGATTTTTCTTTCGCCTCCGGTTTCGCTGATGCTGCTTTATTTAGTGGTTGATGAGCCTCTGCTTTTCTCTACGTTTATTGGATTGGGATTGATTTTATTAGGGTTGGCACTTCAGCAGCTTCAGGTGAAGCCTGTTGCTGTCGAGCAATAAGTCCCATTTTTATCGCCCGCTGCGCATGGGTTGGGTACAGGAAAAGCATGATGCGCCATCAAGCCGCTCTATGTGTCGGAGCCTCTGTGGCCAGCGTAGCTTTCCTTGCCTCAACCTTGGGCGGCGAAGACCATTTGTGATCAGTTGGCCGATGCCTGATAACCACCGCCCAAAAGTGGTTCAAGCTCAGGCCACACGTTATCCAGAATCATTGGCTGTGCCTCGGCCGTAGGGTGGATGCCATCCTCCTGCATAAGCTGTTCGTTAAGTGCCACACCCTCTAATAAAAACGGCAACAGCGGCACGTCATACTCTTCGGCCAGGGAGTAGTAAACGCCGGTAAAGGCATCCCGGTAGGCCTGGCCATAGTTGGGGGGAATATCGATACCTAACAGCAGCACCTGAGCATCAACCTCTTGGCTTTGCTCAATCATACTGGCCAGGTTAGAACGCATCTGATTGGGCGCAAGGCCACGCAAACCATCGTTGCCACCCAGCTCCAATAGCACGATATCAGGCTGCTGCTTCTCCAAAATGGCGCTAAACCGCTGTAATCCACCTGAGGTGGTTTCGCCGCTAATACTGGCATTGACCACGTCCGCTTGGCCGCCTAGACGCTCTTCCAGCAGCGGAACCCAGCCTTGTTCATGCTCAATACCATAAGCAGCACTCAGGCTATCCCCCATAATGAGTATGGTGGGAGGCTCACTTGCGTTGAGCGCAGGAATGCTTAAGGTGATTATTAGAACCACCAGATAGCTTTTTACCATACCGTTACATTTTTGCCATGCCACAGGGATGCCTCGCTTCATGCCTTACTCCTCAGATAAAGCTGCATACTCGTCCAGCGCTGATGCGTCGCCACAAGCAGACAGCCAATCTATTACTGACGGTATTGCGCAGAACAAGGTTCCCCATGCTGCATTGGGTCGGCCTGTGCTGCATGCAGAAATGCTATCGAAGAAAGTGACCAGTGGCGAGCGCACGCTAACTATTCTGGATCAACTGTCGTTAAGCGTAGCAGCCGGGGAAAGCGTCGCCATTTTAGGTAAAAGCGGGGCTGGAAAATCAACTCTGTTGGGTCTGCTCGCCGGGTTGGATACCCCCAGCGATGGCGAACTCACGCTGTTTGGTAAGTCGCTGAGCCGTTTGGATGAGGATGGCCGCGCGGCGTTAAGAGCTGGGCGCGTGGGCTTTGTGTTCCAGAACTTTCAGCTGCTACCCACCTTAAGCGCGCTAGAGAATGTGTTACTGCCTTTGGAGCTTTCACCGCGTGCCGGAGAAGACCATATTGCCCAAACATGGCTTGCTAAAGTGGGGTTGGGTGAACGCGTAGACCATCTACCCAAGCAGCTTTCAGGCGGCGAGCAGCAGCGAGTAGCGATTGCCCGGGCGTTTGTCACCGACCCTGAACTGGTGTTTGCGGATGAGCCGACCGGTAACCTCGACCCTGATACCGGCGCTCAGGTGATCGACCTGCTGTTTACCTTGAATCACGAGGTTGGAACAACGCTTATCCTGGTCACCCACGACCACGCTTTGGCACGCCGCTGTGATCGATGCCTGCAATTAACCCAAGGGCAACTAATCCCCTTTGTACCTGCTGATGTACCTGCTGAATCCAGTGTGGCAGGAGAGGGGCAATGAGCGATATGCCATGGCGGCTGGCCGCCAGAAGCTTAAGGCGTGACTTACGCTCGGCGGATGTTCGTGCGCTCTTTGTCGCCCTTGTGCTGGCGGTTGCTGCCTCCACCATGATCGCTTTTTTTCTCGACCGGTTAGAGCGCGGCCTTGAGCGCCAGGCTGGGCAAATGCTGGGAGGGGATATCGTATTGGAGCAGCGCACTCCTTTTTCAGAAGCGCTACGCACGACGCTGGAAGAGGCAGGCTTTACGCTAAGCGACCAGGTTGGGCTGGTCTCCATGATCAGCTTAGGGGATCGTTTTCAACCAGCTAGCCTCAAAGCTGTGGATGACGTGTACCCGCACTATGGTGTATCGCGTGTCGATTTAGGGGAGGGGGCCGAGCAGGTAGCTTTCGGGCCGCCAGCGGGCCAGGCATGGGCAGACCCGCGCTTAGCACAGCTGATCGAGATAGAGCTTGGCGACCGTGTACAGGTAGGGCGAACCGAGTTAACCATCAGCGGGATTATCGAACGTGAAGCGGATCAATCCGCTGGCTTTAGTAATTTTAATCCCCGCTTGATGCTCAATACGGCGGACCTGGAAGCAACCGGTCTTGTTCAGGAGGGCTCGCGTGTCGAGTTCGAATTATTGGCGGCCGGGCCTCCCCAGGCGATCGACAACGTGCAGGCGTTACTCGCCGAGTTGCGCCAGCAAGGGGGCGAGGTGCGTGATGTTCGAGTGGACCGGCCGCAATTAGGTAACGCACTGCAACGCGCAGACAGCTACCTAGGGTTGGCAGGGCTTGCCGCCGTACTGCTGGCCGGGGTCGCGGTCGCCATGTCAGCAAAGCGCTATGTTGAGCGCCATCTGGACACGGCAGCATTGCTCCGCTGCTTTGGCGCTAGCCAGCAACAGCTTGTCATGCTGTTTAGCCTACAGCTTATCGGGCTGGCGTTGGCGGCGTCCTTGCTTGGCGCACTGCTCGGCGTAGCTGGACAGGCGCTGTTGCTACATCTTTTGGCCAGCTTTTTACCTATTACGCTACCGCCGCCGGGCATTATGCCGATATGGCTAGGCGTATTAACGGCGATGGCGGTGCTGGTAGGGTTTGCCGGGCCAACGCTATTACGCATCAAACAGGTCAGTGCGCTGAAAGTGCTGCGTCGAGAGTTGGACCCTTTGCCTCCTGCCGCCTGGTGGGTAGCCGGTGTTGCCGCTGTCGTATTTGGCGGCCTGCTATGGCTCTATTCCGGTAGTGCGCCTTTGGCGGTCGCCCTGCTATTGGGGGGAGGCATCATGCTTAGTGCGCTTTGGGGCATCAGCGCGCTGCTACTCAATAGCATTCTTTACGGCATAAAAAAGCTAACGGGTACAAGCGAGTGGGTGCAGGCGCTGCGCCTAGGCGGGCGCCAACTGGCGCGTCGCCGTCAGGCAGGCGTGGGCCAACTACTGGCATTCTCTGTCACGTTCTTTGCCATGGCGATGATCGTTCTGGTGCGTGGTGACCTGCTTTCAACCTGGCAGGCCCAGTTGCCCGATGACATGCCCAACTACTTCGCCATTAATATCCAGCCTGATGAACGTGACCCCTTTGAGCAAGCCGTAGCGCCCCGTATTGATACTCAAAGCACGCTGTATCCCATGGTGCGTGGGCGTATTACCGCTATTAATCAGCAGCCTCCCATGGAAGCGGTACCTGAGGATGCCAGAGGTGACGGCTCTCTGCGCCGCGAACTGAACCTGACCTGGCAGGCCGAACTACCGGAAGATAACCAGATAGTGGCGGGGGAGTGGTTCACAAGTGAAGCACCCGTTGATGAGCTTTCCGTTTATAAACCACAAGGCTGGCTAGGCGCGGTTGATGCAGTATCTGCCGATACTGTGCCTGTTTCCATTGAAGAAGGCCTGGCGGACCGGCTGGGACTATCACTCAATGATACGCTCACCTTCTCTGTGGGCGGTGATGAGCTGATAACACGTATCACCAGCGTGCGCAGCCTCAATTGGGACACTTTTAAGCCCAACTTCTTTTTGATTTTCCCGCCGGGCGTGTTGGAGTCGTTTGGACATAGCTATATCACTGCGTTTCATCTGCCTGACGAGGAGCAAGACCTAATTCGCCAACTGGTGAGCGACTTCCCCGGTGTATCGTTAATAAACGTTGATGCCATTTTAGGCCAGGTACGTGATGTGCTAACTCAGGTAACGCGTGCCATCGAGCTTGTACTGGTACTGGTGTTGTTGGCGGGTGTCAGCGTGCTCTATGCTGCCTTGACCGCAAGCCAGCCGGTACGCGCCCATGAAAGTGGCCTACTGCGTGTCTTTGGAGCAGGTCAGCGAATGATTTCCCGCGTCCAAGGGGCTGAGTATGCCCTGTTGGGTTTTACCAGCGGTTTAATGGGCGCTGTACTGGCCGAAGTCGCGACCTCCGCACTCTATCTCTACTGGCTAGAGCTACCGCCGCGCTTTCACCTCACCTTATGGTTAGCGTTACCCATTGGAGGCGCGCTACTGATCGGATTTATCGGCCATGCATTATCGCGTGGGCTACGCCGCCAGGCGCCTGCAGCAAGCCTGGGGCTTTTGGGTGAAGCATGACGTAATCTTGTAGGAAAAGCTTGGGAGGCCTTAGGCCTCCTGGGTTAAACCAACCCCGTCGCTGGCTGAAGCCTGCTCCTGCAATGTTCATTGGCTCCTCAACTCTCAATGCCTTGCCATCCCTGTGGAAGCCCGTTTATCAAGCCTCAAAATCGGGCAAACATGGAAGGTATCAGTCCATCAAATCCCAGGGCTTGGTTAAACATTGTGGGAGCCCTGTTCCACTGGTGGTCCGACACATCGGCGAAGGAGGCCACCGGCCTCCCAGGGTTGAACTAACTACTCAGTGCTTTTATGACACCCAGCGAGTCACATGAGCAATAATCAGTGTGGTCTTGATCCAGTGCCAGACTGGAAAATTTCTTTTTAAG
>NZ_JBQSXT010000029.1:0-31462 GCF_052378605.1 Halomonas sp. AOP27-A1-41
TGCCGCTTTCCCGCGAAGAGCTGTGCCTCTGGCAATCCATGCTTTTTGTGCAAGGCCCCGGCGTGCTTGGTAATGTACGTGTAGGCGAGCTGCGTGGCGACCACCCTATGCAAGTGGTGTCGGGGCGGCTTAATCGGCCTACCGTTCATTTTGAAGCACCGCCCCGTGGGCAGTTGGAGGCTGAGCTGGATGCATTTATTACTTGGTTCAACCATCCACCACCGGGGCTTGGTGCTCTGGTTCGTGCTGGCATAACCCATCTATGGTTGGTTACCTTGCACCCCTTTGATGATGGTAATGGGCGCGTTACCCGCGCGGTGACGGATCGTGCGCTGGCACAAGCAGAGCAACAATCCGTTCGCTTCTATTCTTTGAGCGCAGCCATCATGGCGCGCCGCAATACTTACTACGAGCAACTTGAGAGCGCTCAGAAAGGCAATCTCGATATTACGCCGTGGTTGTTGTGGTTTCTGGATACGCTGAAAGAGGCACTTGAACAGGCGCTGTTAAGAATCGACCGTGTGTTAATGAAAGCCACCTTCTGGCAGCGCCATGCGACCACCGTGCTGAACGAACGGCAAATCAAGGTGCTGAATCGCTTATTGGATACAACAGGGGAGGAGTTTGAGCAGGGTATCAGTGCTCGTAAGTACCAATCGTTGGCCAAAGTGAGTAAAGCCACCGCCACGCGGGATTTGGCAGAGCTGCTGGAAAAAGGCTGCCTTTTCAAACTACCCGGCGGCGGTCGCAGTACGCGCTATACGGTGTTACTTGAGCGAACAGTGGATGGCACCTTGTAGTGGCGATCTTTGCCATTTAAGTCTTGATTGCCACTGAAGTGGAAAGTACGCAGGTCGTTATGCCATGGGATGTGCATAAGGTATTTGTTGTTGAGGTTTGTAAAACTGCTAATAAAGTCACTATGAGTGACTTTTTTGGTATTTATTAAACCCTGGTCATTGTGCTGGTTTATAAAAAGTGTATTTTAGTCACTATGAGTGATCAAAATGATGGAAAATTAAACCGCCTGCTGACTGGGCTAAGCGATACTGGCGTGGTTTCCAGCCGGTGGTTAAGAGCGCATGGCTATTACAGTAGCTTGTTGGCCCGTTATGTTGGCAGCGGTTGGCTGGTCTCCCCGACGCGTGGTGTGTACATGCGCAAAGGAGGTTCCCTCCATTGGGAGGGGGTAGTACGAGCGCTACAACAGATGGAAGGTCTGTCGCTGCATATAGGTGGGCGCTTTGCCTTGGCCTGGCTTGGGCATGAGCATTACTTGCGCTTGGGCGAAGCTGAAGTGGTCACGCTCTATGGGCCAGATCGTATGCCAGGGTGGGTGCACAAGCTGCCGTTGGTAGAGCGCATTAAATACTGCGGTAAAGGGCCTTTCGACCTGCCTGAAATTCCATTCACTGATGAAACGACGGGTCAGGCATTGCTGGACCAAGGGTTGGAGCAAAGAGAAGCATTACCCAGCGGGATGCTGATGTTTTCGACCCCGGAGCGCGCCATGCTGGAGTTATGTGATGAGGCGTCTGATGCAGGGGGGGTCTACGAAGTGGACGCTTTAATGCAGGCCATGGCCACCCTACGCCCTCGGCGGCTTGAAATGCTGCTGCGCCATTGTCACAGCATCAAGGCCAAGCGTCTGTTTCTCGCGCTGGCTGAGCGTCATGGGCACGCCTGGTTTTCGCACCTATCGATTGAGGGTGTGAATCTCGGTCGTGGTAAGCGTTCGCTTGTTCCTGGCGGCCGCCTGCATCCCACGTATCACATCGTCCTGCCGGGAGACCTTGATGAGCAGTTGGGATAAACGCTACAGCGACCGTGTGAAATTGCTGGTAGATATCCTGCCGGTGCTGGCAAAGGAAACTCGGTTTGCACTAAAGGGCGGTACCGCCATCAACTTGTTTGAGCATGATCTCCCCAGGCTGTCAGTGGACATCGACTTGACCTGGCTGCCTGTGCAGAATTTTGAGACAGGCGTGGCGGACATTGCTGCGGCACTAGAGCAGTTGGCGGAGACCTTGCGTGCACGCCCTTTGCAATTACAGGTACAGACATCGGGTGGCGCGAACACAGGGGGAATCACACGATTAATTTGCAGCCGTGGCCGGGCGCGTGTGCAGATTGAAACAACCCCAGTGATGCGTGGCACAGTACACTCGGTGCGAACGATGGTGGTCCAACCGGCAGTCGAACAGGCCTTCGGCTTTGCAACAACACAGGTGCTCGATTTTGCCGATCTCTACGCTGGAAAATTGGCGGCGGCCTTGTCTCGTCAACATCCTAGGGATCTGTTCGACATTGGCTTGTTACTGGAAGATGAACGGGCCGATGCGACATTATGGCGAACCTTTCTGGTGTATCTAACGTGTAGCCCTAAACCGGCTTGGGAACTCTTGGCTCCCCGGGAACCAGTGGATTTTGAGACGATCTTTGATGCCCATTTCAAGGGAATGACCGCCAAGCCGGTGACGGCGGCGCAACTGCTGGAGAACAGAGCACAGTTACTGCTATGGATATCCAAAAAGCTGGATAAGCCGTCATGTGACTTTCTATGGTCCGTTGAAAATGAGCAGCCTGATTTTGAATTGATCCATTTAGAAGGCGCAGCAGCATTGCCAGGGGTAGTCCGAAAGCTGCAAAACCTTACCCGTCGCTCGAAAGCCAAGCGTCAGGCGGATCGCCATGAACTTGAGCAGACCCTAGCACGGATAGTATCTGATGTGTGAAGAGACGCGCTCCGCCCAACCCGCTATGTGCTTTACTATCTACACCTGTTATTCACGGAGGAGTCAGCCATGGCCATAGGCGGCTTGATTGGATTACTGGATGACATTGCCGCATTGGCAAAGTTGTCCGCAGCATCATTGGACGATGTGAGTGCCGCCGCTGGGCGGGCGACGGCGAAGGCGGCCGGGGTGGTGGTGGATGATACGGCGGTAACGCCGCAATATTTGCAGGGTGTAGCAGCGGAGCGTGAACTGGCAATTGTGAAGAAGATCGCGCTGGGTTCGATCCGTAACAAGCTGATTTTTATCCTACCGGCAGCACTGCTGCTGAACCATTTTTTGCCCGCGCTACTGCCGATCATCCTGATGGTGGGCGGCACCTACTTGGCCTTTGAGGGCGCTGAGAAGGTCTGGCACAAGCTTTCGGGCAAGCATGATGACGAGAAGCCAGCGGTGGAGAAGGGGCCGGAAGCCGAGAAAAAGATCGTGAGTGGTGCCGTTCGTACCGACCTGATTCTTTCCGCTGAAATCATGGTGATCGCGCTTTCTACTGTTTCCCATCAAGGGTTCTGGTCACAGCTGGCGAGCCTGGTGGTGGTCGCGTTTGTCATCACTATCTTGGTGTATGGCGTGGTGGCGCTGTTGGTCAGGATGGATGATGTCGGCCTGAAGCTCGCCCAGCGGGACAGTTCGGGCATGCAGAAACTGGGCCGTGGTCTGGTGACGGCCATGCCCAAGGTGCTAGCGACCATCGCAGTGGTGGGTACTATCGCCATGCTCTGGGTGGGAGGGCATATCCTGATGGTCAATCTGGGTGCCGATGGAACGGGTTGGCTCAATTCCCCCTATGAGTGGGTACACCACATTGAGCATGGCATTAGCGAGGCAACCGGTGCCTTGGGCGGCCTGCTTGGCTGGAGTTTCAATACGCTGTGTTCTGCGGTGATTGGTTTTTTGGTGGGCTCGGTGGTGGTGGGTGTGCTGCACCTCGTTCCCTTCAAGAAGGCGCATTCGGCATAGGTGGGCCGCGACGTGCGTACCAGAGAACCAAGAGTTTAGTTATAAACGCTTTCACAGTTGTCGCGATACAGCGGGGCATCGGTGCCCACAGCTAATCGCTTGGTGTTGCTGTTGTAGTAGAAGCGACCGGACTCGGCGCCTGAAAGCGCATAGTCGCCGCACACCCCATACCCCTTGTTGACAGTCGCCAGGTTGGAAATTTCGGCCGGTGCTTGGCTATTAAGACGCTCCGAAATCGTCTCGGCGATGTGGGCATCACGCTGGGACTCGGAATAGGCCTGGCCACCGAATATCAGGCCCGTAACGACGAAAATGGCGACGACGGGAATCCATAGGTTATGCATAGCGTGTCCAGTGAAAGAATATAAACGTGCATGAAGTCTGCAGAAAACTATTTAGCGGGATAATAACTTTATCAGATTTGCGCAGAAAACCCCGTACTTTTAGTGCGGGGACGTCGAGCGCGCCGTATGACTACCTAAATTCATCAAGCCCAACGCAGCCAGCATCTTTTTCAGTTGAAGAGTCGGCTTTCACTATGAATTTTTCTAAACTTCCCATGAAATAAGACCATTTTTATTCATCTTTGTACTCCTGTATAAAATCCCCAGCACTCTTCGTTATAGAGCCTGTCAGCTTCTCATGAATAAGGCTGTCAGGCTTAAAAGCTGTAAAGCCGCCCGATTTATAAATATTGGGCCGTTCCGCAGAAGCGAAGAACCGGTTCGATTTTTTACTATTGGAGGCGAGATGATGAATAACGACGTCGCATTTACTATCAAGCGTATCGGCTTCGATGAGAATTATCGTCCGTCGGACAATACGCGTATCACGACCAACTTTGCCAATTTGGCCCGGGGCGAAAGGCGGCGCGAGAACCTGCGCAATACGCTGGAAATGATCAATAACCGTTTCAATGCCTTGGTGCATTGGGATAACCCCGAAGGGCGTCGTTATTCCGTCGAACTCGACATCATTTCCGTGAGTATGGAGGTTGGCGCAGGGGGCCATGAAGCGCCTTTTCAAATCATCGAGATACTCAAAACCAGTTTTCTGGACAAGCAAACCGGCAAGCGCATCGACGGTATCGTAGGGAACAACTTTTCATCCTATGTTCGAGATTACGACTTTAGCGTGCGCCTTTTAGAGCATAACAAGCACCAGTCGACTTTCAGTATTCCGGATGATTTTGGTGTTCTGCACGGCAACTTGTTTAAAAGCTTCGTGGATTCACCCGTTTACAAAGAGCATTTCGGGAAGCCTCCCGTCATATGCTTGAGCGTGTCGGATAACAAGGTCTATCACCGAACCGATAACCAGCATCCCGTATTAGGCGTTGAATATCAGCCGAACGAGTCTTCGCTGACCGAGCAGTACTTCAAGAAGATGGGGCTTCAGGTCCGCTACTTTATGCCTGCCAACAGTGCTGCCCCGCTGGCGTTTTATTTTTCTGGAGATTTGCTCAACGATTACACCAACCTTGAGCTTGCCGGCACCATCAGCACCATGGAATCTTTTCAGAAGATTTACCGGCCTGAGATCTACAACGCCAATGCGGTTGCGGGCAATGTCTATCAACCCAACTTGAAGAACCCTGATCATTCGCTCACGCAAA
This sequence comes from Halomonas sp. AOP27-A1-41, assembly GCF_052378605.1. NCBI lineage: Bacteria > Pseudomonadati > Pseudomonadota > Gammaproteobacteria > Oceanospirillales > Halomonadaceae > Halomonas > Halomonas sp. AOP27-A1-41. The sequence continues at coordinate 5,371 of NZ_JBQSXT010000029.1, forward strand.
TCGTTTACGACCGAGAAGAGCGTAGCCAATTGGCCGCCGAGCAGGGGAAGTTTGCTGAAGAGCACTTCATCAAACCCTATCAGGCGATGCTTGAGCAGTGGTCTTCCAACGGCTCGCTTTAACCTAATCAAATGCACGGGATGATGACTCATGAGTAAACGCTTACCCACCTCGACGGCGGGCAGCCTGCCCAAACCCTCCTGGCTTGCCGAGCCCGAAACCCTTTGGTCGCCCTGGAAACTGCAAGACGAGGCGTTGATTGAAGGTAAACAGGATGCGTTGCGCGTGTCGCTGCAGGAACAGCAGCAGGCCGGTATCGATATCGTCAGCGACGGCGAGCAAACGCGCCAACATTTCGTGACGACCTTTATTGAGCATCTTAGCGGCGTCGATTTCGAAAAGCGCAAAACCGTGAGAATTCGCAATCGCTACGATGCGAGCGTGCCGACGGTTGTGGGCGAGATCAACCGCCATAAGCCAGTTTTCGTCGAAGATGCCAGGTTTTTACGCGAGCAAACCCGCCAACCCATCAAATGGGCGCTACCGGGCCCGATGACCATGATCGACACGTTGTATGACGATCATTATAAAAGTCGTGAGAAGCTGGCGTGGGAATTCGCGAAAGCGCTCAATCAGGAGGCTCGGGAACTGGAGGCAGCAGGCGTCGATATCATTCAGTTCGACGAACCTGCATTCAACGTGTTTTTCGATGAAGTGAATGACTGGGGAATCGCCGTCTTGGAAAGAGCCATTGAAGGGCTCAAATGCGAAACGGCTGTCCATATCTGTTATGGCTACGGCATTAAAGCCAATACGGATTGGAAAAAGACGCTGGGATCGGAGTGGAGGCAATATGAAGAAGTCTTCCCCCGGCTGCAAAAATCCAACATCGATATTGTTTCGTTAGAGTGCCAGAACTCCCACGTGCCCATCGAGCTGATCGAACTTCTGCGCGGTAAGAAGGTGATGCTGGGTGCCATCGACGTCGCCACCAACACCATCGAAACGCCGGAAGAGGTCGCCGCAACGCTTAGAAAAGCACTTCAGTTCGTTGATGCCGACAAGCTCTACCCCTGCACCAACTGTGGCATGGCGCCGCTGCCTCGCTTGGTTGCCAGAGGTAAACTCAGTGCCTTGAGTGCCGGGGCAGGGATCGTTCGACAAGAGCTTTGATATCTTAACGTTAGTAAAATTCTGGTTTCTGTCTGGGAATGAGGTGGAGCTGATGACTTTGAACGCCTGCTCCTGTGCATGGCAGAGCAAGCGTTCAGACTAAGTAAATCAGATATTGCTTAGCCCTGAGCAAGCGCGCGGCGTGCTTTAAGCGTGGAAAAAAAGCTCCATACCAAAATCAGCGCAGCAATGGCGAGGATGGTGGCGCTGATCGGCCGCTCAATGAAGGTCGCAAAATCTCCCGACGAGAGCAGCATGGCGCGGCGGAAGTTGTCCTCCATCATTGGGCCAAGTACAAACCCCAAAATAAGGGGCGCCGCAGGGAAAGCCAGTTTGCGCATCAAAACGCCCAGCGCACCGAATATCATCACCAATAGTACGTCGAACGAGCTGTTATTGACGCTGTAGGTGCCCAGGCAAATAAACATCAATACGGCTGGAAACAGCAGATGATAAGGGACGGCAAGCAGGCGTACCCATAGACCAATAAGAGGAACGTTAAGGATAACCAGCATGATATTGCCAATCCAGAAGCTCATGACGAGACCCCAGAAAAGGCTGGGTTGCTCTGTCATCAGACCGGGGCCTGGTGTAACGCCATGGATGATGAGTGCACCTAACATTAATGCCATTGTCGGGCTGCCGGGTATACCCAATGCCAGAGTGGGGATGAAAGAGGTTTGGTCAGCTGCGTTATTGGCGGATTCCGGAGCCATGACGCCTTCAATCGCCCCTTTACCAAATCGGCTTGGATTTTTGGATGAGCGCTTTTCCACCGCATAAGCGATAAACGCGGCCAGTGACGGGCCTGTTCCCGGTAGGGCGCCAAAGAATGAGCCAATGCTTGAACCGCGCAGCATCGGGAACCATGAACGTCGCATATCATCGCGCGTAGGTTTCATGGCACGTAGCGTCAGGTCAGACGATTTAAAGCGGTTTGCCTTAACACTGCCAACGCTAATAATGAGCTCCGCTACCCCGAACACTCCCATGGCCAGTGCTACCAGGCTAATGCCGTCACCGAGTTCTGGGATACCAAAGGCAAAACGTTGTGTGCCTGTGTAAACGTCGGTACCGATACTGCCAAGGAAAATACCCAGCATGACCATGACGAAGCCTTTGACTGCGGAGCCATCAGCAATACCGGTCGCCGCAATTAGCCCTAGCAGCATTAATGAGAAGTACTCAGCGGGGCCCATGCTCAAGGCATATTGTGCTATCACCGGTGCGAAAAGGGTCAGGATGACGATGCCGATGGAGCCGCCAACGAAAGAGGCCACTGTGGTCATAAACAGAGCAACGGCACCACGACCTTTTTGTGCCATAGGGTAGCCATCTAAACAGACCACCGCATTGGCAGGCGTGCCTGGCACGTTAAGCAGGATAGACGCCGTGCTGCCACCGTAACTCGTGCCGTACCATATTCCTGCCAGCATTATGAGTGCTGATGTCACTTCCATATGAAACGTTATGGGAAACAGCATGGAAATGGCGGCTAAAACGCCAACGCCCGGGATAACGCCAAGCAGTGTTCCTAGAAACACGCCAACAAAGCAGAAAAACAGGTTGCTGAACGAAAGTGCGGTGTGCAAACCAAGCGAAAGATTGCCAAAAAAGTCCATTAGAATGCCCACCTGAAGATCGGTATGTTCATGCCAAGTGCCAAGCGGAAGATCAAAATGGCCACCAGAATGAGAAAGGCGATGAGTGCCAAAACCGTCTTGATTCGCAACTGCTTATCGGCAAGCGAGGTGATCAGTGTTAACAGGAAAATGGCAGGTACTAAGCCAACACGTGGTACTGCAAGAGAGAAGACCAAAATTCCGCTGAGGATAGCGGCTAGCGGGCGCCACTCAATGCTTGGCATTGGAAAATGTGGGCGCGATGCGCCTCCAATGGTAAGCATTATGCCAAGCAGGGCAATAATCGATCCTATGCCCATAGGAACCATGCCAGGCCCCATACGCTGAAGTGACCCAAGGTTATAATGCGTAGTGGCATAGGCGGCAATGATTAAGCCAAAAGCTGCCAGTGCCATCCCCGTAATAATGTCAACGATATCGCGATTTAGCATAATGATGTCTCCCATAAGGCCGAGCAAATAAATCAATGCCCGGCCTTAAATGATCACTCCACTGTCGCGCCCGAGGCGCTTACTGCTTCAGCCCAGCGCTCATACTCGGCCTGCAGGTAAGCAGCAAATTCATCGGCGGAACCACCTTCCACCGTACTGCCCTCGTTCTCTATCGTTTCGATCAGGCGTTCATCCTGAAGAGCCTGATTGATAGCGGCGTTAAAGGTTGCGACTACATCGTCGGGAAGACCGGCGGGGCCGACCACTGCTTTCCAGTCGGAGGCTTCAAAACCTTCATAGCCTAACTCGGCTATAGAGGGAACATCGGGTAGCGCCGCGTTGCGCTCAGCCGAGGTAACGGCTAATGCTTTTAATGAGCCTGACCGAATATGCGACAATAAGCTGGGAAGGCTGGCAGTCACAAAGTCCACATGCCCACCAATGGCGTCCGTTACCGCTTGGGCCGCACCGGGGTAGGGTACATGCATGAACTCTACGTCTGCTTGGTCGCTAAATACTTCCATCGACAGGTGACTCACCGTGCCAGAGCCGGGCGTACTCATGGACACTTTGCCTGGGTTTTCTCTGGCGGCGGCGACTAAAGATTCAAAATCTTCGTAGGCCGAGTTCTGGTTAACGGCCAGCACCATGGGTTGTGAGCTAACTAGCGCAATAGGCGTAAAATCATTTAATGAGTCGTAGGGGATGCTGGCGTACAGCGTTGGGTTAATCGCCATGTTAGACGTTTGCCCCATACCCATAACCTGCCCATCATTTTTAGCACGCGCAAGTTGTGAAAGGCCGATGTTGCCTCCTGCTCCGCCGCGGTTCTCAATAACAAAGTTCCATCCTTGCTGCTCGGAAAGCTTCTCTGTCAGTACGCGTGAAGCAAAATCAGTACCTCCACCGGCGGAGAAGGGCACAATGAAGTCGATTGATCCTTTGGGATAGGACTGGGCCATTCCTACGGCAGGAAGAATAAGCAATGCAGCGCAAGCGATAGATTTTAAAGCGTTGTTTTTCATGGCGTGTTCCTTATTATTGATGTTGTCGTACTGCTTGTTGTTGTGTGCTGAAGAAATGTTATGTGTTGAAGTAACGTCGTGTTCTGGGGTAATGACTAAAGCGGACAGCCTTTCTTACGCAGGATGGAATCGAAGCGCTCGCGGTCGACCTCGCCGGTTTCATTCTGCGCACGTATACGCGCCTCTTTCTCTGCCTGGGTTTGGCACAGGCTTAAAAGCGCCTCGGCTTCACTAGCGGGGATAGCGATAACGCCGTCGGCGTCGCCCAGAATTAAGTCACCAGGCATCACTGTCATGCCTGCACAGGAAATAGGAATGTTTATCTGGCCAGGGCCATCCTTGCTGGGGCCACGATGAACATGGCCGCGGGCGTAAACTGGTAAGACGCCTTCGGCCCATTCAGCGACATCGCGCAGCGCGCCATCAATCACGATACCACCTAGTTGGCGGGCAATTGCTGTTGTGCGCATCAGCCCACCAATCACCGCGGTAGAGAGGTCGCCGCCCCCGTCGATAACGATAATGTCACCTGGCTGGGCGCGCTGTATGGCGACATGCACCATGAGGTTGTCACCTGGGCGGGTACGCACCGTAATAGCCGTACCACACATGGTGAGTCCAAGGTCGTTGTGATAAGCGCAAAGGCCTACTGCACCGGTGTGCCGCCCCATCACATCCCCCGCATGAGCGACCGGCACTTGTTTAAAGGCGGTCAGCAGCTTTTGCGTTAGGGTGGTTTGGCGCGGTTGGACAGCAAAGCCAGCAGGCCATGTTCCGCCATCAAGCGTCATGCTCATTGGGTTATCTCCAGTAAGTGTTCGTTGACGATGCGTCCATGCGCAGGGGAATGCCCAGACAGCAGTGCCAAGGCATTTTCGGCAGCAGCACGGGCAGTCAGTGCCAGCGCTGCATCGCTATTACCGCCTACATGCGGGGTGAGTACCACTTGGGGTAAACGCAGAAGAGGATGATTTTCGGGAGGTGGCTCAATGTTCAAGGTATCCAGCCCCGCGCCTTTTAGGCGGTCAGCCATGATGGCTTCGGCCAAGGCGTCCTCATCAATCAGCCCCCCGCGGGCGGTATTGATCACAATGGCGCCCGAATGAAGCTTCGCGAGTGCTGCGGCATCAATCAGGTTCTGGGTAGAGGGCAACAGCGGGCAGTGCAGAGAGAGGACATCGCTACTGGTTAGCAGGTCGTCCAGGTTAGTCGCCTTGGAAATACCTTCCGGCATGGTTTTCAGGGCGGGGTCATAAGCGATAACGCGCATACCAATGGCATTTGCCATTCGGGCTACATGGCGGGCGATGGTGCCGCAACCCACCAGCCCTAACACGCGGCCTGAAAGTTGTAAGCCAGGGGTTTGCCTCGGCCATTCACCGGCACTAACACGTTGGCTCAGATTCGACACGTTACGCGCCACGGTGATCATCAGACCAATGGCTAGCTCAGAGACCGACTGTGCATTGGTATCACCGACGACTGTCACAGGAATGCCCATCTCAGCCGCTGCTTGAATATCTACTGCGTCATGGCCTACGCCGTGGCGGGATATCGCGCGCAGCCCTTGGCACGATGCAATGGTTGCTTTATTCAGCGTGAGCGTGCGTGCGATGACTGCGTCGATAGGCTGGCTGGCCATTATTTCACCCAGGCTATCTTCCTCCCCTTTGGGGATGAATAGCAGACGACAGCCTGCTTGTTCCAGCACTTCCCGGCCTTCGTCAGCCAGACGTGGAGCCGTCACCAGAATCGTATAACTCATGGCTGGCCGCCTTCCTGCTCAACACTACGGGGAGCATGGCCGGTATAGGTCCAGGTTTCGGTACGGGGGAGTGGGCCTTTATTGCGCTCGGGTCGCTGCATCTGTTCCCAAGCATGGCTCATGATGCCTACCGAGCGAGATAGCACAAACAGGCCGCGGCATAGCGCTGGTGGAAATCCCAGCGCCGCATAAATAGCGCCGGTTGCACCATCTACATTCATGGGAATTGCACGGCTGCGGCCTTGGGATATCTGGCGCTCAACTTCTTCTGCAATGTCGGCGAAATGAGTGTTGATGCTGTCGTCGGCTGTGGCGCGTAGAACCTCCATCAGTTTGGGGGCTCGTGGGTCTTTAGGATGGAAGCGATGCCCGAACCCTGGGATATAGCGCACGCCACTCTCTTTAAGCTTGGCAAGCTCGGTATGGGTGGCAGAGGTAATATCTTCACCAGCTTCACAGCGTGCCTGGATAGCGTTATATAGCGCCACGCACTGCTCGCCCGCACCGCCATGTACATCACCAAGTACATTGGCTGCAGAAGCCATGGCGTTGTTGATGCCTACACCGCAGGTGGATGCAATGCGCGCAATTGCAATAGACGGCGCTTGTGGGCCGTGGTCAATGGAGCTCATCAGTACCGTGCTTAACAGAGTCGCCTGGGCTGCACTGGGTAGATCGCCGCGTAGCATCAACCAGATCATTTCCGGGAAGCCGACCTTGCCAATCAGATCCTCAATGGCGTAGCCGTGGTAGCGAATTATACCGGGGGACATTTCTATGATATCGGTAGACCACCAGTCTTCACCGGCGGTACGGCGGTTCTCTTCAATCATTTTTCCGTCTCTTTGGTTGTTATGTTTGGATGAGTGAAGGCGGCGCGTGCGGCAGCGTCATAGCCGAGCTCTGCAAGGATCGCATCGGTGTCCTGACCCAATGTGGGAGGCGGTGTTTTGGGTTCGGGATCGCCGCTGCCCAGGCGAAAACCTGAGCGCACTACTGAGAGGTTTGTCTGGCCGACGACGCCGGGGAACGTGCGCGTTAACTCACGCTCTTCGACCTGGGGGTGGCGAAGCGCCTGAGGAACGGTGAGCACTTCGCCTGCTGGTATGCCGCGGGCGTTCATTTGTGTTGCCCACTGCTCAGCGGAAGCGCTTTGCAAGGCGGCTTCCAACTCGATAGTTAAAGCGTTACGGTTGCGCTTGCGCTCTTCACGTAATTGAAATCGTGGATCGGATATCAAATCCACGCGCTCTATCAACTGGCACAGAATCTCGAACTGTTCCTGCTTATTGGCGGCGATGTTCAACAACCCATCACCAGTGCGGAAGGTGCCGGATGGGGCCGCCGTTGTATTTTGGTTTCCCATAGGAAGTGGCTCAATGCCACACGTCAGCCAGTTGGATACCACCCAGCCCATGGTGCCCATCATGGACTCAAGCATGGATACATCAATAAACTCGCCGTGCCCGGTTCTATTTCGGCCGACCAAGGCGCTGGAAATGGCGAAAGCTGCGGTCATACCACCGATGGTGTCGCAAACGGGGTAGCCAACGCGCAGCGGTGCAGACGTTTCATCGCCTGTCACGCTCATTACGCCGGAAAGACCTTGGATAATCTGATCGTAAGCAGGGTTCTTTGCCAGCGGGCCGGTTTGTCCAAACCCTGAAATAGCACAGTAGATCAGGCGTGGATTAAGCGCTTGAAGACTCTCATGTCCAAGGCCAAGCCGGTCCATTACGCCAGGGCGAAAGTTTTCGACCAATACATCGGCGGTTTGTACCAGTTTGCGAAAAGCCTGCTTGCCTTGGTCGGATTTTAGATTGAGCTCAATGGAGCGCTTGCCCGCATTCTGGGCGAGAAATGAAACGCCCATTAGTTGGGCATTCAGTTCAGGGTCGGCTCCTAACTGGCGGGCCAAATCTCCACTTCCGGGTTGCTCAACTTTGATGACATCGGCACCCTGCTGCGCTAACTGATAGCAGCAGTAAGGACCAGCAAGAACGTTGGTCAGATCCAGCACCCGAATCCCTTTTAGCAGTTCAGACATGGGGCTTGCCGAATGCTGTAATTTTGATAAGCGGCATAATGGTTCCTTTTTGTTCTGTCAGGCATAATGGTGTTCTTTATGGCAGAACGATTTTTACATGTCAAACATGTTCTATTTTAAAAATGTTTGTTCTGTCAGGTAGAACTAGATGCAATGGAGGTGTAGCTTGGTCCAAAAGCAAAATCGAGTAGAAGCCGTTGAGCGTGCTTTAACGATCCTGGAAGCGTTTACAGATCAGGAGCGATCGCTGTCGCTCGTTACGTTAGCGGAGCGTACGGGGCTTTATAAAAGCACTATTCTTCGGTTGATAGGATCCTTGGAGCGCTTTGGCTATATCGTTCGTGAAGGCGATGGCACGTATGCTTTGGGGCCCAGCCTATGGCGGTTAGGAAATCTATTCCGTCATACAGGAGATATGGGCGAGCTTATTCGTCCGCAGTTGACTCAATTGGTAGAGCAAACTCAGGAAACGGCATCGTTCTTTATCCGCTTGGGTAACCAGCGCATGTGCCTTTATCGGCTGAACTCGCCAAAGCCTGCCCGGCACCATCTGGATGAAGGGGCGTTACTGCCTATTGAACGGGGGGCGACAGGCCGCGTTCTTTTAGCGTTCAGTGGGGAAGAAGGCGCGTTCTATGATGATATCCGTACCAAAGGCTATGCCTTCTCAAAGGGCGAACGAGACCCGGATGTTGCTGCCATAGCGCTGCCGGTACTCGACCGGCATGGAGTAATGCGCGGCGCAATATCCGTTTCTGCATTAATCACCCGGTTAACCGATGATAAAGTCGAATCAACAGTCGAGTTGCTCAAAGCGAGTTGTGACACCTTGCGTGAAACCATGCCTTAAAAAGTATTACCACAGTGACAGCAGGACTGTTGAACACTGGTCTAATTGTCTCGCGTATTTTAGCCTCCAAGCTGCTGTGCCCAATGAGACCCCCCTGCCTAAAATGGTGAAGGAGGAGGCTGCTCTTGCGGGCTTCTTGATAGGTGCCGCTTTGGGACCAGGCGCGGGCGGCGGTCATGTCGGAAAAGCGCAGAATTACCGCACTTTCCATCACTTCAAAGTCGCCGTAGAAGGCGACCAGCAAGAAGTCGAATAACTGATCAGTAGGCGTACTTGCTACTCTTCCAACTGACGATTCGCCGCCCTAACAAAAGCGGTTGGCGATTGGCCAAGCACCTTACGAAACATGCTGGAGAAAGCGGCTGGGCTGTCATAGCCGAGTTCCAGCGCGGTGCGAGTAACGGAGCTGCCGGACAGCAGCCTGGGAAGGGCGGCCATCAGGCAGGCCTGTTGACGCCATACGGCAAAGGACATGCCGGTCTGCTGACGGAACAGGCGATTGAAGGTGCGCTGGCTGCGATGCATCTGCTGGGCCCAGTCCTCGGGAGGGCTGTGAATATGTGGCTGGCCGAGAAACGCTCGGCACAGGCTGGCTAGTTGAGGGTCGTGGGGCAGGGGCGCAAATAGCGGCAGGGCCTGAGCCTGTTGCAGTTCGTATAGAAGTAGTTGCGCCAGGGCGCCGTCGCGGCCATTTTCATCATAGAGCGCGGGTAGATGGGCGGAAGCCAGCAGCAGGTGATGCAACAGAGGCGTCACGACCAGCACCTCACAACTGCAAGTCGTGCGTGGCGCGACGCGGGGCTCGATATACAGGCTTCGGGTGCTCACTCCGTTCATACGTACTTGGTGGCGCTTGCCCGCAGGCAGCCAGACTCCGCTATAGGGCGGCACCATCCAGGTGCCGTCATCCGTATTGACTTCCATCACGCCTGTCATGCCATAGAGAAACTGGGCGCGGCGATGGGCATGAAAGTCAAGAAGCGTACCGGGGCTGTAATCAGTGCCGATGGCCACCATGGGCCGTGCCACGTGATCCACGTCGGATAAAGGAGTATTGAGCATAATCGTTATTCTGGCCGAAATGCGATGATTATTGTCCAAAAATCGAAGGTCAGCCAGTTCTAGTCGGCATATCCTCCCTGCTGTTGAATTTCATCAGGAGAGTGGCGGTGTATAGCGTATTACTTCTTTGTGGCGGTTTGGCGGGCGTCACCACCGTGTTGTTCGGTTTCGGTGGTGGGTTTGTAGTGGTTCCCTTGCTGTATACCTTACTGATTGCCGTCCATGGGCCAGATAGCGTGGCGGGTATGGCAGCCATGCATATCGCGGTGGCTACCTCGACGGCGCTGATGATCTTCGCGGCTTCAATGGCAACATGGCGTCATCATCGGCGACAGACCGTGCAGTGGCATCTAGTGCGTCCGCTGGTTGGCTATATCGCCATGGGCGCTGTGTTGGGCGCGGCGGTTGCCGTGTCGTTGAGCGGGGAGTGGGTGCGCTGGGCGTTTATCGGCTATCTGGGTATTACGATTGCGGATGCCGTTTTGCGGCCCGGTTTTCTGCGTCAGTCAGGAAGTGATGTGCGCCCTATGGGGCGTGGGGTAACGGCAATGGTGGGGACATTGATTGGTGCGGTGGCCGCCTTGCTGGGCGTGGGTGGTAGCGTGATGACCGTGCCGCTCATGCGGAGAAGAGGCGCGAGCATGACGGCGGCCACCGCCATGGCCAATCCGCTGTCGTTGCCTATGGCAGTGAGTGGCACCGCGACATATGTGTTGCTGTCGGCAAATCACTCAGCGTTAGGAAACTGGTATGCCGGTTATGTGGATCTGCGTGCCTTGCTGGTACTTGCGGTGGGCTCATGGCTCGGTATCCGCCTGGCGTCAGTCTGGATCGGGCGCATCCCTGACCGTATTCATGCCAAGGTGTACCTGTTATTGCTGACCATGGTGCTAGTGGTGATGGTTTTTATGCATTGAATTGAGCTAGCCTCCCACGATTGCTACCGCCAAATAGTTTTTAGTCGGGGCAGGTGCTTACTGTTACGGTGCAGAGACCATGTGGTTTGTTCTGTATGAATAAACAGCTCCTGTGTTAAGGTTTACTTAACCTCTTATAGCAGGTGCGCTTGAGTATTTGCTTTGGTGTGCAAAGGTGAATATTGCTGCATTGAGTGATGCTTACTTGGCAAATGCATGTTTTGGAGGTGCGTGGCGCTTGATGTAAACCTGGGGGCAACACTTATGAGTGATCAGCAAATACAAATATTCACCAGTGAAGATGGACAAGCACACCTTGAGGTGACGCTGGAGCAAGAGACTGTTTGGTTAAGTTTAGATCAGATGACTAACCTATTCGGGAGGGATAAGTCTGTAATATCTCGCCACATCCGCAACGTCTTTATCGAGGATGAGCTTGAAAGGGAGTCAGTTGTTGCGAAAAATGCAACAACTGCGGCTTCACCAAAGGTGAGGCAACCGAGCTGTTGGGGCAGGCGCGAGGCGATGGTAACAAACGCTGCGGCTCGTTTCTGTTTCTATGGTACCTGCGCCGCAACGCGGCCCTACTGGCCCGGCCCGTCGAGCAGTTGATCAACGACAACACTTTGGTGGCGCTGGCGCTCTTAGTCGCGGAGAGCTTACCCGATCAAAAAACGCTGATGATTCGACTGATCGAGCATTTTATACTGCTGAAAGAAAGCTGATTATCCGCGCCACCTCAAAAGAAACAATCCTGCTATCGCTGGCGAGAGGCGTCTTCTTTAGCTGGCTAAAGCAGTTCACTGGTGGATAAGTCCGAGATTTATAGCAGTAACCTTGGCCTGTCTTTACAAGCTGCCTAGCGGCGGGAATAGCACACGGTATACGGTACTATTGGGTGAAAATCCAGATAGCGTGCTAAGTAGTGGTCGATGGCTCTTGCTGTTTTACGCGTCTGGCACGGCGCGCCTACTCGATGAATTCATCCATATCGGTAGACAGGGCTACCTCTTTATTCGCCTCCAATATATTGAGCCTTTGCGTTAGCGCTTGGTTAATGGAGTGATAGGCCGTGCTACCTAATGCCAGCCGTAATGGGGGAGTGGGCATATCGACTGTTTCGATGATGAGATTAACGGTTTTTGTCGCATCGCCTTTAATAGTGAAAGCACCAGAAGCTAGCGCACGACGAATCTCGCCCGCTGGCGTCTCTTCATATATTGACATCGTCTGCGTGCGATCCAGCGCATCCGCAAACTGGGTGGCGGTGGGGCCTGGTTCGGCAATAATGAAGTCGATGCCCCAGGGCGCTACTTCCTGAGCAACCGACTCGACAAACCCCTCAATTCCCCATTTGGTGGCATGGTAAAGGCTGAAGCATGGGTAGGCGATTTGACCGCCTTCTGACGACACTTGCACGATACGTCCGCCCCCTTGCTCGCGTAGATGAGGCAGTACCGCACGAATCAATTGGATCGAGCCTGTGAGGTTGGTCGCTATTTGTCGCTCGATCTGTTCGTCACTTGCTTCTTCGGCGGCGCCAAAAACCCCATATCCCGCGTTGCTGACGACGACATCAATTCGGTCGAACGTTGAAAATGCTTGCGACACCGCCTCTCTCATTGCCCGAGTATCGGTAACATCGAAATTAACTACCTGTAAGCGGTTACCGTGCTTGGCCAGCAAGTCGTCCAGGGCGCCGTTGCGCCGTAGCGTGGCCACGACACGGTCGCCGCGTTCAAGTAGATATTCGGTAAGAAGGCGGCCAAGGCCGGTAGAGGTGCCTGTAATAAGCCAGGTTTTAGCCATGAATTATCTCCTGTGGATTGATCGAGCGTTGCAAGAGATAAGTTAGGCCAGTAGTACTGTTAATAAAATACTCAACAATTGAGATGAAGTAGTGAAGGATATTCACCAATGAGTAAGCCAACGTTAACCGATCTTAACGCCTTTAAAGCGGTGGCTGAACATCGTAGCTTTCGCCGTGCTGCTGACCTGATGGGCGTTAGCCGGTCATCACTTAGCCACACTGTACGCACCCTTGAACGAAGATTGGGCACGCGGCTTTTGCACCGTACCACGCGGAGTGTCTCGCTAACCGAGAGTGGCGAGCGCTTACTCCTGCGCTTGAATCCGCTGCTAGGTGAGCTGGATACCCTTCTGGAAGAAGCCTCAAGTCATGAAGGTAAGGTAACGGGCAGATTACGCATTAACGGTAGCGAAGCGGCTATTCGCCTGTTACTGCAACGTATCGTGCCCCGATTTCTAACGCTTTACGATGGCGTCGAGCTTGATCTGGTCGCGGAAGGGCGGCTGGTAGATATTGTGAAGCAGGGCTTTGATGCGGGCGTAAGGTTAAGGGAGGCCGTTCCCAAGGATATGATCGCTATTCCCGTAGGGGGTGAGATACGTTTTCTTGCCGTTGCTTCTCCTGGCTATTTAAACGGCAAGCCGATTCCTGAAACGCCCGACCAACTCGCCATGCATCGGTGCATAAGGCAGCGGTTGCCCAGCGGGAAACTTTACCGCTGGGAATTCCAGCAACATGGTCAGGAGGTGTTGGTTGATGTGCCTGGCGTTATGACGCTGGACAGCAGTCAATTGATGGTGGAGGCGGCAGTGGATGGATTAGGCATTGCCTATGTACCGGAACCCTATGCTCATGCCTATCTTCGCGATGAAAAGCTAGTAACGGTGCTTGAGGATTGGTGCCCCCACATACCCGGCCTGTATCTTTACTATCCCAACAACCGACATGTACCGCCCAGCTTGCGAGCGTTCATTGATCTGCTGCGAGAGTGACGCGGGCTCCTGAGGGGGAGCAGTCAGCTATTTCCCACCATGAGCAGGGGAGCACGCTGCTTGTCGATAATAGACGCGATGGGTAGCGCAATACCAAACAGAATGAATCACTTGAAGGACACTGGACGCAGATAAACTGAGCGGACGTGGCATTTTTCCAGCGCGGTTAAACAATAGGAAGCACTATTCCCACCCTGCTACTGTCACTAACAACTTGCTTGAGCACCAGTCAGTTGAACACAACTGGGACGCTAACGTTTGCCAAGAGGAATAAGCAGCGGATCATTCAGGAAAAACGGTGATGTGTGCAAAACAAGTATTGGGCTCAGATCTTGAGATTAGGCGTTATCCGTACTCCTCCAGCGCAATGGCCCAGGACCAAAACCTGCGGCGCGATCCTCAGGATTGACCATCTGGCAATGCTCCAGAGACAGGCAACCACAGCCAATACACTCCGATAAGCTGGACTTGAGACGTTCTAACTCAGCAATGCGTTGATTAATACGTTCTGACCAGGTTTTGGATAATTTTGACCAGTCTTGTGCCGAGGGGGTACTACCTTGAGGCAGGCGAGCGAGTTCGATGGCCACTTCGATATGTTTGGTAACAAGTATACCGTAGCCGTAATCATTGGCAGTACCCGAGAAGGACGGTTGGCCCCCACCGTAGCCCAGTGGTTTGTAGAGCAAGCTGCTCGGCATGAGGACCTTGACATTATGTTGATTGATCTTCTTGAAGCCGACTTGCCTGAGACCATGGTCAACAATGCGTCTGAGGCGGTAACAAGACTTGGTCTGCAACTGGCCTCGGCAGATGCGATGGTAATCGTTACGCCAGAATACAACCACGGCTATCCAGCATCGCTGAAAGCGGCGATCGATTGGTATCAGAACGAATGGTGGGCCAAGCCTGTGGGCTTTGTGTCTTATGGTGGCGTGTCGGGTGGTTTGCGTGCAGTGGAGCAATTGCGCCAGATATTCCCTGAAGTGCATGCCATGACGGTGCGTGACTCAGTCAGCTTTCAGAATATTTGGCAGCTGTTTGATGCGCAGGGGCGCTTAACTGATTCAGAGCGTTACGAGCGCAGCGCGGCAAAAATGCTTGGGCAACTGAGGTGGTGGAGTCATGCGCTCAAGGGGGCTAAGCAGGTACAGCCCTACACTGGCTAGTCATGTGTTGAATCCATTCTCCCAACCTAATTAGTCGCTTATTTGGTGTATGAGCTGAGTATAGGGCTACTGGTAAGGTCAGCCGGGGAATTGCGGTATTGGAGCGGAATTTGAAGAGTCTTAGGATTAGCGCCCTTTAACAAGGCGCTTATCGGGCCCCCCGCCGTGAACGATAATGACGGGGCCATGCTTTTAAGACTCTTCAACCCCATCCACAATAAATACGCGGTAGTCGGCGCCCTGGAAACGATGCTGGCGAGCTTCCTGGTAGGCGTCGCTTTGGTACCAGGCGCGGGCGGCGGCCATGTCGGGGAAGCGCAGGATTACCGCGCCTTCCATGTTGCTGCCTTCCATTACTTCAAAATCACCGTAGAAGGCGAGCGGCTTCGGGTCGTGGCCTTCGCGGGCGGCTTTGGCCTTGGTGGCATATTGCTCCATTTCTTTCGCGTCGTGGGTGTGTTCACGCGTCAGTACAGCATAAGCCGGCATTCCATTCTCCTTGGGTAATTATCAGGAAAGCTTCTTTAACAGCGCTTGGGCGGTGGCTTCGGATGAGCCGGGGTTTTGTCCGGTAATCAGCAGGCCGTCGACGAGTACGTAAGAACTCCAGTCATCGCCTTTACTGTACTCACCGCCGCTCTCTTTGAGCATATCTTCGACCAAAAACGGTACCACATTCGTCAGGCCAACGGCGTCTTCTTCGCTGTTACTGAAGCCTGTCACTTTACGGCCCGCGACCAGCGGCTTGCCGTCGGTACCTTTCACATGACGCAGCACGCCGGGGGCGTGGCATACCGTGGCGACCGGCTTGTTGGCGGCCATCGCGCCTTCGATCAGGCGGATGGAGGTGGCGTCTTCGGCCAAGTCCCATAGCGGGCCGTGGCCGCCTGGGTAGAACACGGCATCGAATTCAGTCAGGTCAACGTCGGCCAACTTGTGCGTGTTTGCCAACACTTGCATTGCTTCGCTGTCGGCCTCGAAGCGCTTGGTGGCGTCGGTTTGAGCATCCGGTACGTTGCTGTTGGGGTCGAGCGGCGGCTGGCCACCAGCGGGCGAGGCCAGGGTTAGCTCGGCACCTGCGTCTTTAAACGCATAGTAAGGCGCGGCCAGCTCTTCGAGCCAGAAGCCGGTTTTATTGCCGGTATCGCCAAGCTTGTCGTGCGAGGTAACCACTACGAGAATTTTCATGATTGAGTCCTTTGCAGGCTGAGGGGGTGGCTGGGGTCGAGGTTTAACAAAGCGTAGGTGGCTTTAAAGGCAGCATCCAGCGGCACCCGGTCGCGGGTGATTTTGGCGCGCAGGCTGGCACCCAGCCATAGCTGGTAAAGGGTGGTGGCTAGTTCCAGGGCACTGCCTTGAGCGCTAACGGATTGAGGCAGAGAGCTATCGGCAGTGGCGGCTTCGATTGACTGGGCTAACCTGGCAATAATACGCTCAGTACCGTGTTGCAGTACGCGACGCATGCGCTCGGAAAGATCGCTGACTTCGGCGGCAAGCTTCACCGCCAGGCATTTTCCGCTGGGGTCGCAATGGTGTTGGGTATCCCGCCAGTGCGCCCAGTAGCTGAGAAAACGCTCAGCGTGAGAAGCGCCCGGCTGGGTAAGGCGTTCTTCAATTTGCGCGAGATAAC
The DNA here is from genome assembly GCF_052378605.1 of Halomonas sp. AOP27-A1-41. Taxonomy (NCBI): domain Bacteria; kingdom Pseudomonadati; phylum Pseudomonadota; class Gammaproteobacteria; order Oceanospirillales; family Halomonadaceae; genus Halomonas; species Halomonas sp. AOP27-A1-41. The sequence goes on from NZ_JBQSXT010000029.1 coordinate 21,885, forward strand.
CACTGAAGTAGCCTTCCAGCAGTGCTTCGCCAAACGCTTCTTTGGAGCTGAAGTAGTGATAAAAGGAGCCTTTAGGCACCTCGGCGGCTTTGAGAATCTCGTTAAGACCTACCGCCGAGAACCCCTTGCCACCGATGATGACCTGGCCGGTGTTAAGAATGCGCTGCCGGACATCGCCGGTGACGGGTGTCATATTCATAGTCGCTAGCTTACGCCTGATTAGACCAGTCGTCTACAGGTGCGATTGGCCGTTGCTATGACGATGGTTTCCATAGCGGCTGGAGTGGCCCGCCCACCGGGGCCGTCTCCGGCACGGTTACGGAAGCCACCCGCGCTTGTGCTGCCGAAAGCTCGGCCGGGTCGCCGAGCTCGTTCTCCGGGTTTTGCCCCGGCGGGTAGGCACCGACCATGCAAAAATCGTCGTCCGCCTCTACGCAGGAATGACCCACTCCGGCGGGCAGTACCAGCACATCACCCGCGTAAAGCATCACTTCTTGGCCATTGGGGCCGCCCAGCCGCGCTCTGGCTTGGCCCTGAAAAATGCCTAGCGCCTCGTGGGCGGTGGAGTGAAAGTGGTCAAAATCATATAAATAGTAACGCCATGCGGGCGGCCAGCCGTGCTGTTTGAACATGTTTTCAAAGGTATCGGCCCGCGCTTCTGCGCTACTGAGGTCGAGAACCTTGCGGTATATCAGTACGGGCAGTGGGGAGTTGGGATAGCCGCTCGTTTCATCGCTATCAAAAGTGAGTGTTTCGGGCTGTGGGATGCTCACCGTGGCCTCCTTGCCTATGCCTTTTTGAGCTCGGTATGAAGTTTCAAGATTCTGTTTTCAAAGCTCTGCTTCCAAGACTCTGTTTTCAAAGCTGTGCTTTCAAGACTCTGCTGTCGTTCTCTTGTTTGATTAGATACGCAGGGTGGGGCTTCTCGCTATCTTTGTGGGTCACCTGGCCTTCGGCCCAGTGATCAGCCCATTTCAATTTCACCCACTCGCGTTGCTTGAAGTCCGCCATTACAAAACTCCATCGCTACACACACTGTTCAAGCATTGTTCGTTTTAGGCATTTCTGCAATGTCGGTTCCTACCATCGCTTTTTCAAAAGCAGTGAATCTTCCTGGTTAGTTGGAGAGTCTCGCAATTACTTTGATTTCAAAATCGAAGCCTGCCAGCCAGTTTACGCCGACCGCCGTCCAGTTGGGGTAGGGTTTATCTGGGAACGCGCGGGTCTTGGCTTCCAGCACGGTAGTGAATTGGGCTTCAGGGTCCGTATGAAAGGTTGTGACATCGACGATATCGTCAAAGCTTGCGCCCGCAGCTTCCAGCACGCTTTGCAAGTTGTCGAAGGCGAGCTGAACCTGTGCGGCGAAGTCCGGTTCGGGTGAACCATCTTCACGGCTGCCCACTTGGCCCGATACAAATAGCAAGTCGCCCGAGCGGATGGCCGCAGAATAGCCATTCTGCTCGTAAAGTGCCTGCCTGCGTTGAGGGTAAACTGCGTTACGCATTGCCATATCTCTTTCTCCATCCGTTGTTCAAATATCAGCTAGGCCGTTGGGTGATTTACTCTAGGTCTGCTGTCAGGCTGGATAAACAGAGAATTCTGATCAACACTGTTTGCATTTTCCAAACAATCACAGGGCGGTATCGTTGTAATGGACCGTTTTAATGCGATGCAGGCATTTGCTCGGGTCGTGGAGACAGGCAGCTTTACCAAGGCCGCTGAAACGCTGCATATCAGTAAAACCAGCGTGACCCAGTTAGTGCAGCAGTTAGAGGCACGGCTGCGGGTAAAGCTGCTTAACCGCACCACACGCAAGGTTAACGCGACGGCAGACGGAGTGGCCTACTACGAGCGCGTTATAAAATTGTTAGCCGATATGGATGATGCTGAAACCAGCCTCTCCAATGCGGTGGTGTCGCCTCGCGGACGGCTTAGAGTTGATGTGCCCAGCCCGTTTGCGAGAATGATTTTGATACCGGCGCTACCGGACTTCTACGCGCAGTATCCCGATATTCAACTTGATATGGGCGTCAGCGACCGCATGGTGGATTTAATTGATGAAAACGTGGATTGCGTAGTGCGTGGCGGAGAACTTACCGATTTATCGTTGGTGGCGCGCCGGATAGGGGAGTTGAGTGTTGGCATGTACGCCGCGCCCAGTTATCTGCAAAAAGCGGGGGTGCCTTCGCATCCGTCAGCGTTATCTGCCCCGCCTCATTACATCGTCGGCTTCAAGTGGCGTGCTGGTTTGGCTTCCCTCTATACCCTTCACCACGAAACAGAGAGCGTTAGCGTTCAAGGGCACTATAGGATTACGGTCGATGATGGCAGTGCAGCGCTTACGGCAGGTTTGGCGGGGCTGGGCACGATTTTGTTGCCTGATTACATGGTCCGGGAACACGTTACACGCGGTGAGTTAGTGCCCTTATTCGCAGAGTGGCACTTGAACCCTATGCCGATGTTCATCGCCTTTCCGCCCAATCGGCATGTAAGCGCTAAGCTACGTGTGTTCATTGATTGGGTTGTTGCGCTAATGAATGAGCGTGAGCTGGGGCATAAACCAAACCGCTAATAGACTAAAGTTCAGCGCAGCGAATGGCTATAGCGGCGGCGTAACTTGTTACGCTAGTTGGAGTTAGCACCAAGGTTTCTAACATACGGTCACTTCTCCGTTTCCCGTGTCGAGTTAAGGCGAATTCATGATCATTTCAAGTCCTTCTGATTACCGGCAAGCCGCCAAGCGGCGTGTTCCTCGTTTTTTGTTTGATTACCTTGATGGCGGCTCGGTCACGGAAAGCACGCTGCGCAGCAATGTGGAGGCGTTGCAGGCCATCCCTTTACGCCAGCGCGTGCTGCAGGGGGGCGGTACGCCGTCGCTTGAAACTGAAATTTTAGGCAGTCAGTGGAAAATGCCGGTTGCGCTGGCACCGGTGGGCGCCACGGGCATGTATGCTCGGCGCGGCGAAGTGCAGGCTGCGCGCGCGGCAGAAAAGGCGGGGATTCCCTATACGCTCTCCACCGTTTCGGTTTGCTCGATTGAGGAAGTGGCTAAAAATGCCCACGGCGAGCAGTGGTCTCAGCTTTATGTGCTGAAAGATCGCGGCTTTATGAAAAATGCCCTGGAGCGCGCTTGGGAAGCAGGCATGAAAACGCTGGTGTTTACCGTGGATATGCCGCTGCCAGGTTCGCGCTACCGTGACCGTCGCTCGGGTATGTCAGGCCCCAACGCCAAGCTGCGCCAGTACGCTCAGGCAATCACCCACCCGCAGTGGGCGTTTGATGTAGGGCTTAAAGGCAAGCCGCTGTCGTTCGGTAATATCGAGGCCTACACCGGACGCGAAATGAACATGGACGACTACATGGGCTTTCTGGCTAAAAACTTTGACCCCTCCATTAGCTGGAGCGAGCTTGAGTGGATTCGTGAGAGTTGGAAGGGCAAGCTGATCATCAAAGGGCTGTTGGATAAAGAGGATGCGCGAGATGCGGTACGCATGGGGGCTGACGGTATCGTGGTTTCCAACCACGGTGGGCGCCAGTTGGATGGGGCTATTTCCACCGCCCAAGCGCTACCGCATATTGCCGAGGCCGTGGGCGATGAACTGACGGTACTGGCAGATTCCGGCGTGCGCTCTGGGCTTGATGTGGTGCGTATGCTGGCGCTGGGTGCCCAAGGCGTGCTGTTGGGCCGCGCTTATGTGTATGCACTGGCCGCACGGGGTGAGCTGGGCGTTTCCCATCTACTGGATCTGATCGCCGCCGATATGCGCGTCACCATGACGTTGATCGGCGCCAACTCGCCTGCCGAGATCAACTCAAGCCACCTGGATGCTGTGGTTAAAGAGATCAAAAGGAGCGAGTAGCACACGCGGACTGTTGGATGGCCCAACGTGGTGGCTTGGTAGCCACTTCTAGGCGAATATTGGCTGATGATGGAGTCAATCGGTATCATATTATGAATGCTGCCATCATTAAGCCATCTTACCGCGAGCTTCTATGACCCAATCTAAAACGCCCTTCATTGTGGTACTGAGCCTGGCATTGACCATGATGCTGGGTCCGTTTTCCATGGATACGTACTTGCCGGCCTTTCCGGTCATTGGCGAGTCGCTGGGGATATCTCAGCAGGCCGTATCGTTAAGCGTTTCGGTGTATGTGTTCGCGATGGCTGTGGGGCAGCTCATTGGCGGGGCGCTTTCGGACCGCTTCGGTCGCCAGCGTGTATTGATGAGCGGGCTGGCAATTTTTGCGCTCGCAAGCATTGTCATCGGCATGGCGGAATCCTTGAACACTCTGCTTAGCGGGCGGGCCGTTCAAGCCATTGGCGCGGGGTTAACGCTGGTGTCGATACCGGCACTGGTGCGCGACCGGGTGGCGGGCCGTGATGCCGCGAAGCTGTTCTCGATGATGGGCTTTATCATGGTGCTGGCGCCGGGTATCGCCCCGAGCGTTGGCAGTGCGATTCTGGCGGTGGGTTCCTGGCACAATATTTTCTTTGCCTTGGCGGTTTACGCGGTGCTGCTGGTGCCGTTACTGGTGCGAGTGCTTTTTTCCGGGAAGGGCAAAGTGTCGCGATCAAAAAGCCCCAAGATGAGCTTGCTGGCGCGTTACAAGCTGGTACTGTCGACGAAACCAGCCTTACCGTTTATCGCTTGGCAGGCCGCCTCCTTCTCCACCCTGATGATGTTCATTACCTACGCTTCCTTTATCTATCAGGGGCACTTCGGCCAGTCGCCCTCAAGTTTTTCGATGCTGTTTGCGGCTAACATCGTCGCGATGCTTTTCTTCAATATTTGCAACCGTGTACTGCTTTCCAGAATATCGTCACTGCGTATTCTGCAGTTGGCAACGGGCTGCCAAGCGGTCGGCATTGTATTGTTAGTGATGGCTGCCTTTATGGAGTGGCCAATGTACGCTTTCCTGTTCGCCATGATGCTGACCATCGGCACAGTAGGGGCGATCTCGCCCAATATTCAGGCCTGCTTTTTGGAGTTTTTCCCCACTAGTAGTGGTACCGCCGCCGCGCTTTTGGGCGCCGCCCAGTTCGGTATCGCCGGGATTTTGAGCGCCCTGTCTGCCATGCTGCCGCATACGCTTGAAGCGGTGGTGTTGGCCATGGCCGCCTGTGGCTCGGTCGCGTATCTGCTGCTTGCCCGCTCAATGATCAAAGGGCGTGCCGCGGTCGAGGCGTAATAAGCCCAACAGCGCCCCTTGCCAAAAGCCCCGTGTTATCCAGAACACGGGGCTTTTTTATTAAGCATCTGCTGAGCTTACTAATTGTTCGAAAAGTGCTTCTATGGCCTGCGCAGTCGGTGTTTCGTTGGCAAACAGGATGCGGTACATCAGAGGCGCCACCACTATTTGGGTGACCCGCCCTATATCCATCGGCTGCTCTCCTCTGGCAAGGCCGCGTTCGTTTATTACTTCGATCTGCTGACGCAAGAAGCCATCACATTTACCCGCGCTGGCATGGCCTTCTGTGCCTAGAACATCGCGGAGCATCGCCCGCCCTGGGGCTGATGACATCTCCTCAAAGTACTCAACAAGCCAGGCTAACAAGTCGCTACGCAAACTTCCCGTATCGGCTGGCGGCTGCTCCGGCTGTAGTTGCTCGACGGCAACGTCGGCCAGTAACTGGGTAAGGTCACCCCAGCGGCGGTAGATCGTCGAGGGGGTGACGTCAGCGCGTGTGGCGATGGCGGGCACCGTAAGCCCGGCCCGGCCTTGTTCTTGTTGCAGATCTCGAACGGCTTGATGAACGGCAGCCTGAATACGAGCGCTGCGGCCCCCTGGACGAGGAGTGGGTTTGTTGGTCATGTGTTCCTTCAGTACCTATTCATCGGCACGGTTTCGTCGGTACGGTACAATAAATCACTAAGGCAAAATGTTTGCGTTAGTGATTTATTGAGTTTATGCTCTTTAAAGCTAATATTTTGCCTTTTGGGAGAGATCATGTCCATCAACGTGTCTGATACTGTCCGCCGTTCCTCTAGCTGGAGTTTGTCTCCCGCCCGTACCGTTTTCCTGCACACAGCGATAATGATTGCCTTTTTAGCAGCATCGAGTGCGCCTACCCCGCTGTACCAACTTTATCAGCAGCAGTGGAGCTTTAGCGCAACACTGCTGACGGTGGTTTTTGCCACTTACGCGCTGGCTTTGCTTTTGGCACTGCTGGTGACGGGAAGGCTGTCCGATCATATTGGTCGACGTCCGGTTATTGCCATGGCGTTGTCGCTACAGATCATCGCTATGGTGGTTTTTTTGGGTGCGGCCGGGCCGGGTTGGCTGATTGGTGCGCGCGCTCTGCAAGGCTTTGCCACGGGTATGGCCACTGCGGCAGTTGGCGCGGCGATACTCGATGTTAGTCGGGAGAGGGGGGCTGTGATTAACAGCATCTCACCACTGCTTGGTATGGCAGCCGGCGCGCTAGGCAGTACCTCGTTGGTCGTGTTGGCGCCCGATCCGCTGCACATGGTGTACGCGTTGCTGCTGGCTATTTTTCTGGTGATGCTGGGCTTGATTTGGCTGGCACCAGAGACGGTGACATATCGCTCGGGTGCATGGGCAAGCCTGAAACCACGCATTACCGTGCCGCTGCAAGCGCGCAAAACGCTGTTATCTGTCACTCCTGCAAACGTGGCAGTGTGGATGCTAGGTGGTTTTTATCTATCGCTTATGCCATCGCTGATCGTTGACGTTACGCATGTGAGCACGCCATGGCTGGGTGGTCTTGTCGTCGCAGCGCTAACGCTCACCGGTGCCACAGCGGTTCTGGCGGCTCGCAAGCTGAGCTCTTTTACAACCCTCTTGTCTGGCGAACTTGCCTTGGTCGCAGGGCTGGTCGTCATTTTGGTCGGGGCTAATCAGGGAAACGCTGTCTTGCTGTTGGCCGGGTCGGTCATTGCGGGGTTTGGGTTTGGCGCGAGCTTTCTCGGGGCTGTGCGCAGTGTCCTACCGTTGGCTGAGCCCCATGAACGTGCCGCGCTGATGGGCGTGTTTTATATCGAAAGTTATCTGGCTCATAGCGTGCCCACGATGGCTGTCGGCTACCTGGCTCAGAAGGTCGGCTTGCTGACCTCGGCCAATGTCTATGGTGCGGTGATCACAGCGCTGGCCTTGCTCGCCATTATCCTGCTGCTTATGCAAGCGCGCACTTCAATGAAGAAAGGAAATCAAGCATGACTGTTCAAAATGTCTCTCCTATGTCCGCCGAGGAAACCCTGGCTCTGGCTACTAGCCTAGGGCTGCCCCTGGACTCTGAACGTGCGCCACTGATTGCGGGTGTACTGCATCACATACACACGGTCATTGCCCGGCTTGACGAATTACCTATCGATGAATCATGCACTCCTTCATTTACCTTTGATGCTAGCCAGGGGAACCAACCATGCTAAATCCATTAAACCTGACACTGGCCCAAGCCAGTGCCGCCATCGCGGCATGCGAACTGTCACCAGTAGAATTGGTGGATGCGGCCTTGGCGCGTATTGGTGCGCGAGAGCCAGAGATCAACGCTTTTGTATCTGTATGGGAAGACGCCGCCCGTCAGCAGGCACTTGAGGCCGAGCGAGACATTCAACATGGCCGTTACCGTGGGCCGCTGCATGGCATTCCTATCGCGCTGAAAGACCTGTTCGATGTTGCTGGCCAACCCACCACGGCCAGCTCCCGTGTTCAGGACGGACACCTGGCCGAGGCCAACAGCGCGGTAACGGATGCCTTGCTGCGTGGCGGCGCGATACTCCTGGGCAAGACCCATTTGCATGAGTTCGCTTTCGGCCTGACCACACCTCAAACGCGCAATCCGCTTGATCCACAGCGCACGTCGGGGGGCTCCAGTGGGGGCTCTGCCGCAGCGGTTGCTTACGGCGGCGCTTGGGCAGCCATGGGGACCGATACCGGTGGCTCGATTCGGGTGCCCGCAGCACTTTGCGGGCTGGTTGGGTTCAAGCCTACGTATGGCTTGGTCTCTCGCCACGGTACTATGCCCCTGGCCTGGTCGCTCGATCATGCGGGCCCTATGGCACGCACGGTAGAGGATGTTGGCCTGTTATTGCAGGCAGTGATGGGCTTTGATGCGCGCGACCCCGCTAGCCGTACTCCTCCTGCCTCTTTCGATACCAACGCACAGTCAAATGTGCATGGGCTGCGTGTTGGTATTCCACGCAACTACTATTTTGACCACGTTGCGGAGCCAGTCGCCGCGGCTGTTAGGCGTGCGGCAGCGCATCTGGAACAACAGGGCGCCGTGCTGGTGGAGGTGGATATTCCGCTGGCTGACTACCTTATTCCGACTCAGTGGGGCCTGATGGTGGCCGAGGCAGCAACCGTACACGCCAAGGACATACGTCAATCAGCATCGCTATACGGTGATGATGTACGCACCTTGCTTGAAGCCGGACAACTGCTGTCAGCAGGCGATTATCTGAAGGCGCAGCGTGCCCGGAACCTGATCGCTAAGCGCTGGGGTTCCCTGTTTTCAGACATCGACGTTCTACTGACACCCACCGTGCCCCAGACAGCAGCACGCTTGGAGCAGGATACGTTTGATTGGGAAGACGGCAGCCAAGAGAGTGTCTCCGAAGCGTATGTGCGCTTATGCGCACCCGCCAATGTGACCGGACTACCCGCGCTGACGGTGCCATTTGGTAAGGATCATCAAGGGCTGCCCGTGGGTGTCCAGATTATGGGCAAGGCATTTGATGACGCCAAAGTGCTACAGGTTGGGCGGGCCATTGAGCAGCCTCTTTCCCCCACTTAACCGAGCAGGCATTGAGTTCGAGAAAGTGGTGACGTCAAGGCAGCTACCAAGGATTGCTTGGTAGTTGCCTTAAGCACCAGGTTGCACAGAACGGCCAAGCACATCCACGTCTTCTTCAGGCCTGTGTCTCCCTATCGGCAGTAGATACACGCTTACGTTTGCACGGCCCATGCCGCCCCAGCGGTATCATCATGGGTTTTCCCGTGATCGGGTCGTCGATGACCCGGCTTTCCAGGCCAAAGATATTGCGCTTATGGCTGGCCGTGTAAAATGCGTGAAAGCGAGGCCTCGATATGATGCTGCATAGCCGCTCTGGCTTGTGTGTCATCAGCCGCACGAATAGCGTCGATAATGGCAGCGTGCTCTTGTGAGACCTGTCTGGATTGTAGAAACCTTGGTAAGTCAGAGGTTTTTTTACCTAATTTGGCGGAGAAAATTACGCCTGTTTGCAGCGCTAATATAGAGCTAAGAAGGAATTTGTTGCCTGATGTTCTGGCGATCTGTAAATGAAAGTCAAAATCCTCCTGAGTGCCTTGCCCTCCGTTTCTAAAGACATCCTGTAAAGCATGATGCTTGTCTTCTATGCGCTCAATATCACTTTCATTGCGCTTTTTTGCTGCTAATACCGCTGACTCGGTCTCGATTAACATTCGAAAATCAAATAGTGCAATCAGATCATTAAAGTTGTTTACAAAATTGGGTGCGTCAAGTGCCGTTGAGGGTCTTGCAATAACAAAAAGCCCGGATCCTTGACGAGAAGCTACAAGGCCCTCTGCTTTTAGCTGTGCAACCACATCCCTTACTGCACTACGACTTAACT